>JAFGAO010000157.1 GCA_016933615.1 Acidobacteriota bacterium
TAGATAGGTTTTGAATTCGGCAGACGCCGTCTCCGCCATTCCGGGCGAATGCAGAATTGAAAAGAAAAAAATAGCAACAAGAAAGAACAACCGTAATCCCGGCATGGGACGTATGGCGCAAATAATTCTTTTCGAAAGGATAGAAAGCATTTGCTGCTCCTTTGGCTGACCTATAAGTGTATGCAAAATCATCCTTTTTAAGAAGCGGGCGACTCAGGCAGTGAGCGGACCTTATAGACTACCATTCGTACCGGACCAACGGGGCCTCCGGATCCATGATCCATTCCTGGATGGAGCCGTCGTAAACCCGGGCGTTCCGATACCCCAGCATTTCCGAAAATATATACCACCAGGTCGCGGCATAGCCGCCGACTCCGCAGTAAACTATGATTTGCCGGTCGCGGTCGCTTCCGACAACTCCTTTGGCCATGGCTTCAAGTTCTTCAGTCTTTCTGAATGCCCCCAGGGCCGTAAAAGCCCAATCAACCGGAAGGCAGGCTGCTCCGGGAATATGTCCGCTTTTGGAGGACGGCATCATCGCGGAAACGCCGAAAAAATCTCCGGGCGCCCGGCTGTCTATAATCGCCGCAGCTTCCGAACCGGAGAAAGAGAGGATCCGCACCAGGTCCGGCTTTGAAATGCGGATCTTTTCCTGAATCACACCCTCATATGCCGCCTCCCGGGGAGCGAACGGATCGGTGGAAACAGGCCTTCCTTCTGATATCCATTTATTCAAACCGCCGTCCAGGATGGAGACCGCCTGCACTCCGCCGTAGATAAGGGTCCAGGCCACGCGCGGGAGATGGGCCCGGTCGAAATCCGTGTCGACTTTGTTCACTAAAACGACTTTTGAATCCGTGCGGATTCCGGCTTGCCCGATACGATCGCGCAGCCCGCCCGGGTCCGGGAGCTCGAGAAGAAGCTGATTCCGGGTCACCCACCAGCGGTCGGTGGGAACATTCGCGGAACCGGGAATATGCCCTTTGGAATATTCATCTGCGCTGCGAATATCGATAACCAGCAGGTTCCCACCGTTGAGACGGGCCGCCAGCCATTCGGAGGAAACAAGTGGATCCATCTCTCTTTGGCCATAGGTCCGGTTTTGCGCCGAAACGGCCGTATAGCAGGCCGCCACGACCGCCGCATAAAAGACTGCAAATGCCTTCTTCATACTCCTCCCCGACGGCGGATTTCCCAAACTTCGATCACTTTGCTTTTCCGGAAGAAAAAAGCAGGCAATGTCCTTTGCATAGGGAGCGCCCGTCTTTGAAATTGCTACTTTCCTATCGCAACCGGTCATCGGTTCCTGATAAGAGATCCTGTGTCATTTTCATTGAACCCTTTGTCTTGATTTTACAATACTCCGTAAAAGGTTCGGCGGGAAACTTGTGTTCATCTTGCGGGACTTGTCGATAAGGACAGGCGAAAACAGGCGGGCTCATGGAATGCATCCTGTATCTTGCTTTGCACGATTTCCCAAACTGAACCGGCGCAATCCCGTCTCAGCGAAAACCCCGGAGTGAAAGCAACTCTTTGCAGTCGAAATTACGCAGCCGGTCATTGATCCGGGAAGGATGCGGGGGGAGCCGACGGCGGCAAACACCGTGACCGCGGAAGCACGGGCGGTTCCGGGATACCCCCTTTTCAGTGTGTGAGACGGGCATGTTGAGCTAAAATGAATGCGGTAACGGCTCCCTGCAGGGAGGAGCGCCATGGATGAAGGAGGTGAACCGATGGCGGAAGGCAAACGGATGTCGCTGAGAACGGGTATTTATCTGCTGCTTTTCGCCGCAGTCTGTTCCGGCGCGGTGTACCTCTCCTATCACCTGGTGGTCAAGGAGCGCATCGCCATGGAAGCAAGGTTGCGCGAAAAGGACGAACGCATCGGCGAACTGGAAGCGGACAATGAGCGCCTGAACACGTACCTGCGCCTGCTGCAGCACCAGGAACGCCGCGCCCACATCCAGGTCCTGGATCAGCGCGCGGGTGCCGACGGAACCGTAATCAACAGGATCCGCTTCACCGAAGTGGATCCCGATGGAACGCCGATCGGAAAGGACCAGGAATTCGAGCTGCCGGGCGACCGGATCTACGTAGACTCTCTCGTGATCAAATTCGAAGATCATTTTGTCAGGGAAGGGGACCCGCTGCGCGGCAAGGCGCTGGTCTTTTTTCAGCGCATCTTCACCAACAGGGTTACGCCGGATGAAGGCCACTCTCTGGATGAACCCGGGAAAGCTCCGGAGATCTATGCCGCCGAGAAGGCCCAGAGCGCCTGGGAGCGGGATTTATGGCGCCGGTTCTGGGAAGTCGGCAATGACGAAAGGCTTGCAAGAGAGAAACAGGTGAAAGCCATGCACGGCCAGGCCATTTCCCAGAAGCTGCAGCCGGGCAAAATATATCAGGTAGTCGTCCGCAACACGGGCGAGGCGACCTTCCCTCCGCCCGCGGAATTGAATGAATAGCATTGCGTAAGCGGGAATATGCCGCTGTTCCGGGATCGGATTCCTTGCGCGGTCTCGCGCCGGCTTGCGATGCTATGTGTTGGTAAGCTGTTTTTAAAACCGCCGGGGCGAGTCCGCGTTCTCGTAGTAGCGCGACCGTCCCTCCCAGACCCCCCAGTCGCTTTCGCTGAAAATGGTCCGGCAGCTGTTTACGGTTTCCCCCCGGCTTTCCTCCGTCTTTTCTTCGGTGTCCCGCGGATTGGCGCCCGCTTCCGCCCAGAAGAGGTTGGCCCCGGCGATCGCGCCCAGGGCGCAGGGCTCATGGGTGCAGTGGCCCATCACGGTCCGCGGCATTCCCAGCCGCGTGACGGCCACTATTTGCGCCATCCTCCACTCGCTGATGAGGCCCCGCCCGGCTATTGCGGTTCCCGGTATGGGGATGCGTCTTGCGGCGCCGCTGTAGGCCGGATGGAAAGAGGCGGTGAATCGAATCATGTCCGCCAGCTCCGCATTCGTGTGCTCCGGGCCCACCGGCTCCACGCAGGTTCCGACGTCCAGGCCGGCTTCCTGAAAATTGCGGATGCTCCGTTTCCTTTTTTCCGCCGGCAGGGTTGTGTCGGTCCCCTCGCGCAGGCGGACGGCGTGATAGACGCCGGAAAACCCGGCGTCCTTCAGCCTGATGGAATTTTTGAGCGACTGATCCCCCACGTTGGCGATCAGTACCGTTTCCGGTTTCAGGTTATTTTTAACTTCGCGCGCTGTTTCCAGGAAGCGTTCAAAGGGGTGCCCGGCCGTCGACATCATGTATACCGCGTTTGCCCCTTCCGCCTCGAACCGTCGGGCGCAGGCGACGGCCTCGCCGGAAGCCAGTTCCGTCGCTTCGTGAAATATTTTGTTTGTTTCCGCAAAAGAGCAGAAGAGGCAGTTGCAGGAACACGGCGCGAGATTGACCGCAAACTGTGCGTGTACCTCGGCCCTGCCGCCGGAGAGCTCTTTCGAGATGCGGGCTGCTTCCGCCATGACGCTATACGTTTCGACCGATGCGGGATCGAGGCCGAGCAGGCAGATAAGTTCTTCTCTCGACGGCATGCCGCCTGACCGTGTTTTCCTTAATATTTCTTCGATATGCATTTTCAAAATACGGTCACCTCGATAGGGACTGCAGACAAAGGCAGGGAAAGAAAGGGCCGGCCTTCGGAATATTCATTGCCCAAAAACGATGGTCCCCGGTTTTATTGAAAAGGCCGCGTGTCCCGGTTTTTTGTCTTTCCGGATCCATTTTACTATTGAATTCAATATTGACATCTTATTCATTTTATATAATAACTTCACAATTTGTGACGTATAGTTCACATACTGCCGCGGCTCCTTATCGGCGGTATGAATGGAGGCGGGGAAAATGCGGGAGAAAAAGCTTTCCCGGCGCGAAAGGCTGAAAGCCGGCTACTGCAGGGAAATTCTGGATGCGGCGCTGGAGCTTTTCACGGCAAACGGCTACCACAATGTGACCATGCACCAGATTGCCATGAAATCCGAATTTTCCATCGGCACCCTGTACAACTTTTTTAAGAACAAGGAAGACCTGTATCATTCCCTCGTTCTGGAAAAATGCAAAGAATACGCCGGAATGCAGTTCCGGGCCCTGCAAAAGGACGCGGATGTCCTGGAAAGGATCCGCGAGTTCCTGTCCAACGGGATACGCTTTTTCCTGGACAACACCTCCCTGATCCGGATCTTCATCGCGGAAACCCGCGGCGAAAGCTTCAACCTGCGGTCCAAGCTCCGCAATGACGCGCGCCGCGTAATGAATGAGCTCGATGAAAAAGTCGCTTCGGTTATGCGGGAAGGGGTTCAGAAAAAGATCTTTCGCAGGCTGGATCCGGTGCATTTGACGCTCGCGCTCCAGGGCTTAAGCGAAGCCTTCCTGTTCCATTGGATGGATTATCCGGAGGCGTTCCCGGACGGCCTCCAGGCGGATATGATTTTGGATATATTCACAAGAGGTTCGACGGCCCAAACCGCCGCGGCCGGTCCTGCCGCCGGTCGCGGGTGAAAAGACATATGAAAAAAGCCCTTTCAACAAACCGTGACGGTTATCGGCGCACGCCGCGCTCTTTCCTGTTTCTCGCGTTGCTGGTTCTTTCAACGGGATGCGCCGCGAAAATATCCAGGGTGGAGCATGCCGGTTCTTTTCCGGGCCGCCTCGATGAGAGGACTGTTCAAACCCTTCCCGGCGGGCCGATGACCCTCAGCGACTGCATCGATGTAGCCCTGGCCAATAACCTGGACCTTCAGGCGCTCGAGATTGAAAAACGCCTGGCCGCGCTGGATCGGAAAATCGCCTTCGGGAATTTTCTTCCCGATATCGGGCTCCGATTCTCCTTCTCAGGAACCGACAGGCCCCAGCTGAGAGAGACGGGCGGCGGCCCGATCCAGCTTTCCGACCAGGAAGTGGCCCAAATGGCGATCGAGCTCCAGCAGCCGGTCTTCCTCCCGCAAGCCTGGTACCTGTACGATATGCGCCTCAAAGGCGAGGACATCCGCGACCTGGTCCAGCAGAGAACCCGTCAACTGATTTCGCTGCAGGCGACCGCGCTCTATTTTGCCTCCCTGGCGCTTGAAGAGGCGCAAGGGTATCTGCAGGTGGCGGCCAACAGCGCGGAGGCGCTGCTTAAGGAGACGAAAGCTTTCGAGCGGGAAGGGCTCGTCATGCCTTCCCAGCGCCGGGAGGTGGAAACGCTCCTGCTCGAAAGCCGGCTCTCGCTGAAAAACATGAAACGGGTTTCAACGGAATACAGGGCCAACCTTCTGGAAGTGATGGGCCTGTCGCCTTTCGCGGACCTGGAACTGAAAACGGAAATGCCGTTTGCACCCGCCGTCGTGCGGGACCTTGGGGAAGACATCCTGGAAGCGCTCACGAACCGGCTGGAGCTTCACATCGACGACCGCACACTGGAAATCCGCAGGCAGGAAATCCGGAACTCGATCGCGGCCTTCCTGCCGCGGATTTTCGGGATCGGCAGCTTCTCCTACAGCAGCGACTCGTTTCTGAAATATTCCAGCGTATGGACTTACGGCGTTTCAACCGTCCTTACCGTCTTCGACGGCTTCCAGAATGTATTCGGATATCGGGCGGCCCGGGAGCGGGAAAAAGCGGCTTTCATCGAACGCGAACAGACCTGCATGATGATCATGCTCGAGGTGCTTCGAGCCCGCAACAGGGCGGAACAGGCGTCCGATCAACTGCAGGTCGCGGAAATGAATGCGGCGACCGCCGAGGAAAGCTTCCGGGAAGCCAGCGCGCGGTGGGAGGAAGGGCTGCTGCAGCTTTCGGAGATACTGCAAGCCGTCAAAAACAGAGATCAGGCCCGTTTCATCGTTACCGTGGCCAGGTACCAGCAGCAGGTCGCCCTGGCCACACTGGCCGACGTACTGGGCCGAACCGGGAAGGGACCCTAATTATGTTCAAGCAGGGAATCGTTTACGCGCACGTGACGGTTGCCTTGATTCTATGCGCCTGCATGGCCGGGTGCCGCAATGATCAGGGGAACGGTCCCGCCGCGCAGGACGCGGGAGAATCATCCGAGAGCAGGCCCGTCTATCTGGAAACCGCCCGGCGCATGACCTTTGCGTCGGTTCTTTCCCCTACCGGGAACGTGCAGGCGAAGAACAGCGCCTACGTTTCGGCCCGCATCCCCGGGCCGCTGGACCGCATATTCGTCGACGAAGGGGACCGCGTCGTTGCGGGCGAAACCGATCTTTTTCAGACGGACTCGCTGAAACTCGGCAAGGCGGTGGAAGCGTCCGGGCAGGAGCTTGCGGTCGCCGAGCATACGGTTCTGGAACGGCAGGCTTACCTTGAGCAGGTCCAGGCGGATTACCATCAGGTCAGGCTCGACTACGAGCGCTATAAACGACTTTATGAAAAGGACAAGGCCGTAACCGACAGCGCGTTTGAAATTAAAGAATCGCAGTTCCTGCAGATGTCGGCGGCGCAAAAACACGCCCGGATCAGCGTCGAACTCGCCGAAAAGCGGCGGGAACAGGCGAGAGCGAATCTGGCGATTGCGGAGAAGGATTTGAGGGATTCGCTGGTGCGCCCGCCCATCAGCGGCGTGGTGACGGAAAGACTGATGGAGCCGGGTGAAATGGCGGCGGCCGGGACCCCGGTCCTGCACATAGAGGATCTGTCGATCGCGGAGATATCGGCTTTCCTGCCCGAAGAAGCCTTCGATCGGGTTTTACCCGGGAAAACGAGGGTTCATATACGGGTAGGAGGCATCGAGCTGCGCGATCAACGGATTTCCTATAAAAGCCCGACCGTCACTTCGGATTTGAGAACGTTTGAAATCCGATGCGACGTGAAACAGCCGCCGGACGGGCTTGTGCCGGGAAGAATAGCACGGATGGAAGTGGTCCTCGACAGCCGGGAAGGTCTTGGAGTCCCCAGAGAAGCCGTTCTGGCCCGGGCCGGCGGATCCGTCGTTTTTATCGCCGACGGCAACACGGCCCGCATGGTCCCGGTCCGGACCGGCCTGGAAACGGACGGCTTCGTCGAGATACTCGAGGGGGATCTCGGGGCGGATCCCCGCGTGGTTACGGCAGGCAAGGACCTGCTAGAGGACGGTGACGGGATTACGGTCATCAGGAAGGATCGGTGATGTTTCTTTCCGAGGCATCGGTAAAAAGGCCCATCGCGATGGGCGCCCTCATCATAACGCTCACCCTGCTGGGTTTGAACTCCGCCCGCAAACTGGGACTGGAGCTCATGCCCAAGATCGACGTCCCCTATATTACCGTTATTACCGCGTATCCCGGAGCGACGCCGGAGGAGATCGAGACCGACATCGCCAAGCGGATCGAGGATGCCGTGGTCACGGTCGACGGGCTGAAACATGTTACATCCTCCTCCATGGAAAACTTCTGCCAGACTCTTCTGGAATTCCACCTGGACGTCGACGTCGACATCGCCGCCACGGACGTCCGCGAGAAGCTCGACCTGATCCGGGCCGATTTCCCGGAAGACGTCGAGGATCCCATAATCCAGAAGTTCGACATCAACGCCGCGCCCATCGTCAACCTGGCCCTCACCGGGGACCTCCCGATCGACGAGATCTACGACTATGCGGACAACACGCTGAGGGACCGGATCACGACCATACCCGGCGTCGCCGACGTCCAATTGGTCGGCGGGGCGAAACGGGAGGTTCAGGTGCAGCTCGACCGGCGCAAGCTTGCGGCGCGCGGACTGTCCGGCATGGATGTCGTGCGCGCGATCCAACAGGGCGTGCGCACCATACCGGCCGGAAACTTACGGGACGGGAGCGTTGAATATTCGGTCAAATTCGACGCCGATTATGAGAATATCGAAGACATCGGGGAGCTGGAAATAGCCAATATAGGCGGGCAGCGCTCCAGGATCAAAGATTTCGGAACGGCCGTCATGGCCACCGATGAAATGCGCCAGCAGGCATCGATCGACGGCCGGCCGGCCGTCGCCATCAGGGCCATCAAAAAGTCGGACGCCAACGCCGTGGAGGTGGTCGGCGCCGTGAAGGCCGCGATGACGGACCTGGAGCGGTTCCTCCCGGGAGGCCTGGAACTGGTATGGGTGGCCGACGACGGCCGCTTTATCGAAGCGATGAACCACAGCGCCTGGATCAACGTCGTCCAGGGCATCCTGCTGACCTCGCTGATACTCTTCCTCTTCCTGTACAACGTGCGGTCTTTGATCGTGGTAGGCATCACCATGCCGCTGACGATCGTCATCGGCCTGTTCTTCATGGACCTGTCCAACCTGACGCTGAACATATCCACCATGATCGCCGTCGGCCTGTCCGTCGGAATCCTGGTCACGAATTCCATCGTGGTTCTGGAAGCGATCGTCAAACGCTTTTCCAGAACCGGGAACGCCCGGGACGCCGCACGCCTGGGCACGTCGGAAGCGGCCATTGCCGTTCTGGCAAGCGTGGGCACCAATGTGGTGGTCCTGTTCCCCCTCGTCATGATGCATTCCATGATCGGTCTTTTCATAAAGGCCCTGGCCCTGACCATGCTGATCATGACGGCGGTGTCGCTTTTGATTTCGTTCACCCTCACGCCCCTTCTCTGTTCCGTCCTGCTCGTGCCGCCGGGAGAAAAAGGAAGATCCCTGCTGCGCTTCATGGAAAGGGGCTGGAACCGGGGATTCGAAGGCGTGATCCGGGCCTACCGGGCGCTGCTCGAGTTTAATGAACGCCATCGTCCGGCCGCCGTATTGATAATTCTGCTCGTCGCCGGGCTTTTCCTGCTTTCAATGTCCGCGGCCGGGTGGCTGGGAACGAGCATGGTTTCCGAAGCGGACCAGGGAAAGCTCTTCGTCAAGCTGGAATTCCCGACCGAGTACAACCTGGAACAGACGGCGCGGCGCGTCCGGGAGGCCGAAAGCAGAATGCGCGGCGTACCGGAGCTCAAGCACGTGCTGACCACAATCGGCAAGGTGGAGGGAACGATCGGGCAGACTTCCGAGGGGGTTCATCTGGCTCAGCTACTGCTCAAATTCTCCGAGCGGGACGAGCGCGGCCTGACCATGCAGGACATACTCGGCGAGGTCCGGTCGCGCCTCGAGGATTATCCCGGGGCCATCGTGACCGTGAATATCCCCGTCATCGTAGGAGGGCAGAGCAGCGATATAGAACTCGAAATCATCGGTGAGGAATACGACATTCTCGACGGCCTCGCGCTGAAGACAGGCGGCCTCATTGCGCCTTTCCGCGGGATCCGCGACATCGACACCACCGTGCGATCCGGCAAACCGGAACTGAGAATTCTCCCCCGGCGGGAGGTCCTTTCCGACAGGAAAATCCCGGCGACGGAAATCGGCCTGAATTTGAGAGCCAACCTGGAGGGGTTAACCGCCGGCACGTTCAAAAAAGACGCGCGCAATTACGACATCGTCGTCAAGCTGCGGGAAGAGACCGGAAAAGAACAGGTCGACGCCTTCCTGCTTCCCGGGGAGCCCGGGCGGCCCGTACTTCTGAATGCCCTGGCATATGTCGAGGAGGGGCGCGCCCCCGTGCTCCTGACCCGGAAAGACAAGCGCCGCGTGTCGAAAGTGTTCGCGAACCTGGATCCCGGGCTGCCTCTGGGCACCGCCGTCAACCGGATCAGCGAAACCGTCGACACCGAGGGCGGTCTCCCCCCGCAGTACGACTACCAGTTCGCGGGGCGTTACGAAGTCATGGCCGAAGGGCTGGAGGGCCTGGCGGAGGCGGGTATCATTTCCTTGGTGCTCGTGGTTCTTATGCTGGCGGCCATCCTGGAATCCTTCAAACAGCCCGCCATGATCCTGGTGACGGTGCCCCTGGCCCTGATCGGAACCGTATGGGGCCTGTTCTGGACCGGCAACAGCCTGGGCATCTTCGAAATCATGTCGGTGGTCATGATGATCGGGATCGTGGTCAACAACGCGATACTGATAGTGGATCAATTCAACGTGCATGTCCGGGAGGGCGTACCGCGGCATAAAGCCATGATCGAAGCCGCCTGCGAACGTTTCCGTCCGGTGGTCATGATCACGATCGCGGCGGTCCTGGGAATGCTGCCGCTGGCCTTCGGGCAGGGGATCGGGGCGGAAACGAGAAACGGGGCCGGCATATCCATGCTCGGCGGCATTCTCAGTTCCGGCGTCCTCACGCTGATCGTGCTGCCCGTCCTTTACGATTTATTTACAGTTAAAAACCGCAATTCCTCCGCAGGAGGCCCGTCCTGAAGATTATGGAGTGACTGCGGCCCGGCTGTCCGGAGCCGCATCCGGACCCGGGGTCTTTCTTTCCCCTTTTCAGAGGCTTTCGGCGTTGCAGGCGATTTCCAGCACGACATCCCGTTCCCGGAGAATCCCGGCCAGCCGCCCCTCCTCCATTACGGGGAGATTTATCAGAGAGTGGCGGACCATGAGGTGCACGGCCTGCATGAGAGGCGCGTCGGCCTCGATGGTTATGTTTTCCGTCAGGAGCTCGCGGAGGCTCCTTTTGCCCAGAACCTTGCATCGCGCCAGGAACATGCCGGTAAAGTAGGTGGTGTAGGGCGAATCTTCCAGGAAAGGCATCAGCACCAGCTTGAGCAGGTCGATGAAACGGACGAGCCCCAGAAAATTCTCCTGCCGGTCATAGACAAGCGCGGAGCGGACCTGGCCGGAAAGATCCCCCTCCCTGGCCGGCCGGTAAAAAGCCTTCCGCAAAACGCTCAGCGCATCGGTTACGGGCTGGTCGTCGTAAAGCCTGGGATAGTGCGCGGGGCTGACCATCATTTCGCGGATGGACCTTTCCCTCAGCGGACGGTCCTCGCCGTGTCGCAGCAGCGCCCGGATGCGCGCCGCCAGCTGGTCGATGTCCACCGGCTTCTGAAGAAAATCCGCCACCGACAGCCGGATCCCGGCCATGGCCGAGCCGACATCCCCGTGTCCCGTCAGGATGATCACGGGCAGCGAGGCATCCGTTTCGCGCAGCCTGCGCAGGGTTTCGATGCCGCCCATCCCGGGCATCTTCAGATCGAGAACGACGAAATCCGGACGCTTTCGCGCGATCCTCTCCAGGGCTTCCTCGCCGCTGGCGGCTTCGCTGACCGTGAACCCGCGCCGGATGAGGGCTGTCGAGGTGGCCCGCCGGAAGTCCGGTTCATCGTCGACCAGCAGCAAATCCAGGTTCTTATTTTTATCCATGGGTTCCTCCATCACCGGATCATGCGCCGGCCAGGTTGCTCGAAGCGATCAGGGGCCAGTAGAACGCGCTTATCAGCAGCAGGACGGCAAACGCCGCTATCAGGCAGATTACACCGACCCGGAAAAAGTCCTTTGCCGCCAGGTAACCGCTCGAGTAGACGATGGCGTTGGGCGGAGTGCCGATGACGAGAAGATAGGCAAAGGATGAAGCGCAGGCGGTCGCCAGGCCCGTGAAAGGAACGAGCAGGCTGCCGGGGCCGGCTACGGCCGCCATGTTGAGCGTGACGGGACCGACCGCGGCGGCGGCGGGTCCGTCGGCCATCAGGTTGGTTATGAAGGCGGTGACGGCGCTGGCGGTGAAGACGAGCACGGCACCCGACTGAAGGCCGATTTGCGCCAGGCCTTGCACGATGGAACGCGCAATCCAGTAGGCCCCCCCGGACTCGTCGAGCACATGCCCGAAAATGATGGCGCCCGCATACAGCCAAACGACCCCCCAGTCCACTTTCTCATGGTAGTCGCGCCAGTTCACCACACCGGTCAGGAGATAGGCGACCGCACCCAGCACGGCGATCACCCCGATTCCGAGCCGGACTCCCAGAAGTTGCGCGAGGATATTGGCTTCCGTGATCCAGCCGGCCAGCATGATGAGGAAAATCGCGATCGCGAGGATCTGTTTGCCGCTCCATTTTCCCATGTGGCTTATGTCCTGCTTCAAGGACGCCAGGGCGGGCGCCAGGTTGCGGACCTTCGGCTTGAACCGCAGGTTGACGGCCAGCCAGAGGATGGGAATCATGATCAGGACGAAGGGCATGCCGAAGAGGATCCACTGGCCGTACCCGATCGAGATTCCGAACATGTCCTCCAGGTAAGTCATTATGATCACGTTGCGCGCCCCCCCGGAAGGCGCCCCGAAACCGCCGATATTGCACGCCATCGCAATGGTGATCATCATCATCTTGGCCAGTTCCGGATCCTCGCGATTTTTGCCGGTCAGGCTGTTGTGGTAGAGAATCAGGCCGATGGGCAGGAAGATCGCCGCCAGGGCATGGTCGGAAATAAAGGATGCGGCCGGGGCGATGACGATTATCATTATGGCCGTGATCCAGCGCGCGCTGGGCTTGGCCAGCGACCGGAACAGGATCAGGCAGATGCGCTTGTCCACTCCCGTCTTGACGAAAGCGGCCGCGAACATCAGGCTGCCCATAATGAACCAGCAGGCGTCGGACCAGTACAGCGACGCCACATCGCGCCGGGAAACGATTCCGGAAAACACCAGGATCAGGCCGATGCAGAACGCCACTCCCGGGAGCGGGATCGCCTCGGTCACGAAGCAGGCGACGACGAAGGCCACCATGGCGATGACGACCCGGATCCTGCGCGCCGCATCGTCCACTTTCTTCTTCTGCTCGCCGGCGAGATCGGCGTAGCCGAGCCGGTCGTGACGCAGCTCGCGCCCCCCGGTCAGCAGGGCGCGGACGCGGTCCTCGTCCATCCCCGCGATGTGCGCCTCATACTTCCGGTGATTGGCTTCATCGAAGCGGATTCCCATGTCCCTGAGGTCTTTGGCCGTCCGCTTGACCACGTTTGCCTTGTGGGCCGATCCCTGCATCATGCAGCGTTCCAGGGCCTGGACCGTCAGCAGCTCCCACTGCTCCGTATCCGATACGGGCTTTCCGAACAGCTCCAGCGCGTAGTACTCCTGAACCGCGGTTTGCCCGATCTGGTACTCGACCGCGACATCGAGCATGCTGCCGGGAACCGGGAGCAGAAGTATCAGGACAAAAAGCCCCGCGGCAATGCTGAAGCGCCTGTAGTCGATGTACTTGTCGTATGCGGATGCTTTCCTGCCGGTTGAATCGATCATGAATGCACTCCGTGAAAAGTGACGTATCCGGAAGCCGCACCGCGCGGCCGGTTTCCGTCCAGGCAATTGGATGTGCCGCAATCGGCGAGGCCCCTCATTCGGGGTAGCGCCGCCGAATTTCCTCGATCAGTTTCTTCTGCTGTTCTTCCATCGCCCGGTGCCGCTCCCTGCACAACCGGTGGATGGTCTGGGAAAGCTCGTCGATGCTCGGCGGTTTGCGGAGATAGTCGCTCGCCCCGTGCCGGATTCCGTCGATCGCCGCGTCCACCGAAGGGTGCCCGCTCAGCAGAATCACCTGCACGGAAGGAAACCGCTCCCGGACCCGCCTGAGGACCTCCAGGCCGTCCATGCCGGGCATCTTCACATCCAGGACCATCACGTCGACCAGGTTTTCTCCCAGCATTTCCAGGGCCCGGAGCCCGCTGCCCGCAACCAGGACTTCCATGTGGCGGCGGCCCAGGACCTTGCGCATGGAATCGAGCAGTTCGGTATCGTCGTCCACGAGCAGCACCTGGACTCGGGCCCCGGAGGCCCAATCCTGGTCCGCAGGGGCTTTTTCTATTGGCGCCTCTCCCGCCCGGACGGCGTTTCTGATGTGCTCCGCGAGGTCGTCCATGTCAACCGGCTTGGAAAGGTAATCGGAAACCCCCTCTTTGGACGTGTAAAACGCGTCATCGATGGATCCGTGGCCCGTCAGCAGAAGGATCGGGAGTTCGGGCTGCTTCAATCTCAATTCATGGAACATGTCGATGCCGTCGATGTCCGGCATCTTCACGTCCAGCACCACCGCGTCGTAAAGCCTGGATTCAACCATTTCCAGCGCCGTCACCCCGTTGGGAGCGACGTCCGTATCGAATCCCCTGCGGTCCAGAGCCCGGGACGTCGAGGCCAGGAAATCGACTTCGTCGTCGACGAGCAAAATCTTCAGAATTCTTTTTTTGGATTCCATGATTGCTCCGTTCCGTTCGTGTCAGGTTTCCGCCGCGTCCCGGCCTCCGCAGGAAGCACCATCAGAATCCGCGTCCCTTTGCCGGGCTCGCTCTCGGCATGAATGCTGCCGCCCCAGGACGTCACGATCCCGTAGCAGACCGACAGGCCCAGCCCCGTTCCTTTCCCCGCCGGCTTTGTGGTGAAAAAAGGTTCGAAGATGCGGTCCAGTATATCGGCCGGTATCCCGGTCCCGCTGTCGCGGACCGAGAGCTCAATGCCTCTTTCGACGCGCCGGGCGGCGGTGACGGCTTCCCCTCCCGCCGGCATCGCGTCGACGGCATTGTTGATGAGATTGACCAGGACCTGTTCCAGCTCGACGGGATCCACCAGGGCCCGCGGCAGGCCGGGTTCGATATCGCTGCGGAGCGCCACGTTGCGTACAGCGGCGCGGCGCTTCATCAGCTCCAGGATTTCGGCCAGGCGCGGCGCAATGTCGGTCGGCTCGGGCCTGGGCTCCTGCCTGCGCCCGAACTGCAGCATCTTCCCCGTAATGCTGCCGCACCGCTGCACCTGGGCCTTGCAGCGCGCTATGGATTCAAGCGCCTGGCGGCGCCAGTCCGGCTCGGAGGCCTCCCCGGCAAGGAGATCGGAGAGGTTGGTCTCCTCGGCGCTGATGATGGCGAGAGGATTGTTGATTTCGTGAGCCAGGCCCGTGGCCAGCTCGCCGATCGAAGCCAGCTTGGCCGAGCGGACGAAAGCCCGCGACATCTCTTCCCGTTCGGCGTTGGCTTTCTCGATCCGGCTGGTCAGGTGCCACGTGGCGAAGAAAGTCGTCACGATCAGCAGCACCACCGCCACCGCTACAACCAGCGCGCCCGCCGTTATGGCGCGGTTGACCGGAGCCTGGACCGCGGCAAGCGGCTGCTGGACAACCAGCAGCCAGCGGTCGTTGTTCAGCCAAGTCGTGACCTGGATCAGGGTCGAAATCCCATGCTGAACCCGGCGGTCGCGGACTCCCCGAAAGACAAGCCGTTCGACCCGCGGCGCCTCGTCGAGCAAACGGCCCTGCGCCGGCGTCGTCTGGTAAAGGCCTTCCCGATTGACGATGTACGCCTCCGCTCCACCCCCGATCGTCGTCGCCTGAACCAGGTCGTCGAAGCTCCTGCTGTTGATCGTGCCCCGGAGAATCCACATGTGGCCGGCCTCTTCGAAGCGAACCGCAACGATGCAGTGAGGCACCTGGCGTTTCCCCAGGAACACGTCGCTGATATAGACCCCGGATGCCATGACCTCCCCGAACCATTC
This sequence comes from Acidobacteriota bacterium, assembly GCA_016933615.1. GTDB lineage: Bacteria > Acidobacteriota > UBA6911 > UBA6911 > UBA6911 > UBA6911. The sequence goes on from JAFGAO010000157.1 coordinate 15,245, forward strand.
GGCATCCCTGTAGTTTGGGCCCATAAGATCGTAGGGGCCGACGTAGGATGCGTGCCTGCCGTCGGCGTCGATCAGTCCCAGATCGACGAATCCGTCCTGCGTCAGCCTGTTCAGATCGGCCAGCAGCCGGGAAAGCCCCGCTTGCGATCCGAGATGTTGGGTTGACGCGGTTTCCGCCGCGATTGAAAGCAGGTTTTCCCGTTCCAGAAGGTAGAATTCAATCGCCCGGGCATGGTTTTCGACGATGGTCCTGAGCTGGTCCAGGGATTTGTCTTCCAGCAGCCTGCCGAAAACGATCCATGACCCGATCCCGGCCAGCGCCAGGGGCAGGAGGGCAACGGTTAAAAGCACGACAACAATGCGCCAGCGCAGCGTCTTACGGGTTCCCATTACCGAATCGAATGTGCTTTTCTTCATGAAACAGCCTGTGCATCCGGGTGCAGGGACATTGAAAAAATCGGAACAATTGTTTCATTTACAAACCTTATGCTATTCAAAAAGTGTTCCCATCAAGTTTATCGTTTGCATATATTTGTTTTTAAACGGTTTGTAGTTCCAAGCATTTTTGTTATATAAAGAAAAAATTATTCAATATGAAAGATTATTATTCTATTATGAAAGATATTGAATGAGAGACTAAATGCTCGCGCCAAAATATAAACTTATTTTTGCGCGAACCCCAAGAGCGGGAAATGACGCCCGGGCCCATCCATCCCCGCCCTGTTTGCGAGGGCGCGCTGTTTCCGTTTCTTGCGGGCGGAGTTTTTTACGGGAGATGCCTATGGAGTTCGATTCCGTGGAATCCATCCAGCTTCGGGCAGAGAGCCGCGCTTTCCGGCGAACGCTCGAGATAGCCCGAAAGGTGGCGCCTTACGACACATCCGTTCTGCTCCGCGGTGAAACCGGATCGGGCAAGGAGATCGTCGCCCGGTTCATCCACCAGCACTCGCGCCGGGCGGACTCGCGCCTTTATTCCATCAGCTGCGGCGCGCTCCCGGAGACGCTGCTTGAAAGCGAACTCTTCGGCCACAAGGCCGGCGCTTATACCGGGGCTGCCCGTGACCGCGTGGGACTGTTCGAGCAGGGCGCCCTGGGAACCATACTGCTCGATGAAATCGGGGATGTCGGCCCTGCCGCCCAGGTCAAGCTTCTGAGGGTTCTCCAGGAAAGGGAGATTCTCCGCCTGGGGGAGAACATACCCAGGCGCGTCGACATCCGGATCCTGGCTGCCACCCACAGGGATCTCGATGAAGAGGTCGAGGCCGGCCGCTTCCGCCGCGACCTGCTCTATCGTCTCCGTGTCGTTGAAATAGAAGTCCCGCCGCTGCGGAGCCGGGTTGAGGACATCCGTCCCCTGGCCGTCCATTTTGCCCGCCACGCGGCCTCGCGGCTGGGGTTCCCCGATAGGGGTTTTGAAAGCGGAGTGCTGGAACTTTTCGAACGGTACAGCTGGCCCGGGAATGTCCGGGAACTCATCAATGCCATCGAAAGGGCGGCGGTGCTCGGGGGAGACGGCCGCATCCGGCGGTCGGACCTCCCGTCCCAAATCCTTTTCGGGTCCGGCGCCGTACCCGGCTCCGGAAAGGCTGCCGGAATGAGTTTGGCCGAGGTGGAGGCGGCGCACATCCGGAAGGTCCTGGCGCATACGGGGGGCAGCCGCTCCAAAACCGCCTCCGTTCTGGGGATCGGCCCGAGCACCCTGTGGAGGAAAATGAAACGCCTGGGACTGTAGCCCAGATTTCCCCTCAGCTCGAAGGATTGCCGTAATTCCCGGTGACGCCCCGGGTCGTTTTCACGAGAATCTTTGCCCTGCCGAAGATACAATGGCTCCATCGAAATAGAAAGCGAGGCGCGACTCATGAACGAATCCTTTACCAGACGGCATATGCTTGGAATAGGACTTGGAACGGCAATCGCGGGAGCGGCCGGCGGGATGGCCGCCGGCGCCGCTCCCTTACAGGACAGCCAGGAGGTGCATCCCATGTCTTCCCATAAGGAATTCAACAGTTACGGAGAGGAACTGGAGAGGTTGCTGGGGCTGCACACTTCTCCCGTAGCGGTCAAAATGCTGAAATCGGAAGCCGAAATTCCCGAAGGGGCCTTCCGGCCGAAAAAAGACAAAAACAGGCACTACGCCCAGTGCCAGGTTTTCAGCCTGTCCAGGAGAGACCGGCTGACGGTCGCCATGCTCAAGGACGACAACTGGTGCCTGGGTCCGCTGCTCGCCTACGGGCTTGCCGAGCCGCCGAAAATGCCCGCCGCGGCCTCCCAAACGCAGTACAAGACATTTGAATACGGCAGATATATCGGAATCCTGACCGGCCCGCTGAAGACGGCGGCTTTCGAGCCGGACCTGGTGCTGATCTATTCCGACACCAATCAGCTGCGGAACATGCTCCTGTCGTTAAAGGAGGAGGAAAGGCCCGGAGTCCGGTCCAATTTCTTCTCCATCTCCTGCGCCTTCGCCATTACAAACCCGATACTGGACAACGAGTACTGGATTAATCTGCCCGATCCCGGCGAGTACGCCCGGGCCCTGACGCAACCCGGCGAAATGATGTTTTCGATACCGGCCCCCAGGCTGAACGGGTTCGTGGCGGACTTAGGGAAGTTCTACGGGGAGTCCATGTTCGCGAACGAGCAGATGGTGATGGAATCCGACTTTGAGCAGCCGGACATCTACAGGAAGATGTTCGAAGCCTGGGGCATGGAGCACAGCAGGTAATCCGGCGCATTTGAAACTCCCGGCGCCGTCCCGCGCCCGCGTTTCGTCTGTTCGGTTTCCTCGGGAACCGGCGCGGGACCCGCCCGTCCGCGGCCCGGCCCGGCCGCCTTCGAGAATAAAAAGCATTCGGCGAAATAAGCCGGGCAAACGTCGGTTTATAGGGATGTCGGCTTCGCGCAGTGTTTATGAAAATCCGAGGCTTCAATCAAGCCAGCCTCCTGTGGTAATCCCGTCAAATCTTCTCTATAACATCTTTGGACATTTTCTATTGCATCCTGTCGAGGGGGAATAGGTTAGCGCATTCGATTTTACTTAGGGCTCGCGCAAAAATAATTTCACATTTTGCGGCCGGCTCTATTGTGCAAAGATTTACTGAGAAATACTATACTTTATTGCA
>JAFGAO010000158.1 GCA_016933615.1 Acidobacteriota bacterium
CGTTGCACGTTAAAAACAATTAGCGTCGCTTCACGTTTAAGGAGTCCTATGGATTCTGTAAAAGTCGGATCGGCCTTTAACGGCAACGATGTTTTTTGCCGTTAAGGATCAACGATATAAAATTCCACCTTGCAGTGTTTAAGGGTAATATTTGTACTTTGGCGGCGATTCTGCTAAATTCGGCCTCCTGAAATGCAAAAACAGCTTCTGAGCCTTCTTAAAAAATTTTCAAAAAGCACGATCGTAGTCGTAGGCGATATGATCGCCGACGAATTTCTTTACGGCCATGTATCCAGAATCTCCCGCGAAGCCCCGGTCCTTGTCGTGGACTGCCGCAACCTGGTCCGCCTGCCGGGAGGGGCGGCCAATGCCGCCAACAACCTCCTGTCCCTCGGATGCCGGGTCGCCGTTGCCGGGGCGGTTGGAATGGATGAACCCGGAAAAGAGATTCTGGACGCCTTACGGAAAAAGGGCGCCGATACCCGGACGGTTCTGAGGCGCCGGTCCCGCACCACTCCGATGAAGACGCGGATTCTCGCGGGAGCCCCGCACTCCGCTCCCCATCAGATTGTCCGGGTAGACCGCAGCGGCAGCCGGAATGATTCCGCGCGCCTTTCCCTGACTCTTCTCGACAGCATCATCCGGACCGCCGACGGAATCATCCTGAGCGACTACGGGTACGGCACGATTTCCCCCGCTCTTTTGGACCATTTGCGCCGCCTCGCCGGCACGAAAGGGATTCCCATTGTCGCGGATTCCAGGTTCGGGATGTCCGACTACACGGAAATCACCGCCATTACACCGAACATTACGGAACTCGAGGCGGCATCGGGGATTTCCATCGGGCCGGACACCGGCCTGCTGCATGAAGTGGCGGGGGAAGTACTCGCGCGGCAGCGGCTTCAGTCACTGCTGGTCACTCAGGGGCGGTTCGGAATGACGCTCTTCGAGGCAGGGAAGCCGCCGCTTCACATACCGATATACGGAACCGACGAGGTGGCGGACGTAACCGGCGCGGGGGACACCGTCATTGCGGTATTCACTCTCTGCCTGGCCTGCGGTGCGTCTCCGGCACAGGCGGCCCGTCTCGCGAATTATGCCGGGGGCATCGTGGTGATGAAACAGGGAACGGCGACCGTCACACGCGCCGAGCTCCGCTCGGCGCTCAGATAATGCCGTTGCAGGCCGGAACGTTAAACGCTCCGACGCGCAACGGTCAAATAAGATACACGATGGATCCCAGAAGCAAGATCAAGAGCTTGGCCGAATTGAAAGCGATCGTGCGGCTACTGAAGGAAGCCGGAAAGACCGTCGTGTTCGCCAACGGATGCTTCGATCTGCTTCATGTGGGACATGTTCGCTACCTTCGGGGCGCCCGGGCGATGGGAGACGCCCTGGTGGTGGGCGTAAACGGAGATGCCTGCGTGAAAGCCCTCAAAGGCGAGGGACGCCCGCTTCAGGGCGTCGACGACCGGGCCGAAATGATCGCGTCCATGACTTATGTCGACTATGTGCTGATTTTCGATACCCTCACCGTGGACGGCATGCTCGATGAACTCCGCCCGGACATTCATGCCAAAGGAACGGATTACTGCGAGGAAAACGTCCCGGAAAGGGCCACCGTCCTTTCCTATGGAGGAAAAGTCGCCATTGCGGGGGATCCCAAAGACCATTCCACGCGGGACATGATCGAAACCATCGTTTCCAGGTTCAGTTCATGACCGATCCTTTAAAGATACTCATAATCCGTCTCAGCTCTCTCGGGGACATTCTGCACGCTTTGCCGGCGTTCGCAGGCCTGCGAAAGGCTTTCCCGGACGCAAAAATCGACTGGCTTGCGGGCAGGCCGGCCGGCTTCCTTGTGTCCGCCGTTTCCGGAATAGACGCCGTTCACATTTTCGACAAAACCGCGGCTCTCCCGCTCCCCTTCAGGCATAGCAGCCGTTTCCGGCCATGGAAACTGATTCAAAGGTTGCGTGCCGAACGATACGATTTTTGCATGGATTTCCAGGGTCTCCTTAAAACAGCCTTCCTGGGCTTCATGAGCGGAGCCGGCGTGCGAATCGGCTTTCCCAAAAGCCTGGTCCGGGAGCCTCCGGCCCACCGCTTTTACCACCGGATGCCGGCCAAGCCCGCAGAAGCCGTCCACGTCCTGGAACTGAACCGGCTCCTGGCCGGATGCGTCGGGCGGGAGATCACGGCGGAGCCTTTCGATTTCATCACAAACGAAGAAGACACCCGGTATGTCGGATCCCTTCTGGAGAAGGAGGGGCTCGAAAATTTTGTCGTCATCAATCCCGGCGGCGGCTGGCCCAGCAAAATCTGGAAGCCGGAACGCTACGGGCGGCTGGCGGACAGAATCCGGCGTCAACTGAATCTTCCGGTAGTCGTGACGACGGGTCCTGGCGAAGAACCGCTTTATGAAAGGCTGGCCGCACACTGCCCGGGGAAACCGCCGGTGCATTTTCAAATCCGGTTTCTCCAGCTTATTCCCCTGTTGAAACGGGCGCGGCTGCTCATAGGCGGGGATACCGGCCCCCTTCATCTCGCATGTGCCTGCGGCACGCCCGTTGTGGGCATATACGGGCCCTCCTGCCCGGTCCGGAACGGTCCATGGGGCAAAGACGACGAGGCAGTCTACCGCACACTGCCCTGCAGCCGCTGCTACAAAAGAACCTGCCCTGCGGACAATGCCTGCATGGACATTTCCGTCGAAGAAATATTCGCTGCCGCAACACGGCGCCTGGAAAAGCCGGTATAATGCAGGAAGCAAACAGGCCGGGATATCCGAGGCTATCTCCGGCGACAGGAGAAATCAGCCGTGACCGGAAGTTATAGACTCGCGGTTTCAGGAATCGGCGTCCTGCTTTCCGCCGCCCTGTGGATACTTTTCTCCGCGGCGGCCGGAACCGATGCATTACAGGCCGGAGAAACCGGAAGCTCCGTCGCCGGTCCCGGCTATCCGGTGCCCGTCGGGGAGCGCCTGGCGTATGCGATTGAGTGGGATCCGCCCTGGTGGTTTTTGTTGCTTCCAACGATGCACGCGGCCGACGCCGAACTTGAGATCACCCAAGAGGGCGAATTCAGAGGGCGCAGAACCTATAAAATCGTTCTCAAAGCGCAGTCCCGCGGCATCCTGGCCAGCCTTTCCGGCATGACCATCGACGACGAGTTTGTTTTCCTGTCCGAGCCGGACACCCTCTGCACATTCAGCGCTTCGAAGAAGATCCGGGAAGGAAAACGCAAAAGGCAAATCGACGTGGAATATTTTCGGGATACCGGGCAGCTCCATATTCGCGAGCTGGACGAGTCGGTCACCCCTCCCGAAATCAGGAAGGATGCCCTGAAGGACAACATACCTGCCTGCGTCCAGGATCCTCTCTCGGCGCTCTATTTCCTGCGCAGGATTCCGCTGGAGAAGGATTCGGTTCACACTTCGGTCATCGGGCATGACGACGTCGTCAAGGAAGTGAAATCCAGGGTGCTGAAACTGGAAACGCTCCAAACCACCGGCGGCGAATTACCGGCCTGGAAAATCGACACCGTCGCCCTTCTGGGAGGGCTGTTCAAAGAGGGCGGCCAGTTCAAAATATGGCTTTCGGCCGACGAAAGACAGATACCGCTCCAGTTCGAAGTGAAGGTAAAAATAGGTCGTGTAACCGGAAAATTAAAGAAGACCGACGAGGAACCGCAGACAGGCCCGTCTCCCGAGTAAAGATTGATGCGGTCAGGCTCCTGCAATTGCAGCCGTTTGAATGTTAAATATGTTCATTAATTCCTGTTTTCGATACTGAAATATCCTTTTGACGTCGCGTCTCACCAGAAGAAAATTCGCCAGTCTGCCGCCGAAAACCCCGTACTTTACATAATCCTCCATTTCACAGCCGCCGGCGCTTTCCCTGAAGGTATGTTCATGAATCCAGACGCGGTACGGCCCACGGCGCTGCTCATCCACGAACCTGTGCGGCGGATCCCAGGCGGTTATTATCGTTTGCCAGTGCAGGGGCCAGCCGTGCAGCCGCAACCGGTAATCGATCGTGGCGCCCGCTTGCATCGTTACGGGAGAGGGGGAAAGAATCTCGAAGTGCAGCCAGGGAGGGGTGATTCTTTCCAGATTGCCGGCATCGGCAAAAAAAGGGAAAACCGCTTCAGGCAGCCGGGGCAGGAACAGCCGCGTTCTGAGGACGAAAAAGCCGCCCTCACGCTCAACGGGAATATCTTGTGCGCTCTCAAGCATCAGATTATAGCCGTTCAAAGCTGCCGGGACGGCACCATCCGTTTCGGAGTCGGTATCGGGGTCGGTATCGATATAACTGTTGATTTTGGCATCCCGATTTCGATGGCGACCCCGATTCGGGCTCCGATCCCGATCTGGTCGGTCCCGGATGTGCCGATAATTTTGAGCACCCACCGCCGGATACTTTTTATTTAATCCATCCCTGTATTTTCTTGAAACTCTCCGTACCTGCTTTCTGAGCCATTTCGAAAAGATGCATTTCTGTTGATGTCGGGATTGCCCCCGCCTTTTCCATTCTCGCCATGGCAAGATCCCGATTCCCGAGCTCCCGCGAGCCCGTCGCGTCCCAGGGCACCCGGATCCGGTACCCGTTGAAAAGCATGTCGAACACGGTCTGATGCACACAGATATGGGCTTCGATCCCGCATACGACAAAATCCTCGAATCCCAGAGCGGCGACTCTTTCGGCGAATGCCGGCGACTGCATCGCCGAGAAGGTCATCTTCTCAACCGCGAGCATCGACGGGAAACATAATTCGATTTCCCGGACCGTTTTTCCCAGCCCTCTCGGATACTGCTCCGTCAGGATTACCGGCAGGCGGAATTCCTGGAATCCTTTTATAAGCGCGACAATATTCTTTACAATCCCTTCAAACCCGGGGATCGCGGCAGCGAACCTTTCCTGGACGTCGATGACCACAAGGCCGGCATTGACGGGCATCGCCAGAAGCGGGTGCCGCTTCACGGTTTTAGCTGCCGCAGACTGATTTTCGCCCATCATCATCTCTATGAAACGGCCTTCCAGGATAGATGTCCTTTACTATCGGTGAACGGTGAACCCTGAACGGCTTCAGTATTTCTTATCCGCAAATTCCACCCATCCGCCGGCCCCGACGAGCGTTTCATCGAATTCCGACAGGGAGAACGGAACCGACACCCGTTTCCCTCCGGCGGTTCGGAACCTGAGAGTTTTCCGGCTTATGTCTGCGGAGCAGTGCACGGTTCCCTTCCTGTCGAGGGCGAAAAGAGAATCGATCGTTTTCCTGTCGAGTTCGACGGCCAGCATGCCGCCGTTGAACATATTCTGCCGGAAGATGCGGGCGAAGCTTTCGGCGATAACCGTATGAATCCCGTTGACCTCGAGCGCCCAGGGCGCATGTTCCCGGGACGATCCGCAGCCGAAGTTTTTGCGGGTCACAATGACGCGCGCCCGGCCGAATGCATCCCCGCTGTTGGTGAAGCCCTCGAGTTTCAAATCTTCCAGCAGATGCGGCTTCAGGGATTCCTTGTCTATTTCCGTAAGATATTTCGCCGGAATAATTTCATCGGTATTGATGTCCGACCTGTCCAGGAACAGCACCGGTCCTTTAAATATTCTCATTTGCACGCCTCTGACAAAGTAATCAGCCACGCCTTATAGGCGTGGCTTCGGCTTGCCCCGCGCATCGGAGCTCGGGGTCGGGTTCGGAATCGGTATCGATCACAAAGCAGCGAATCTGTTTTTTCATACGCATGGGCAAATCCTTCGATGCCGACCCCGAGCGCGCTCCTGCCGTCAAAATTCGCCGGAACGGCTGAGCCTCCCTCCGCGGTGAAGTTTGTGAATCCTTCCCATACACACGCTGCATCATTTGCCCAGAAACTCGCGCGGGTCCGCCAGCCGCCCTTTGATTCCGCTCGCCGCGGCGGATGCGGGGCTCATCAGATGGACCATGCCTCCTTTTCCCATCCGCCCGCTGAAATTGCGGTTGGTGGTGGATGCGCAGACCTCCCCTTCGGCAAGCACCCCGTTGGACATGCCAAGGCAGGCGCCGCAGGTGGGATTCGTAACGCAATAGCCCGCGTCCATGAAAATCTTGATCAGGCCCTCTTTCATGGCGGCCTTCCACGCGTCCGGTGTCGCGGGGGAAACAATGCCGCGTACTCCCTTGGCCAGGGGCTTCAGCCCGGCAATTTTAGCCGCTTCCCTTAAATCCGAGATCCTGCCGTTGGTGCAGCTCCCGATATAGACCTGATCGATTCTTTGGTTCTTCATTTCTCCCAGGGGTTTTACCTGGTCCGGTTTGTATCCGAATGTCGAGACAGGCTTCAGTTTGCCCGCGTCCACTTCCAACATCTTATCGTAGGCCGCGCCGGGATCGGGATGCCATTTCCGGAAATCGTCGAGCGCTTTTTTCCTGCTGTGGCCGTATTCTTTTTTGATGAAAGGCCACAGATATTCCAGCGTCACGGCATCGGGCAGGCAGATTCCCGTTGTCGCACCGGCCTCGATCGCCATGTTGGACAGGGTCATACGCTCGTCCATGTTCATGCCGCCGACGAGGTCCCCGTGGAATTCGATGCAATGGTCCGTTGCACCGTTGACGGTCAGCCGGCGGATGATTTCCAGTATGACATCCTTGGCGTAGACCCCCTTGCGGAGTTTTCCTTTCAAGGAAATTTTGATGCTCCGGGGCTGCCGGAAAGCGCATACGCCCTTCAGGATGCCGACTTCGAGATCGGTCGTGCCCACGCCGGCGGCGAACGCTCCGAAAGCGCCGTGGGTGCAGGTGTGGCTGTCCCCCATAATGACCGTGTACCCGGGGCGGATGAATCCCTTCTCAGGGAAGAGCGCGTGGCAGACGCCGTTGGCCCCGATATCGAAGAAGTCTTTGATTTTATGGCGATGAGCCCAGTCCCGCAGAATTTTGCCCTGCAAGGCCGTTTTGCTGTCCTTGGCCGGCGTGACGTGATCGATCACGGCTTTGATCCTGCTCCTGTCGAATACCCGGTCCTTCTTCCGGGCCATCAGGTCGGTAATGGCCATCGGAGTGGTGATCTCGTGGCACAAGACCAAATCCAGCGACAGAACCAGGGTCCCCGGAAAGGGTTCATCGCGCACATGGGCCTTGAAGATTTTTTCCGTTACGTTCATTTTCCCGACCTCCTCCGGGGTGACAAGATCCGTCCGGTGCATCTGCGCCGTCATTCGACCTATTTGGATTTTTCCTTATTTTCAGCCGGGGCCGCCGGTTTTTTCAGTCCCAGCATTTCCCGCAATTTCGCATTCAACTCGTCGGCTATTTCAGCGTGTTCTCGGAGAAACTGCTTCGCGTTTTCCCTGCCCTGCCCCAGGCGCTCCCCTTTATAGGAAAACCAGGCGCCGCTTTTGTCCACCAGTTTCCGTTCCACGGCAAGATCGACAAGATCGCCTTCATAGGAAATGCCTTCGTTGTATATGATATCGAATTCAGCGTCCCTGAAAGGAGGCGCCATTTTATTTTTGACGATCTTTACCCGCGTCCTGTTTCCGATGTCCTGGGCTCCTTCCTTGATGGACCCGATCCTGCGTATATCCACACGAATCGAGGAATAAAATTTCAGGGCCCTGCCTCCGGTAGTGGTTTCGGGATTTCCGAACATGACGCCGATCTTTTCACGAATCTGGTTGATGAATATGAGGCAGGTATTCGATTTATAGACGATTGCCGTCAGCTTGCGCATGGCCTGCGACATCAGCCTTGCCTGCAACCCGGGAAGCGAATCGCCCATTTCCCCTTCGAGTTCGGCCCTGGGAACCAGGGCGGCCACGGAGTCGACGACGATAATATCCAGGGCGCCGCTGCGGATGAGCACCTCGGCGATCTCCAGCGCCTGTTCGCCGCTGTCGGGCTGGGACACGAGCAGATCGTCGGTATTGACTCCGAGCCTTTTCGCATAGGTGGGGTCCATGGCGTGTTCGGCGTCGATAAACGCGGCCGCGCCTCCGGCTTTCTGCGCCTGGGCGACCGCGTGCAGGGAAATGGTCGTTTTGCCCCCCGACTCGGGGCCGAAAATTTCCACCACACGGCCGCGCGGGAAACCGCCGATGCCCAGGGCTGCGTCGAAAGAGAGGGAACCGGTGGAAATGGTCTGAACGCCGGTACTGTCGACGCGCCCCCCCAGGCGCATGATGGATCCCTTGCCGAACTGCTTTTCAATCTGCATCAGGGCCATATCGATCGCCTTGCTTTTATTGCTTCGCTCGTCCGCCATCACGCACTTCCCTCCATCAAGGATATTTATGAAAAAGGTTTCAATATATTCAATTGCAAGTTCACGGATTGAGCCGGAATTTATTCTAAAAATCCGCCTGAGCGCCCGGACCCGCATTATCCTATCATGAGCGGTCCAAGGTCAAATAATACCGCTGCATGTTGAAGCTATGAACGTTTCATGCTGAAAGAAAAGAGCGTCGTTGCACGTTTTTCAGGGGATTGTATTTGTTTTCCACCCTTGGGCTTCATCAATCAGCCTGGGAACGTGCAACGAAGCAGTTGTTTTTAACCTGCAGCTTCGGAAGGTTCAACGTGCAACGGTAAATCAACTATGGGATACTGTCGGTCCCGGAGGAATAATTACATGGCAAAAGAGAAATGGGCTCTCATTCTGGGCGCATCCAGCGGCTTCGGCGCCGCCGCATGCCTGGAGCTGGCGCGAAACGGGCATCACATCGCGGGGGTGCACCTGGATCGCAGAAGCACCGCTGCCGGCGCGGAGAAACTCGCGGATGCCATACGAACCCTCGGCCGCCGGGCGCTGTTTTTCAACTGCAACGCCTCCGACGCAGACCGCCGCGGCGGAGTCATTCAGGACTGCAGCGAAGCCATCCTTTCCTCGGGCGGCACCGGATTTTCGGCGATGCTGCATTCTCTCGCCTTCGGCACGTTGAAACCCTACATCCACGAGGAACCGGGGAAAAGGATCCGGCCGGCCGATATGAATATGACGTTGGACGTTATGGCACACAGCCTCGTTTACTGGATCCAGGATCTTCTGGACGCCGGGCTGCTCGAAAGGGGGGCGAAGGTATTCGCCATGACCAGCGCCGGGGGGCACCGGGTCTGGCCCGCCTACGGGGCCGTATCCGCCGCCAAGGCATCGCTGGAGGCGCATATCCGGCAGCTGGCGGTGGAGCTGGCGCCGGCAGGCATCGCCGTAAACGGACTTCAGGCCGGCGTCACCGATACTCCCGCCGCCCGCAGGATCCCCGGCAGTGAAGAAATGTTTTCCCGCGCCCTGGAATCCAATCCCGGGAAGCGGCTGACAAAGCCGGCGGATGCCGCATCCGTCATGGCCGCACTCTGTCTTTGTAAATCCACCTGGATGACGGGAAACATCATCAGAATCGATGGAGGGGAAGATCTTATATAAAAGCCGTTGCACGTTAAAAGAAAAAAGATCGTTGAACGTCGAGGGATATCATTTTAACTTTTTTAAATCAGCCTGAAAACGTGCAACGAAGCGGTTGCCTTTAACGTTCAACGTGTAAACTTTCCAACCTGCAACGCTTTTTAAGTGATGTTCATGATTGACTTTAGGGAAAATGGTTGATAGTATTTCCAATTTTTAGAGGGGGGAGAAGCGCCATGCCAATGAAGTGCTACGTTTGCGAGAAGAAACCGATTTTCGGCAGCACGATCTCACATGCCCACAACGTCCGCTCCAGAAAATTCTACCCTAACCTTCAGAGCATAAAAATCCTGGAAAACGGCACCATAAAAAGAGTCAAAGTCTGCACCCGCTGCCTGAGATCCGGCAAGGTCCGGAAAGCGATTTAACCCCGGCCGCCCGTCCGTCGATCCGGTTTAAAAATTTCTCAAACCCGACCCGAACAGAAAAACGGCGGCATCATGCTTTTTTCACGTCATCTTAATCATGAAGGCTTGTAGTGAATAAAGCACCACGCCCCTTTTTTTATAATGCCAGGTACTGTACGATTTCCCTTATCTTTGCCTGGATTACGGCTATATTATCCGGACCCATGCGAAGCAGGTGTTTTTGGGGAGCGCTCAGTTTCTCCAGTTCGGGATCCGAAAACACATAATTCAAAACGTCTTTTTCAAGGTAAATCCTATCCCGGACAATGGGCGTTTCCAGCAGCGCACGAACGGCCTTCCGGAGCGTTGCATTGAAATCTTCGTCCGGATACCCCATGTCTCTGTATGCCTGCCGTATGGGCAGCCTGAGCCGCTTGTATAGAGTCGCGCATCCCTTGGCGTCGAGCGACATCACGGCCGCGGCAATCCGGAAATATCTCTCGTAGCCGGCGGGGTCCAGGAATAGTTTTCCCGCCTCTTCGCGCACCCCGAAATCTCCCTCGATCCTGACAAAATCCATCGGGCGCCGCGGGCTTTCCCCGTTTGCGATCAGGTCCACCGTTGTTACGAATCTCCGGATTAGATAATCCGTCATCAGCCACTCGGCCAGCGCGGGATGCGATGAAAGTTCCCCGGCCAAAGTGCGCACCAGATCATCGCTTGTATTCAGCGGCACCTCGATGGGCTCGATGATTTCTTCTTCAGGCTGCTCCCCGGCAGGGTACGCTTCCCCGGGCGGAGTGAATTCCGGGTTTTCCGGATGCTCCGAAGGCCTGATAAGAAAAAAATAAACTGCGACCGCTGCCGCAACCAGGATAATCACACCAGCCGGAATGACCGCTTTCTTTTTTATCATGATTCAACCTCCATCCTGCGTTCGATATCCTCAATGCCGCGTATGGATTTGAGGTTCTGGATCACGCGCTGAAGATGCTTCACGTCGGAGATGTCCACGGTGATCTCTATCGTCCCTTTACCCGAATCAGGATCCGTCCTCGTGCGTGAGTCGCGGATATTGGTATTGAGGTTGGATATGGTGGAGGCGATATCCGCCAGGATGCCCTGGCGGTCCCGGATGGAGATGGAAAGGCCGACGCTGAAAAGTTCCTTTTCATCCCCATCCACCCATTCCACATCCGTCATCCGGTCGGATCCCAGTAAATTGACCACATTGGGGCAGTTTGCCGCGTGAACGGAAATTCCCTTGCCGCGGGTAATATAGCCCACGATCTCGTCTCCCCTGATCGGATTGCAGCATTTGCTTCGGTAAACCAGCAGCCCTCCCTGCCCATGGACCGTGATGGCCGAATCGTTTCCGCTGCGGATGCCCCGGACCTCCCCCGCCGCGGGTAATTTTGGGGGCGCTTCGTTTTGAGGAGCCATGTCCGGAAACAATCGCGACAATATCTGTCGGGGAGAAATCGTGCCGAATCCGGCTGCCGGGTAGATTTCCTCGATTTTTTTGAGCCCGAACTGCTCCATCACTTCAGCCAGGCTCTTCATGAGCTTCACTTTTTTCCAGGTTGTCTTGAACTTGCGCGACTCTTTCTCCATCAACTTCCGGCCCAGCTCCGAGGCGTCCTCTCTTTCCTGCTTGTTGATCCAGTGCTTTATTTTGCTGCGGGCGCGGCTTGTCTTGACGCAAGCGAGCCAGTCCCGGCTGGGAGCCGAGTCTTTGGAAGTGACAATCTCAATAATTTCACCGTTCTTCACCTTGTGCTTTAAGGGCACGATCCGGTTATTGACCTTGGCGGCCTTGCATTGATGCCCGACTTCGGTGTGAATGGCATATGCAAAGTCGATTACGGACGCGTCCCGCGGAAGCGTGACCACTTCTCCCCGCGGCGTAAAACAATAAACTTCATCCGGATAGAGATCCACCTTGAGGTTGCTTATAAACTCCCGGGGGTCGCTGACGTCATTCTGGGATTCTATCAGCTGGCGCAGCCAGCGGAACTGTTCCTCTCCCTCCACGGCGCCGAGTTTCCCCTCCTTGTATTTCCAGTGGGCCGCGATGCCTTCTTCGGCGATCCTGTGCATTTCCTGGGTCCTGATCTGGATCTCGAAAGGTTGTCCGTTCCTGCCGATGACGGACGTATGCAGGGATTGATAGAGATTGGGCCTCGGTATGGCGATGTAATCTTTGATGCGCCCCGGCACCGGTTTCCACAGGTTGTGCAGGGTTCCCAATATGGTGTAGCAGTTCTTGACGGTGTCGGTGATGACCCGGATCGCTATAAAATCGAATACTTCGTCAATGCCGATCTTCTGGCGCTTCATCTTCGAGTAGACGCCGTATATACGCTTGATGCGATACTCGAGCTGCGCCGGAATCCCGTGGCCGTCCAGTTCCTTCCTGATGGTGCCGACGGCTTCCTCGATAAAATCATGATCCACGGCCCGGCGGGCTTCTATCAGGGACACTGTGTTCTGATACGCCACGGGATCCAGAAAACTGAACGCCAGATCCTCCAGTTCGCCCCGGACCCTGGCCATTCCCAACCTGTGCGCCAGAGGGGCGTAGACCTCCAGCGTCTCCTGCGAGATCCTTTCGCGGCTTTCGGGGGAAAGATACTGCAGGGTCCTCATATTATGCAGGCGGTCGGCCAGCTTTACGAAGAGAACCCGGATGTCGCTTACCATGGCCAGAAGCATTTTCCTGAAATTCTCCGCCTGCTTCTGGCGATGCGAGGTGAATTCAACCTGGGATATTTTCGTGACCCCGTCGACCAGCTGAAAGACCTCGTCGCCGAACTGTTTCCTCAGTTTCTCGGGGGACATCAGGGTGTCTTCCAGAACGTCATGCAGCAGCCCGGCCGTCACGGTCACGACATCCAGTTTGAGCTCTGCGAGGATATTGGCAACTTCAATCGGGTGCGTGAGGTAGGGCTCCCCGTTCATACGAAGCTGCCCCTTGTGATATTTGGCGGAGACGACATATCCCCGCTGTATCAATTCAATGGGGGCGTTCGGATGCCACTGCCGGACTTTTTCAGCAAGATCTTCATACCGTATCATTTGCATACGCGCGCTCTAAAGCATTATAGGACATCGCGGAACAGCTTCGAAACTGTAATTGTGAAAGATATGTGCCCGCTCCTACGGACCCATCCGCGGCCCTTCAAGCGCGCGGAATCCGCGTATTTTCAATCGCACCGGCAAAGGCGCGGGATCTCCCGCGGGACTGGAAATTCCTAAGATTTTCAAGTGTTGTCTTTGCAAAAAAAAAGGGCGGAAAAGCATCCGCCCTGAATATATAGGCAAACGAATCCAAAAGAAGAAAGCTACCTGCCCAAGTCGAGTTCTCTATGCTGCGAGGCCTTTTCCGCCTCAGCCTTCAGTTTGAGTTGAATGGACTTGTTGTAGAGTATATCCGCCTGGTTGATCAGCTTCAGCTTGGCTTCCTCATCCTCTTCCATCTTGGCTTTTTCGCGCAAAAGCAGGTTCTGGTACATCATGGCATCGAAATAATCGGGGCGTATTTCGAGAGCCTTTTCGAGGCTGTCCAGCCCTTCCTCGATATAACCCCGCAACGTATCCTTGTCCGCATCTTCGAGGAATTCGATGTTTTCACCCAGGGTGCCTGTTTCCTCGTTGACGGTGTCGAAATCCATTACGGCGATGCGGTAATGGGCTTCCGCCATCTGCTCTCTTTCTTCTTGCGTCTGCGGCTCGACCGCCAGGACCCGGCGGCACCACTCCTTGGTCTGCTCGACTTTATTCATCTGGTAGCTGAGGCTGGCAATGGCCAGCATCGCGCCGATATTCGGCTTCCCTGCGGCTTGAGACCGATCCACGACCTCGGCGAAAGTTGCAACGGCTTTTTCACCCATCTGTTCGCTCTTGGGATCCATCGATCCCGGAACAAACTGCAGCATATACGCAGTCGCCAGGTACATGCGGGGAACGTCCTCCGGAAAGTCCGGATCCAGCGCTATCGACTTCTGGAAGAACTGCGCTGCGGCATCGTATTTTTGATCTGTGAATGCCTTTACGCCCTTGTTGAGATTATCTCTGGACTGCAGTCTTTTGATAAAACCGCAGCCGGACAGGGGGAATACTGCCAGAAGAAACAAGGCGGCTAGCCACCTAGTGTTAACCCTCATTGTGTGGCCTCCAAACAATATTTTTATCTGAGCGCGCGGTGGGGAACGGTATCAGCGAATTTCTTCCGTAATGAGTCCTATTTCTCCCACGCCCGCACCCTTGGCTATATCAATAATTCTCACTACATCGCCGTAAGGCAAACGGGGACTGGCACTTACAAACATGTTTTTGTTTGACCGGGCGCTGTAAATCTTCTCAAGCTCTCTCCCCAAATTGGCGATGCTGACCTGCTCCTGGTTTATGGCAATCTGTGCGGACTCGCCGATCGAGACGACGATTACATTTGAATCCACCTCAACCGGTTCGTTGGTTTCCGGCTGCTGGGGCACTTTCACATCCAGATCCATCTGGCGCACCGGAGTGATAACCATAAAAATGATTAGCAGCACCAGAAGGATATCAATGTAAGGCGTTATATTGATATCCGACATGGACCCCTTACCGCTACTTACACTCATTGACATGGTAAATCCCTTTCTTTCACACGGCATCCGGGATTGGGAGTTGCCGGGTTCCCCAAACCCGCCTTCACGGTTCCGGATCGCGACCGGAAAACCGCCGGGAAACCTTGGGCAATAAGCAATCCGGAATAGTACCTACCCTTCAGAATCAGGGTCCCGGGCGCCGGCGCGCCCGCACCCATGACCGGCCGACACGCAAGGCGGCGGCCTGAAAAAAGATGGAACCGTATAAATCAGTTTTTATCCAGTTCCGCCATCAAGCCGATACGGTCGACTCCGGCGCGTCTGCACCCATCGACAACCTCCACGACGCGGCCGTAGGCCAGCGCCGTATCCGCCTTCAGAAAGATCGTCCGGTTGATCTCTCCGGCGGTGTATCTTTGAACAAGATAATCATAGAGGTCGTTGTCCGTAATCGGCTGCTTTTTCAGGTACAGCCTGCCCTCACGGTTCAATGCGATGACAACGGCATCCTGAGCATCCGCCTCCGGCGCATCCAGGGGATTTTTCGCTTTCGGAAGATTCACGGTAATTCCGCTCTGAAGGAGTGGCGTCGTTATCATGAAAATGATGAGCAGCACCAGCATGATGTCCGCCATCGGCGTGACATTGATGTCTGCAGTTACCTTGCTTTTACCCAGCCCACGTCTAGCCACGGCCTTCGCTCCGTCTCTTCAGGAAGTAATCGATAAGTTCCGAGGAGGAGTTATCCATCTCAACCGTGAACGTTTCGACCTTGTTGGTGAAGTAGTTGAACGCCCATACCGCCGGCACCGCGACGAAAAGACCGATCGCCGTGGCGACCAGCGCTTCGGCGATACCGCCGGCGACCGCGGCGATACCCGCGGTCTCCTCGGTTTTCATCCCCGTAAACGCGTTGATGATGCCGACGGTGGTTCCGAACAGTCCGACGAAGGGTGCCGTTGCACCGATGGTGGCCAGACCGCCGAGCCCTCTTTTCAGATCCTCGATCGCGATGGCCGTCGCTCTTTCCAGGGCTCTCTTGGAGGCTTCGATGATTTCTCCGGGAATATCCTGGCTCTTGGTATGCGCCTGCAATTCGTGCAGGCCGCTTACCAGGACTTTGGCCAAATGGCTCTTGTTGTACTGTTCGCCCAATGCGATGGCCTCGTCTATCTTGCCGTCCTTCAGGCATTCAGCCACCGCCGGCGTAAACAGCCGCGACTGTTTGCGGGCCTGGTGATAGGTTACCCATCGCTCAATCATTACACTAATCGAATAGGCGGATAGAATAACCAGGAGAAATACGACACCCTTGGCCAACCAGCCCATTGATTCCCACAGCTCCATCATACTCATGTAGATCCCCTCCGAATTTCTAAGATCCTTTAGTTATTTAAAATGAACTATTTCCCCATAACAAAATTAACAGTCACGGTTGCAATCACCGGGATCGGCTCCCCGTTCAGCAATGTGGGGGAATACTTCCACTGCTTGACGGCGCGCACGGCGGCGTCATTCAGCATAGGATGCCCTCGGGAAACGTTGATTTCGGCAACATTCCCCTCTTCATCGACGGTCACGACCAGGATGACGACTCCCTGAACGCGCGCCCGTCTAGCCAGTTCGGGATATTCCGGTTCCACCTTCCTGATCAACTGAGATTTCAGCACATTGCCGCCTATCCTTTTGGGTTGGCGCTTCACCGGCTTCGGCGGCGGCGGCGGCGCCATTTGAGGCAGATTGCCCAGCAGCCCCCCAACGACTCCACCGGCAAGCCCTCCCGGGATGCCTCCGGCAACACCGCCCGGGATGGCTCCGACGATATTGCTTACCCCGATGACCGGGGCATCGTCGTCCGGAGGCGGTATCTCCTTCGGAATCTCAGTAGGCGCTACAAACTGGTTCGGATCCACCAGAGCGGCCTTCGGCACCGTCCGCTGCTGAGTCGGCGGCGGCGGCGGCGGCGGCGGCGGCGGAGGCGGCGGCGGGGGCGGCGGCGCAATCAGAAACGTCAAAAGCTCCGTTTCCGGCAAAACGTTAAAAAACCAAAGCGGAATGATGATCACGGTCAGCACGAGTGCCACGTGAATGACCAGAGAAAGCACCATGGTAACCAGTCGCTTCCCCAGATCCGATTTCCCTTCAACATTTGCAGACTCAAACATGTTTCCCCCTCGCAAACTGCCCGTGGGTTTTAGACTTGGGCATTACCGCGGTAGCGTCAATCGAGACCACCGATCTTAATATCGCGCTTAAAAAACTGTCAAGTTAATTCTCTCTCGGAAATGACCTCGGCACCCGATATAAAGGGCAGTTTTCCCATGTGATACGGTTTCATATTTCCTTACGCCGCGTTTCGTTTCGGCTTAATCTCCCGGGAGCGATACCACCAAGCAACGATCGGCGTGGCGATACCGATGGACGAGTATGTACCAATGATAATGCCCACGGTCAGGGCGAACGAAAAACCGTTCAGCACTTCCCCGCCGAAAAGAAGCAGGGCGAGCACGGACAGAAACGTCATCCCGGAAGTCATTATGGTCCTCGAAAAAGTCTGATTGATGCTGAGGTTGAGTATCCGGGCGTAAGACTCTTTACGCACAAGCCTTAGATTCTCCCGAACCCGGTCGAAGACGACGATGGAATCGTTCATGGAATAGCCGACCAGGGTCAAAAGGGCCGCAATGACGGTTAATGAAATCTCCTTCTCGGTAAGGGCGAACAGGCCGACGGTAATGGCAAGGTCGTGAATGAGGGCGATGACGGCGGCGACGCCGTACGCGACTTTGAACCGGATGGCGATATAGACCAGCATGCCGGCAAACGAGAGTCCCACGGCCAGAAATGCCCGTCTTCTCAGGTCTTTGCCTACGACGGCTCCGACGCTTTCATGCCCTTTAATGGCAAAGGATCCCGCATAAAAACCCTTTTCGAGGCTGGCGACAACGGCGTCGGATATGCCGGAAACTCCCGCAAGATCCCTGATGGACGGGACCAGCCCCTCACGGTCCTTGTCCCGGTAATCCTTCAGAGACTGCGCCGTATCCCGGTAGTGCCGTTCCATTTTCAGGACATCCTCTCCCCCGGCCGCAACACCGTCGGGGTCCGCTTCGAGAAGGTATTTGAAGAGGTCTTCCAGGCCGACATTGTTGAAGTCGGAAAGCGCGCTGCCGGCGTTTTCGGGATCAAAAACCTCGCGTAAAACGGCGAGCATCCGGTTGCGTCCGGATTCAAGGTCTTCCTCTTCATCGAAAGAGGACTGTATGCGCACCTGGACCGTATTTTTGGACGGGGCGTCGTAGCGCTGGATCAGGGGCGGAGTGCGCGTTTCCGGGCTCAACGATTCGCGGATGCGGTCCAGATCGGGCGTTTCCTTGAATTTCATGAGAATGATCGTCCCACCCGTAAAATCAATCCCGTACGTCAAGCCGCCGCGCATAAAATACCCGGCCGCTCCGGCTGCGAGAAGCAGCAGGGAGAAACCGAAAAACCACCATTTTTTACCCAGCCAGTCGACCGATATCTGCTTAAAAATTTCCACAGGCAATCCCTCGGAAATGCTTATGGGAGTTTGCCGGACATTGAGACACCGTCCGGCATTCCAAAGTTCCCTTAAATTGACAATTCTTCTACACGCCGGCCGCCCAGCATCAAATCAAACAGACGGTGCGAGAAATAAACGGCCGTAAACATATTGGCAATCAGACCGAACGTCAGCGTTACCGCAAATCCGCGGATGGGGCCCGTGCCGAACTGGAAGAGAAAAGCCGCTGCAATCAATGTCGTGATATGCGTATCGAAAATCGTCCAGAAGACCTTGCCGAAGCCTGTATCGATGGCGGCGCGGATGGTTTTGCCGCCGCGCAGCTCCTCGCGTATTCTTTCGAAAATCAGGATATTGGAATCGACCGCCATGCCGATGGTCAGGATAATGCCGGCAATTCCTGGCAGAGTCAGTGAGGCGTTCAATACCGTCATCCCCGCCAGAAGGAAGATGAGGTTCCCTAAGAGGCACCAGACGGCGTTCACGCCCGATCTCCTGTAATAGACAATCATGCCCGCCACGACCAGCCCGAATCCAATGCACATGGCCATAAGCCCGGAGCGTATGGAATCATTCCCGAGGGAGGCCCCGACGCTGCGCTCGTCCAGGATCTTGAGCGAAGCCGGGAGGGCGCCCGTCGACAGCAGCAGCGCCAGATCGTTGGCCTCCTGCTGGGTGAAACTCCCCGTAATGATCCCCTCGGAGCTGATGGTGTCGTTGATCTGCGGATAGGAATGCACTTCATCGTCCAGCACGATCGCGAGGTAATCCCCGATGTGCTCGCGCGTGGCGCGTTCAAACAGTTCGGCGCCTTCCGCTTTCAGGAAGAAACTGACCGCCGGCGCCCCGTTGCCGTCCGCGGAGGGGCGCGCCTTCTTCAGGTCTTTCCCGGTGATGACGGAGTCCTTGCGCACCACGAGATACTCCGCCGGGCCGCCCCCTCTGGCATCCCGCGAAAACCTGAGGATTTCGTACTCTTCGAACGCACCGGGATTCGCCTCATAGGCGGCTTCGATGCTGGAGAATGGCCCGCCGTTGGTCTTTTTGACCAGGCGCAGCTCCAGCTGGGCGGTGTCTTTGATTATTTCCTTCACCCGGTCCGGATCGTCCACGCCCGGAAGTTCAACGATAATCTGGTCCTCGACGTCCTCGCCGCTTGTGCCGTACTGCTGCAGGTTCGCTTCGGCCACGCCGAATGCATCCACGCGCCTTCGCAGGGTCTGCATCGCCTGCCGCACCGTCGATTCGCGCATGGAGCGGATCTCCGATGCCCGCATGGCCAGCGTAAAATCGGTTTTGCCCTCCGCGGCCCTGCTCTGAATCTCGTAACTTCCTCCGTACATATCATCCAGGAAATCCCGCGCTTCACTCTCCCCGGCCGCGTCGACTCCCCGGACGCTTATGAAGTAGCCCTCTCCCCTCCTGGAAGAATCGAAGGCGATATCGTTCGATTTGAGTTCCCGGGATATGGCCAAGGCAACCTGGTCGAGCTCCTGGTTCAGGGCGTCGTCGGTAACGACCTGGATGACCAGGTGGATTCCTCCCCGCAGATCGAGCCCCAAATTAACCCTGGAAAACAATCCTGCATCCTTTCCCTCCGGGCTGACGATGTAGGCGACGCAGCCCAACATGGCCAAAAGGATAATGATGATTTTCCATCTCAATTTTTTCTGCATATGGCACCTAATTATGGATATGCGGCCTTGCGGGCCTGCCCCCCCCCAGCAGTCAATAAACCCGTCGGGAAGCCGGAACCCGAACGCCGAAAACCGGGGAACGACCTTGCAGTCCTGCAGTTAAGGGATCGTGCAGGAACTGCCGCCCCAGGTATTCGAATTTCAGCTTACTGGTTTTCCTCCGTCGGCTGGGGTCCGGCAATGGCGTTTTTGGACACCTCGATTTTTACCTGATCGGAGATTTTCAGGATGAAAGTCTTTTCCTTTACACCGGCGATTGTGCCGTATATCCCTGAACCGGTAACGACTTTATCCCCGTTTTTGAGGGTCTGGATCAGCGTTTCCAGCTTCTTCTGCCGGGTTTTCATGGGCCGGAACACGAGAAGGTAAAAAATAACGCCGATAACCAGAAACATCAACAGCGGGTAAAAGGGACTCTGGCTCGCGGTTTGCAACATCAGAACGGATGGTTCCATTTTTATATACAGTCCTTTTCTCTAACCCTCGCTCTCTTTCGGAAGGTATGGAGTATGTGTGCCGGGCCGGCGGCCGAAGGAAACGAACCGGGCTTTAGTAATCCTCTTTCTTCATAGAATCTAAATAGTTACCCAATTTATCAAGCTCGATAGCGTCTCTTATTTTCCGCATCATGTCAAGATAAAAGGTCAGGTTGTGCACCGTATTGTAGAAAGCCGATAGGTGCTCCCCCGCAAGGAACAGATGCCGCAGGTAGGCCCGGGAAAATCTGCGGCAGGTCGGGCAGGTACAGTCGGGATCCGGGGGCTCCGGATCCTCGGCATAGGCGGCGTTTTTAATGAGAATCCGCCCGCGGCTGGTGAAAAGGCACCCGTTGCGCGCATTGCGCGTCGGCAGCACGCAATCGAACATATCCACTCCCATGGCGACGCTGCGCAGCAGATCTTCGGGAGTTCCCACGCCCATCAGGTACCGGGGGCGGTCCCGCGGCAGAAGCGGGACTGTGGATTCGATGATTTCGTCCATGAGGTCCCTGGGTTCCCCGACGCTCAATCCGCCGATCGCCGTGCCGGGAAACCCCATCCCGGCCAGCGCCTCCGCGGAACGCCTCCGGAGGTCGGAATACACGCCCCCCTGAACGATGCCGAAAAGGGCCCGGCTTCCGTCATCCTTTATTTTCCAGCGCTCCCGGCACCGGCGGGCCCATCGCATGGACAGTTCCATGGAACTTTCCGCGTCCGCATAGCCGCACGGATAGGGTGTGCATTCGTCAAAGGCCATGGCAATGTCGGAACCGAGGGAATTCTGTATGTCGACGGCTTTTTCGGGGGAAATGAAATTACTGCTTCCATCGATATGGGAACGGAATTGCACACCCTCTTCGCTGATCCTGCACAGTTGCCGGTGGCTGAAAACCTGGAATCCCCCGCTGTCGGTCAAAATGGCGCCGCTCCAGGACATGAAACGGTGCAGCCCACCGAGCTTTTCGATCCGCTCATGCCCCGGTCTTAAAAACAGGTGATAGGTATTTGCAAGGATAATGCGGCAGTCAAGCGACTCCAGAGTATGGACGGGAACCGCCTTTACCGCACCCGCGGTGCCGACGGGCATGAAAACCGGAGTCGGGATGTCTCCGTGCGCCGTGTGCAGCACGCCCCGCCTGGCCTTCGTGCCTGCGTCCTGATGCAGAATTTCAAATCCGAACCTGTTAATCAATTGACGGCGTCCTGGCCTGAAAACCGGGCATGGTATATGGAGCTTCCCCCCGCGAAGTAGATGTCCTGTCCGGAAACGGCCAGGCCCACCATGATCGGAGCGGCGACGAAATGCCGGATGGACCCGTCCTTCAATGAATATTTGAAAATGCCTTTTTTCCCCTGGTAACCGGCGGCCAGGAGCAGGTCCCCTTCCGGCAGAAAGGCCATTCCCTGGGGCCGCGCCAGGCCTTCGATCAGGTTTTCCACGGCTCCGTCGGCCGAAATCCGGACCAGGCTGTCCCGCATCGAGAAAGTAGGCCCAGTAACATAAAGCCGGTCTTGCGCATCCACCGCCAGATGGTATGCTGCGATGCTGGGCTCCAGCCGGGCGAATTCCTCCTTTTTCCCTGAGGAATCGATCCGGAAGATTATACCGGTGCGGTCCCCGACATAAAGGATCCCGTTCGAATCAAAAACAATGCCGCAGGGAATGCCGAGTTCGTCGGCCACGACTTCCAGGGTTTCAAAGTCCCTGTAGCGGAGAACGTTCCCGTCGTTGCGGCTCGTGATGTAGAGCTGCCCATCGGCGGAAAATGCCAGGCCGGTCGGGTTCATGATCTCGCAATTAAACGGGATCTTGTCCCCCTGTTTCGTGATGCGGACCAGCGGCTGGGAGACCTGCTGCCCCCGTCCCCCGCTGATGGTGGAAATCAGGGTTCCGTCGGATGCAACCACAGGATTCGCCACCGGGTGCAGATCGGCGGCAAGCCGGGTTGCGAGACTGAACGGGAACACGGGCGAAACGGTTTTGCCCTCCTGAAGTGTCAATCCCAGGCATTTGGGGCTTTCGGGCAGGCGCACGATGACCCTGTCTTCCGAGGCAGACATGATGGACGCCTCGACATCGCCAAGGAGCACCCTGGCGGAAAGTCCAGGCCGGAATCCGCGGCAGGCTATGGCGAGTTCCCCTCCGGGAACCCCCATCTGGGGCGCGATCCCCGTAATAATCATTCTCTTTCTCGCACTCATCCCGCGAAATATTACCGTGCCGACAACGACCGGACAAGGTCAAGTCGGAAAATAGAGCAATTACCGGGATGTCGGAGACCTTTGGTTCAAAAGCCGAAGGTAATGTTGACAGGATGTTTCCCGAACCATAACATTTTAAATTTTGGAGTTTCCGCGTTGAGCACAGCACAGCAGGACGCCATCGTCGTCAGAGGGGCGAAGGTTCATAATCTCAAAAACATCACAGTCCGGATTCCTTTTAACTCCCTGTCGGTCGTGACCGGAGTGTCCGGAAGCGGGAAAACCAGTCTCGCATTCGATACGGTCTACGCAGAGGGGCAGCGGCGCTACATAGCGTCGCTTTCAGCCTACGCGCGGCAGTTCCTGGAAAGGATAGACCGGCCCGAGGTTGAAGAAATCGAAGGGATCTGCCCCGCCCTGGCCATCCGGCAGAAAAACTACGTCCGGAACCCGCGGTCCACGGTAGGAACCGTTACGGAAATCAACGATTACCTGCGCCTGCTGTATGCACGCATCGGCGCAACCCATTGCTATTCGTGCGGCCGTATCGTGGAAAAAGACACGCCCCGTAAAATCGCCGATTTCATCCTGTCCCTGCCCCGGGGACAGCGGTTCTACCTGTGCATAAAACTGCACCTGGACGAGCCGGCGCAATCCCGTTGCGCCGCGCGGCCGATCGGGGCCGGGAAAAAGACGCCCCCAGGCAGCCGCCCTGAAGACATTCTCGCAGTCATGCTGCCGGGACTCGAGCAGCAGGGATTCGTGCGCCTCCTGATCAACGGCGAGCTGGTGGACCTCCCGCAATCGGTGGAAGCTCTCAAGAAGAGCCGAACGGGGGAAGCCCTCATTGTGGTGGACCGGCTGTCCGTCCGCGACGATATCCGCGAAAGGCTGGTGGACTCCATCGAAGTATGCAGCAGGGAATCCGAAGGCCGCATAGAGCTCCTCCTTTTGACGGACGATCCGGAGGAAATGGAACATCGGATCGAACGGGAACATCCGCATATCCGCTGGACGCGGCACCCGGCCGGAGTCCTGATCAAGTTCAGCGACGCCTTCGAATGCCAGCTGTGCGGCATCCGGTACCAGAAGCCGGAACCCAGGCTTTTCTCCTTCAACAATCCCTACGGAGCGTGCCCCGAATGCCAGGGCTTCGGCAACACCATGACACTGGATTTCGACCGGATTATCCCGGACAAATCCAGGAGCCTGGCCGGGGGCGCCGTCGCGCCCTGGTCCAAACCGCGCTACCGCAAAGTCCAGAACCGCCTTCTGCAGTTCGCTTCCAGGGAAGGAATTCCCGCCGATGTTCCGTGGAGGGAGCTTGCCCTAGCGGAGCGCGAAAAAATCATCAGCGGGCACAGGGGCTTCCCGGGAATCCTGGGATTCTTCAAATACCTGGAAACCAAGAAATACAAGATGCACGTCCGCATCTTTATCAGCCGCTACAGGGGCTATGCGCCGTGCCTCGTGTGCCGCGGGGACAGATTGCGCGCCGAAGCCCGTTCGGTGCTGCTTGCCGGGAAACCCATCACTCAAGTCATGCGTATGACCATCGGCGACGCTGCGGATTTCTTCGCCGGCCTGGGACTGTCCCCGGAGCAGAAGGCCATCGCCTCAAGAATCCTGTCCGAAATCAGGAACCGCCTGGATCTTCTCGTCCGGGTAGGCCTCGGCTACATCGCCCTGGACAGGCTCTCCTCCTCTTTGTCCGGCGGGGAATCCCAGCGCATCCAGCTGGCCACCGCCCTCGGATCCACGCTGGTCGGCGCCCTGTACGTTCTCGACGAGCCCAGCATCGGCCTGCACCCAAGAGACAGCCGGAGGCTGATCGACATACTGCAGAGCCTGAGTTCCCTGGGCAACACGGTTCTTGTGGTTGAACACGACGCCGAGATGATGCAATCGGCCGATCATATCATCGATCTCGGCCCCCGGGCGGGGGAGCAGGGGGGCGAGGTGGTCTACCAGGGCAGCTACGCTTCCCTGCTCGAAAACCCGGTGTCGCTAACCGGGAAATATCTCGCGAAAGAGCTCAAAATTCCCGTCCCCGTTTTCCGAAGGAAAAGCAAGAAAGGGAAACACCTTGAGCTCGTCAATGCCAGGAAGCACAACCTTAAAAACCTGGACGTGCGCATTCCCCTGTCGATGTTCGTCTGCATCACGGGCGTCAGCGGCAGCGGCAAATCCACCCTTGTCCACGACGTCCTCTATGCGGCCGTAAAAAAAGCGAAGGGGGAATCCAAGGAATCCTACGACGGATTCGATGCCGTCCGGGGCGCCGAACAGATCGCCGATGCCGTTCTCGTGGACCAGTCGCCCATCGGGAAAACGCCCCGATCGAATCCCGCCACCTACACGAAAGCCTTCGACGACATCCGCAGAACCTTCGCCGCAACCCGTGACGCCTGCAGCCGCGGATTCGGCCCGGGCCATTTTTCCTTCAACCTGGCTGCCGGGCGCTGCGAAACCTGCCAGGGCAACGGCACCGTCACGGTGGAAATGCAGTTTCTGGCCGATGTCGAGCTGACATGCGAGGACTGCAAGGGAAGACGCTTTAAAAGCTCGGTGCTGGAAGTCCTCTACAAGGGGAAAAATATCGCGGAAGTGCTGGACTTGACCGTCCGCGAAGCCATGGATTTTTTTGCCGGCAACTCCGGAATCGTCCGCAAGCTTCGCATTCTGGATGAAATCGGCCTGGGATACCTGCGCCTGGGGCAGCCGGCCACCTCCCTGTCCGGAGGGGAGGCGCAGAGAATCAAACTGGCGACCTATATCGCGCAGGCGGGAGTGAAAAACACCCTGTTCATTTTCGACGAACCGACCACGGGACTGCACTTCGACGACATCCGGAAACTCCTCTCCGCATTCGAGAAACTGATCGGCGCCGGAAATTCGCTCGTGGTCATCGAGCACAATCTCGACGTCGTCAAGTCGGCCGACTGGATTATAGACCTCGGACCCGAGGGGGGCGACCAAGGAGGCCGCATCGTTTTTGAAGGGACGCCCGAGGATCTGGTGAAGTGCGACAGGTCATACACCGCGCGGGCACTGGAGAAAATGTTGCAGGTTGAACATTAAACGTTGCAGGTTAAAGGAAAAAAGCTTGGTTGCACGTTATCCCATCGTTGGCTACGGACCCGGTAGCGGCTTAAAACCTGCAACCTGTCAACGTGTAACATGCAACGGGTATTCAACGTGCAGCGATCTTTTGGTTTTTAACGTTCAACCTGCAACGATGCTTATTGACCGCCGGCATCGCCTGTTAGTATCATTGAAGAGCCCCTGCAATGTTGGTGATGGCAAAAGTTATTTGAGCCAACATTCTATTTGACGGGAGTTCGTGTCATAGTGCCGTGTGCGGGCTTTTCTCCGGTAAACGCGTTTACCGGGAACTTGACTGCCTGACGCAATATGCAGGACACCCCCTTGGTAACGAGGTTCAAATAGACGAGCCACACGGCGGCGCGGGGGTTTTATTTTCCCCTCCCCTCAAAGGGATATTTGGATTCACTTCAAATCCGGAATGCGAACGATAAATGAGAGTTCTGTTCATCGGGGACATATTCGGCAAGCCGGGCAGGCGACTGGTCCAGGAAAAACTGCACGGGCTGCTGCATGAACACCGCATAGACTTCTGCATAGCGAATATCGAAAACGCCGCGGCGGGATTCGGCGTAACGCCCAAGATCGCGGAGGATTTCCTGAACCTGGACATCGACCTTCTGACGTCGGGCAATCACATCTGGGACAAGCGCGGCATCATCCCCTACATTGCCGGAGAACCCCGGCTGCTGCGGCCCCACAACTACCCTCCCGGGACTCCCGGAACCGGCATCTATGTCGGGGACACCAGTTGCGGCTTAAGGATCGGCGTCATAAACCTCCAGGGGCGCGTGTTCATGCCGGCAATCGACTGCCCCTTCACGACCGGGCTGGCGGCTATCGAAGAGGTCCGGAGGCAGACCCCGATTATAATCGTCGACTTTCACGCCGAAGCGACTTCGGAAAAGCAGGCCATCGGATGGTATCTCGACGGACAAGTCAGCGCCATCATCGGGACGCACACCCACGTCCAGACCGCGGATGAGCGCATCCTGCCCCGAGGGACGGCGTTCATCACCGACATCGGCATGACCGGACCGCACGATTCGGTGATCGGGTCCATCCCGGATCTTTCCATCGACCGGTTTCTGACACAGATGCCGAACCGCCTGGAACCCGCGTCGGGGAACCTGAAGATCTGCGCCGCGGTTATCGACATCGATGAGCAGAACGGTCTGGCGCAGAGCATCGAACGCCTGAATATTTCCGTTGATCTCTAAAGAGCACGGCGTTGCAGGTTAAAAGAAAAAAGCTTTGTTGCACGTTACCCCATGGTTGGCTGCGGACCCAGCAGCGGCTTAAAACCTGCAACCTGTCAACGTGTAACATGCAACGGTTATTCAACGTGCAACGATCTTTTGTTTTTAACGTGTCAACGTTCAACCTGCAACGGCAGTTTACTTGAGCGCCCTGTCGAGCATCGAGACGCATGCGATGGAGCGCCGGCCGACAGACTCGTCGAACTTTTTCAGCTCGTCGCGGGAACGCTGCAGGTCGTCGGCCAGGCTGAGAGCCGCCAGCACGGCGACCTTGAACGTGTCCACCGTGCCGGTCGAATCGGCCACTTCGCGCATGCGCCTGTCCAGATCGGCGCATGCCGCCCGCAAGCGCTCGGGATCGCCCTGCGTTCTTAACGTATACTCCCGATCGTAAATAGTGACGCGCACAGAAGTAAATTCCGGCTCTTCACTCATAGGCGTGCCCCCGTCCCGAGGAAGGAAAAGGTACCGGACACCGTAAAGGTGCGTTCGAATCAGGCCGTCCCGCGCGCTTCCAATGAAGCGATCAGGGCCAGGGCTTTTTCAACCCGATCCTTCAGTTCCGCGCGTTCCTTGCGGAACTGGACCAGATCCTCCTGAACCTTGCTTTCATTGCCCTGGAGCCGGCCGATTTCCTCCTTTAACTGCTGGTTTTCAGCGCGAAGAGTTTCATTCTCCCTGCGAACTGTTTTGAATTCCTCGACGAGACGAAATATCTTGTCTTCAAGATGGCTGAACCGCTCCAGCCCCGATGGTTCCTGCTGCATCGTTGTTTCATTCATAGAGATCTGAGCTCCGCTCCGTAGGTCTTATGCAAGCTTGATAAAACAGTATCGACAAAATCCTGTACCCGGTCAACGGTCAGGGTCTTTTCCCTGTCCCGAAAAGTGAGCCTTAGAGTCATGCTTAACTTGCCGGAGGGTATCTTTTTCCCCTCGTAGATATCCACGAGGGCGACGCTGGCCAGCTCCGCGATGTCGAGATCCGCAATGCAGGTTTGAATCTTGCGCCAGGCCAGATCGCGGCCGACGACAATCGACAGGTCGCGCTCCGCGAAAGGATACTTGGGCAGGGACCGGAAATGGATCTCCTCGAAGGCATTCCCTGACAGGGCTCCGAACTCGATTTCGGCCAGGTAAACCGGCTGCCGGAGCTTGTATTTTTCCTCCAGAGCTGCAGAAAGCGATCCCATCAACCCGCACGTCGCATCCTCGATTTTAAGAGCAGCGGCTTCGGCCGGATTCAGCCATCGGACGGCGCCGGCGGGTTCGATTGCGCAGCGACGCAGGCGAATGCCCTCGAGCAGAGTTTCCAGTACTCCTTTCATATGAAAAAAATCGAAACCGGCATCGGGCAGTTTCCAGTTCCGCTCGGTAAAACCGCCGGTACCCAGAATGCCGAGGATATTGCGTTCCTCAGGGATTCCGTCAGGCCCGGCCCGATAGACTTTGCCGATCTCAAAAAGCCGGACCGTTCGCCGGCCGTAATTGAAGTTCCTTTTGGCGGCCCGGACCAATCCCGGCGCCAGATCCGTCCGCATATATTTCATGTCTTCCGTAAGGGGATTCCGGACTCCGATCCGTTCGTCCTGCCCGGTGCCGAATTCCTCAGCGTCCGACTCGTCCGCAAAACTGAGATTGACGGCTTCATGGAAACCGAGGCCGACCAGGATATCCCGCAGGGCGTTTTCCAGCCTGGAAACCGGTGAAGGCCGTCCCATATTCCGGTTCGGCGGCAGCGTCGCGGGAATATTCTGGTATCCGTAAAAGCGCGCAATCTCCTCGATGAGATCCGCCTCCAGTTCCATGTCCGCCCGGTAGGTCGGGCAGGTCACGTTCCAGGAATCGGGCCCGCTCTCCTCGAGCCGGAAGTTGAGTCTGCAGAGCGTCGATTCGATAAACTCCCTCTCCATCGGCACACCGATCAGTGCGGCGGCGCTTTGCTTTCGGAGGGAAATGCGGACCGGCTCCATTGTTTTCGGGTAAACATCCCGCATGCTTCCGGCTATGCGCCCTCCCGCCAGATCTTCCACCAGCCGGCAGACGCGCGCCAGGGCCGCAACCGTGATGTCCCAGTCGGCCCCCCGCTCGAATCGATAGCTCGATTCGGTGGACAGTCCGAGTTTCTTGGACGTCCGCCTTATGGAATCCGGCCGGAAATAGGCGGATTCCAGCAGGACACGCGTGGTGGTGGGGGAGATTTCCGATTCCAGTCCTCCCATGACGCCCGCGATCGCCACCGGGCCCTCCGCGTCATTGATCAGCAGCATTTCGGCGTCCAATTCGCGCCGGATGCCGTCGAGCGTAGCCATCCTGTCTCCCTGCCGCGCTTTGGAAACCACTATTTTACCCCCGCGCAGGATATCGTAATCGAAAGCGTGCAGCGGATGCCCCATTTCAAGGAGCACGTAATTGGTAATGTCCACGATGTTGTTCAGGGGACGCATCCCGGCGGCTCTCAGGCGCTTCTGCATCCAGCCGGGCGATTCGCCGACCCGGATCCCGTCCATGACCAGGGCGGTGTAGCGCGGGCAGAGGCCGGCATCCCGGACCTCAATCGCATAGGGAATGCGGTCCGGTTCGATGCGCAGCGTTTCCCGCTTTTCGGGATGCCGCAGCGGCCTTCTGTAAAGAGCCGCCACTTCCCGCGCAACGCCGATATGGCTCAGGCAGTCCGGACGGTTGGAGGTCACTTCAACCTCCAGTACGGACGTGCTTTCCCCCTCCTCGACGGCTTCCACCAGCAGCCCGATCATGGAAAGATCGTCCTTCAGCTTCTGGGGGCTTTCCCTAATTTCGACATACTCCCCGAGCCACTCGGTGCTGATTTTCATGCGATGCACTCCCGTCTGAAGGGCCTTCAGACGCTAAAATTGTTCCAGGAACCTGAGATCGTTGTCGAAGAGAAGCCGGATGTCCTCCACGCCGTACTTGAGCATCGGGACCCGGTCGATTCCCATGCCCCAGGCAAAACCCGAATACCGGGAATCATCGATTCCGGACATGCGCAGCACTTTGGGATGGCACATTCCGGCGCCCAGGATCTCGATCCAGCCGCTGTGCTTGCATGTCGGGCAGCCGGCGCCGTTGCAGAAAATGCAGCTGATGTCCACTTCTGCCCCGGGCTCAACGAACGGGAAAAAGCCGGGGCGCAGGCGCATCTTGATGCCGGGGTGAAAAAGCTGCTTGAGAAAAACCTCCAGCATCCCCTTCATGTCCCCCATTGTGATCCCCTCGTCGATGACCACGACGTCGACCTGGTAAAACATGGGAGAGTGGGTGGCATCGAAGGGATCCCGCCGGTAGACCTTCCCCGTGGTGACAGCCCGGATCGGGGGCTTCCGCCCCTCCATCGCATGCACGTCGACGGAGGTGCAGTGGGTGCGCAGCAACAGGGTATCGTCGAAATAAAAAGTGTCCTGCGCGTCCCGGGCGGGGTGGTTTCGCGGCATGTTCAATGCCTCGAAATTGTAGTAATCCCCTTCGATCTCGGTCAGGTCGAAGACCTCGAAGCCAAGATTGACGAATATCCGCTCGATCTCGGCCTGCAGCCGCTTTATGGGGTGCGCGCTCCCGAGCGCGTACGGAAAACCCGGCCTGGTCACGTCCAGACGCGACTGTAGGCCGGCGAGGGCGGCTTTTTTTAGCTCGTCATGCCGCTCCTGCAGCCGATTCTCAATGGTGGAGCGCAGCCGGTTTATCGCCTGTCCGAATGCGGGGCGTTCCTCCTTGGGCAGCTCCCGAAGCTTCTTCATTTCCGCCGTTATGATACCGCTGTCCCGCGCCAGAAATGTATCCCGGACCGATTTCCACGCCTCCATACCGGAAATAGATGCAAATTCCCTTTCGAAACGCTCCTTCAGCTCTTCGATGGACCGGGGCATAACAACCTCATCAAATGAAAACCGTTCCCGGTTTCCCGTTTCCCGCCGGAAATAAGGAACATTGGGAATTGGGTATGAAAACGAAAATAAAATACAGGCTTCAAAAGTCCGAACGTTTAAAAAAGCAACGCCCGGAGTGGCAAAACACCCGGGCGCTTTTGTATAGGAATCGGCGGGACGGTGATTTTCAGGCGGCCGTCAGCGCCGCTTTTGCCCGTTCGGTGAGCCGGGCAAAAGCCTCAGGGTCCCGGACCGCGATTTCGGCAAGCACGCGGCGGTCGAGGGAAATATTGGCCTTCTTCAATCCGTTCATGAACCTGCTGTAGGAAAGGTCATTCTGCCGCGCCGCAGCGCCGACCCGGATGATAAACAGGCGACGGAAATCGCGCTTTTTATTGCGCCGGTCCCGGTAGGCGAATCGAAGGGCGCGGTCGACGGATTCTTTCGCCGACCGGTGCAGCTTGCTTTTAGTCAGCCGGTATCCTTTCGCCAGTTTCAGGATTTTCTTCCGTCTCTGGACGCGCTTGTTTCCTCTTTTTACTCTTGGCATCGTCTTTCACTCCGCAAAACTTAGGATCTATCAAATATTGAGCATCTTTTTAACCCGCTTGCGGTCCGGCTTGCTGACCAGAGCGCTGTCTACCAGCTTCCGCATGCGTTTCCGGGGTTTTTTGGTCAGAATATGGCGGGCGTGGCTGTGCCGGCGCATGATCTTTCCCGTCCCGGTTACCTTGAATCTTTTTGCGGCACTCTTGGATGTCTTCTGCATTCCTCTAATTTCTCCCCAATTACAACCGCCCTCGGGCCCGCACCCCGGCGGTTCAAATTAATGCTTTTTGGGCATGAAGATTGTCACCAAAGCGTATCCTTCCATTTTCGGCGGCCGCTCGACATCCGCGGCGTCCCTCAGCTCCTCGATCAGCTTCTCCATCAATTTCCGCCCCAGTTCCTGGTGCGACATTTCCCTGCCGCGGAAGATCACCGTCGCCTTCGCTTTGTTTCCTTCCAACAGAAAGCGGAGAATATGCTTTTTCTTGAATTCAAAATCGTGCGCTTCCGTCTTGGGCCGGAATTTCACCTCTTTAAGGACGACCTGCCTCTGATTCTTCTTGGCCTCATGCGCCCGCTTGCTTTTCTGGTACTGAAACTTGCCGTAATTCATGATCCTGCACACGGGAGGATTCGCGGTGGGAGCTACTTCGACAAGATCCATATCCTTGCCCCGTGCAATTTCCAGAGCCTTTTCGGGAGACATAATCCCCAGCTGCCCGGCTTCCTCATCGACAACCCTGATTTCTTTGGCCCGGATCATTTCATTAACACGAACCCTGATCTGCTTGGCTGTGGTGATTGGCAACCTCCTTTTATTTTAGGCGGCCTTCGCGGCGTCAATCCTTAGGGCTCGACCGCCCGGTTTTTTATCAGCCCCTCTATTGTATCCAGAAAGCCTTCAAGCGTCTGAGAGCCCCCATCCCCCTGAAAGCGGTTGCGCACGGAAACTTCCCTCGACTGCAGTTCCTTGTCGCCCACGATAAGCATATAAGGGATTTTACCGGTCTGCGCCGCCCTTATTTTGTATCCCATCTTTTCGTTCCGGTCGTCGACTTCCGCCCGGATATCGGCTTGCAGGAGCCGCCGCTTGACCTGGCCGGCGTATTCCCGGTGGCGCTCCGCAATCGGTATGATCACGGCCTGCACCGGAGCCAGCCAGATCGGGAAAGCTCCCGCGTAGTGCTCGATCAGCACACCCAGAAAACGTTCCACGGATCCAAGAAGAGCCCGATGCAGCATAACGGGCTGATGCATCGAACCGTCGGACCCGACATAGGAAAGACCAAAACGCTTCGGCAGCGTGAAATCAAACTGGACCGTCGACAGTTGCCACGGCCGCCCGATGGCGTCAATCAGCTTGACGTCGATCTTGGGCCCGTAAAAAACCGCTTCTCCCTCCATCCGGGTCCATTGGATTCCCCTGTCGCTCAGGGACCGGGTCAGGGCGCTTTCGGCCAGCTCCCACTCTTCCTCGGTTCCGGCATAGTCCTTTTTCCGCGACGCATCCCTGACCGACAGCTCGACCTTGTACTGGTCGAATCCGAAACTTTTCATTATATACAAAACCAGATCCATGAGGTCGGAAATTTCGTCGTACACCTGCTCCCGGGTGCAGAAAATATGCGCGTCATCCTGGGTGAACCCCCGTACGCGGAGCATTCCGTGCAATACGCCGCTTTTTTCGTATCGATACACGGTCCCGAACTCTGCGTACCGCATCGGCAGGTCCCGGTAACTCCGCATCTGGGTCTTGTATATCTGGATGTGCCCCGGGCAGTTCATCGGTTTGATAACGAATTCCTCGTCATCTATATTGAACACGTACATGTTCTGACGATAGTATTCGTAGTGCCCGGACGTTTTCCACAGGACGTCCCTGGCCACGTGGGGCGTCGTCACAAACTCGTATCCGCGCCGGTACAGTTCCTTCCGGAGAAAATCTTCTATGATGTGACGGATGCGCGTCCCCTTGGGATGCCAGAAAATCAGCCCGGATCCGGCCTCTTCGGAAATGCTGAAAAGGTCCAGCTCCCGGCCCAGTTTCCGGTGATCCCTTTTTTTGGCCTCTTCCAGCCTCCGGATGTAATCCGCGAGATCCCGGGGCTCCAGGAATGCCGTTCCGTAGATTCTCTGCAGCTGCCGGTTCTTTTCGTCCCCTCTCCAGTAGGAACCTGCGATGTTGAGGATGCGAAAACTTCCGGGATCGAAGAGACCGGTTTCGGCGATATGCGGCCCGGTACAGAAATCGACGACATTGCCGAGGCGGTAAATGGAGAGAGTCCCGGCGGCTTTTTCCTGAATCAGCTCCACCTTCAGATTCTCTCCCTGCCGGGCAAAGAAAGCTATCGCCTCTTCCTTCGACATGATGCAAGGCTCGAAGCTCAGGTTTTCCGCGATGAGCTCCTTCATCTTCGATTCGATTTTCCCGAGATCCTCTTCCACGAAACGCTCGGCTCTGTCGAAGTCGTAGTAAAATCCGTCGCTTATGGCCGGTCCGATGCCGAGGTGCGTCCCCGGGAAAAGGCTGCATACCGCCGCCGCCATCAGGTGTGAGGCGCTGTGGCGATAGATTTCCAGTGCCGCGTCGGAATCGGGAACCTCTCCCTCGGTTCCGTCGGCGTATTTGATTTTCAACGGCATTTTCATTGCATCCACTCTCGCCTGCCGGCTTTTTCCGGACAGAAAAGGAAACCTGTCCCGGTCAATAATGCTCAATTGGGCTGAAGGAGCGATTCAGACTCGACAGGCAGCATGCATTCCGCTCATTGAGAATGACTTTCGACTCATCATTCCGATGAAGAGCGTATATTTTTTGGTAGGCGCGAGCGGATTTGAACCGCTGACCCCTTCCGCGTCAAGGAAGTGCTCTCCCCCTGAGCTACGCGCCTAAAA
>JAFGAO010000159.1 GCA_016933615.1 Acidobacteriota bacterium
ACCACATTGCCTGCGTCGCGGCGCCTTGCATCTGCCCGTCCGGCGCTCGCGCCAAAATGTAAACTTATTTTTGCGCGAACCCTAAGTCATCAATTCCGCCACAACCGGGGCATGATCGCTGGTCCCCAACTCCGCCAATACCTTACATTCAGAAATGCGGTCCATTAGGGAATTGCTTGCCAATATGTAATCCAGGCGCCAGCCGATGTTTTTCTGGCGCATCTGGCGCCACGGCGGCCACCATGTGAACAGGCGGTCGTTTTCGGGATCCAGCGCGCGCCCCATGTCGGTCAGGCCGCCCTCGGAGAGAACCCGCTCGTAAAGCTCCCGCTCGTCGGGGCGCTGGCCGATGGCATCCGGCTTTCTCTCTTTCGGGTGCACGTCCTGGTCCGTGCGGGCGACGTTCATGTCGCCGCACAGGATCAGGTCGACCCGCCGGCTGCGGCATTCCGTCGCATACTGCCGCATCGCTTCCAGGAAATGCAGTTTGGCCCCGTAATCCTTGCCGCCGTTGGGCACGTACACCGACCCTATGACGAGATTTCCTATTTGCGCGGCGGCAACCCGTGTTTCAAAATCGAAGTCGGGGTGCCCGAATACGGGTTCGCTCTGAAACAGGCCTTTTCGAATGAGCAGCCCGACGCCGGAATAGGCCCTCTCCCCGTGCCAGCAACACCAGTAACTTTCCATTTCGGAAAGTAATGCCGGCACCTGATCGCGCGCCGCCTTCAGTTCCTGCAGGCACACGATATCCGGCCGGTCCTTTTCGATCCACTCCAGGACCTGCTGCTGCCGGGCGCGAATGCCATTGACGTTCCATGTCGCAATCTTCACAATGACTCCCGGTTAGGACTGTGAGGATTCTTCATCTGTTATTCCAGTATCGCATTCAGCTTCTAACGTTCAACGACCTTTTGTCTTTAACGTTCAACGTTAGCACGTGTAACGTGCAACGTTCATTTGTAGATCCTCGGAACGCGCGACGCGATTCCGCACAGAATTTCATACGGGATCGTTCCCAGGGCTTCGGCCCATGTGTCGGCCGTCACGCTGCAGCCCCCCGCCGTTCCCAGAAGAATCACCTCGTCTCCCGTCTGAACCTCCGGCCGGTCGGTAAGGTCCACCGTGATCATGTCCATGGAAATCGTCCCGATGACTTCGGCCGGCCGGTTCCGGATGATCACCCTGCAGTTGCCGGATAGCCTCCGGGGAAGTCCGTCGGCATATCCGATGGGAAGCGTGGCGTAGCGGGTGGTCCGGGAAGCGGTGAATCTTCTGTTGTATCCGACGGATTCTCCCGGCTGGATTTGACGCAGGGGACCGACTTTGGTTTTGAGAGAAAGGACCGGGCGGAGTTTGATAGGGGACCTGTCCCTGTCTGGAGCATACCCATAAAGCGCGATTCCCACCCTGGATCCCCATTGCCGGAAACCTTCATGGCAGAGGAGCCCCGCGCTGTTGGCGAAATGGATTTCTCCCGGTTCCAGGCCGGCTTGATTGAATTCGGCCAGGGCGCGCTCGAACCGGCTTCTCTGCCCGAGGGTGTAGGCGGGATCCCGTTCGTCGGCGCTGGACAGGTGGGAAAAGACGCCTTGAAGGGAAATATGTTTCGATTTTTTCAATGAGTCCAGGAGCGGTTTCAGGGAATCCCATCGCATTCCCAGGCGCCCCATTCCGGTGTCCACCTTGACGTGGACTGCCGCGGCGGCATCCCTGCTTCCGGCCGCGCAATTGAGGCGCTCGACGGCTCCGGGGGAATCCACGGCCAGTATGAGCCGGTTCTCCAGGGCCTGGGATTCCTGTCCCCGCCATGTCGTTGCCATGACCAGGATGTCCTGGGATATCCCGGCCCGGCGCAATGCCGCGCCCTCTTCGACAGCGCCGACCGAAAACATCCGGACGCCCGCTTCCTCCAGCGCGCGCGCCACTTGGGCGGCTCCGTGCCCGTAGGCGTCGGCTTTGATGACGGGGATGACTCTCGGGGGCGGAACCGGCATCCCCGGCCCATTGCCGGAAAGGGCGGGGGAGTGAAGGGAGCAAAGGCTCCGGTAATTTTCCTTCAAGGCCTGAAGGTCAATTTCCGCCCAGGTGGGCCTGCCGGCCTGCTGGGAAGAGTTGGCGGGGTTTTTTTGAATCCTGTTTTCGGCGTTCATCGGATTATCCGTTATTACCTGGCCTTAATGCCGGAAACCGTCGAATCCAGGGGGCAGTGAAGAGGGCGAACTTCAACTTGTCCGCGCCGCCGCCCGGCCGAATCGAAGATTCGGCCGTATTTCGTGTCCGCCCCTGCTATTCGGCCTCCTGGTACAGGCTGTCGAACCGGGTGAACTGCTTGCTGAAGGCGAGCTGGATGGAACCTATGGGTCCGTTTCTCTGCTTGCCTACGATCAGTTCGGCAAGCCCGCTGTTTTCTTCCGTAGGGTTGGCCATTTCCTCCCGGTAAATGAACATGACGACGTCGGCGTCCTGTTCGATGGAACCGGACTCCCTCAAGTCGGAGAGCTGAGGCCTCCTGTGTTCGCCGGTTCTGGACTCGATGGCCCGGCTGAGCTGGGATACGGCGATGACCGGGATATTCAGTTCCTTGGCGATGGATTTCAGCCCCCGGGATATCTGCGATATTTCCTGGGTGCGGTTCTCATAGCGCGGGCCCGCTCCCGACATCAGCTGGAGGTAGTCCACGATAATGAGATCCAGCCCGTGCTCCATGCTGAGCCGGCGCGATTTGGACCGCAACTCGGATACCGATACGCTGGCGGAGTCGTCGATGAATATTTTTGTCTCCGACAGGTCTCCCGAAGCGCGGCTCAGGTTGTTCCAGTCTTCCTTGTTCAGATAGCCTGTGTTGATTCTATGGGCGTCGAGGCGGGCTTCGCTGCAGAGCAGCCTTTTGACGAGCTGCTCCTTGCTCATTTCCAGGCTGAAGATCCCGACGCACTTGTGCTGCCTGATGGCGACATGTTCGGCGATGTTGAGGCAGAAGCTGGTTTTGCCCAGGCCGGGACGCGCCGCGACTATGATCAGGTCGGAGCGGTGCAGCCCGGCCAGCAGGCGGTCCAGGTCGGTGAAGCCGGTTTCGAGGCCCGTAACGGGGGCTTTCCTGTTGGATAATTCCTCGATTTCCTTGAAAACCCCGCTGACGATCGGGACGATCGGGGTGAAGCCCGCACGGAACTGCTGGTTGGCGATTTCAAAAACCGACCTCTCGACGTGCTGTAGGATTTCTTCGGCGGTGTCTTCGTCCTGGTAGCTGCGCGCCATCGTTTCGCTGGAGATCTGGATCAGGCGGCGCAGAGTGGACTTTTCCCTCACGATCCGGGCATAGTGCTCGATGTTCATGGCCCTGGGGAGGCCGTCCGTAAGGCCCGCAAGATAGGCCGCGCCTCCGACGCCCTCGAGTTCGCCGGCTCTGTGGAGCTCCTCCTTGAGCGTTACCAGATCGACGGGCCTGGAGTTGTTCACGAGCTGCATCATCTTTTCGAAGATGCGGCGGTGGCTTTCGAGGTAGAAATCCTGGGACCGGAGAATTTCAAAGACCGCCAGGGAGGCGCTGTCGTCCAGAAGAACGGCGCCCAGAACGGAGCGTTCCGCCTCCAGGTTGTTCGGAAGGATTTTATCCAGGCTTATGTCGGCGGCCATTTGGTTGACGGATTGCGAGCGTGGCTTCAGGTAATGCCTGATGGATGCCGCAGCCGTTGAAAGTGCGGATGCGGCGCCCGTTAGTTTCAATTCATGAAGCGTCTTCGGATTCAGGCGGAGATTCGGGTTCCTGCTCCGTTTCCGGCTCCACGATTACTCTTATCGGCACCGTAACCTCGCGATGCAGGCGAATGGATACCCGGTACTCCCCGACCGTCTTGATGGGTTCGTCCAGCTGAATTTTGCGCTTGTCGATATCGACTTTGTGGGCGGAGAGGAAATCCGCGATGTCCATCGCGGTAACGGATCCGTAAAGCGAACCGCCCTCGCCGGTTTTGCGCTTAATGGTTGCCGTCAGTTTGACGATGTCTTGCGCCAGCAGATTGGCGGCTTCCTTTTCGCGGTAGTCGCGTCTTGCCTGGGCGCGTCTTTCCTGCTCGACCATTTTAATGTTTCCGGGCGTCGCTTCCGTCGCCATGCGCCGGGGAATTAAAAAATTCCGCCCGTATCCCGCCGCCACCTTCACGATATCGCCGGCTTTGCCCAGTTTTTCAACATCCTGCTTTAGTAGCACCTTCATGTTTCAACCTCTTGAATAAAGTGTCAATCGGAAACGAATGGGAGGATGGCGATATGTCTGGCCCGCTTGATGGCTTCCGAAAGCAGCCTCTGGTGCGTCGAGCAGACTCCGCTGATGCGCCTGGGCAGTATTTTCCCCCGCTCGGGGATGAAGTGGCCGAGAAGCTTCCCGTCCTTGTAATCGATATAGGTTATTTTTTCAGCGCAGAATTTGCATACGCGTTTGCGCCGAACACTGAAACGCTTTGGACCTGGCATGGTGATTGAGCCTTTCTGCATATTGAGGATAATAAACAGCCGATGTATTCCTCTGTAATTCTAGGGATTGAGTGCGGACTCCTGTTCCGGTTCGGCTTCCTGCGGTACGGGGGCCGAGGGCGCCGGAGCGGATGCCTTCCTCCGCCTCGCCGCCTTGATCTTTTCGGATCGCTTGAGATCTTCATCGATGCGCACGGAAATATAGCGGATAATATAATCGGTCACCCTGAAGCGGCGTTCCAGTTCGGCAATGGTGCCGCCGTCGCCCTCGATGTTCAGGACCACATAATACCCTTCCCGGAAGCGCCTGATTTTGTAGGCCAATGATTTTTTGCCCCAGTTGTCGACCTTGACCACTTTGCCGTTTTTGCCCTCAACCACGGTCTGGATGTGACTGATAAAGTTCTCCAGCTCTTCGCCGGCTAAAGTGGGCGCGGCGACAAAAACCA
Organism: Acidobacteriota bacterium; assembly: GCA_016933615.1. Lineage (GTDB taxonomy): Bacteria > Acidobacteriota > UBA6911 > UBA6911 > UBA6911 > UBA6911. The sequence goes on from JAFGAO010000159.1 coordinate 4,926, forward strand.
CTTCGTAATTTCTCACGGTTTTCTCCTAACTGCGTCATGCATTAAAAATCGACATTGATTTGGAGACGCCGTCGTTCAGGATCGATTTCACGGCATCCCCGGCTTTGACGATCATTTCATCCAGTTGCGACCGTTTCTCCGGAGGAAAATCCGACAGGACGAAATCTATCTTGTCGTCGGGCATTTTTTCTTCGCCTATTCCCAGCCGCACGCGCATGATTTCATCAGTGCCGAAAATTCCGAGTATGGACTCGAGCCCGTGATGCCCCCCCGCGGATCCCCTCTGCCGGATTCGAATGCGGCCTAAAGGCAAGTCCAGGTCGTCATAAATCAAAATCAGATTTTCAGGACCCATTTTGAGGCCGGCCATCAGGGGATAGACCGCTTCGCCGCTTCGATTCATATATGTCAGCGGCTTTACGAGAAGCACCGGGTTCCCGGGCGTCTCGATCTTGCAGATCCGGGACAGCGGGCCGCTCGTCCATTCCCCTTTTTCTTTTCGGGCCAAGGCATCGACCGCCATGAATCCGACGTTGTGGCGGTTGGACCGATAGCGCTCGCCCGGATTGCCCAGCCCGACAATCACTTTGTCGATACCTTCCGTATCCATCGCACGCGCGCCTGACATTGGGTGCCGGTATACTGAATCCAATTCTGATGCGAATCCTCCTGTTGGGGTTTCCTGCTCGATGCCGGGTTCTGTCGCGGAGGCGGGCCTAAATCCCGGTTCATCCCTTCCCGCGGTCTCCGTCCCGTCCCCCGGGGAAATAGGATCAGGATTCCTTCTCTCCTCCCTCTTCGCCTTCCTCGGCGGCTTTGCCTTTCTTTATGACTTCAGGTTCCGATGCGGCTTCGGCCGCTTCCTCGACACGGACTTCTTCCTTCACCGGCGGGATGACGGTAACGACGACAACGTCGGGATCGGACAGGATTTTTACCCTGGAATCCGCCTCGAGGTTTTTGACCCGGATGTAGTCGTTTATCTTCAGATGACTGACATCGACCTTGATCGATTCCGGGATATCGGCGGGCAGGCACGCGACTTCAACGGAGCGGGTGACAAAATCCATGATCCCGCCTTCGATCTTCACGCCTTCGGGCTCGCCGACAATTTCTATATTGACGGACAATTCCAGCTGGCGATCCATGGCTATCTGGATGAAGTCCACGTGGATCAGGTCGCCCCTGACTGGATCCAGCTGATAGTCCTTCACCATGGCGTTGTCCTGTTTGGATCCTTCTACGGCCAGAGTGAAAATCGTGTTGCGTCCGGTTTCCGAATGGAGAACGGTCTGGATTAAATGAGGGTCGACCGAGATCGCCATCGGCTTCTGGTCGGGACCGTACAATACGGCCGGAATGATCCCCGACTTGCGGAGCCTCCTGTTGGCGTTTTTTCCGCCCGGCATGCGCATTTGAGCTTCGATAACTGTTGTTGGCATGAAACCCAACTCCTTCCTGGGAGAGCTTTCCAGTCCCTGTAAGCGCGCGGCGTTGATCCCGGCCCGGACTCCAAAGCTCGATGACTCGGAACTCTATACAAAAAGATTACTGACGCTCGTTTCTTCGTGGATACTCCGGATTGCCTTGCCCAGCAGCCCGGCCACGCTCAATACGGTCATGTTCGGCAACAGCCTCGATTCTTCCAGCGGAACCGTATTGGTGAGTATGATTTTTTCTATGGGAGATTTTTCCAGTCTCGCCAGCGCCGGCCCGCTCAGAACCCCGTGGGTCGCGCAGGCGAAAATTCTCTTCGCCTTTTTCTTCCGGAGAGCCTGGGCGGTGTTGACGAGCGTTCCCGCGGTATCGATCATGTCGTCGCAGATTATGGTGTTTCTTCCGCTGACCTTGCCTATGACGTGGAGAATCTCCGCTTCATTCGGCTTGATGCGGCGTTTGTCCACGATGGCCAGATCCGCGTCGAGCCGTTTGGCGAATGCCCTTGCCCGCTCCACCCCTCCCGCGTCGGGGGAAACCACGGTCAGGTCGGGAATATTCTGCTTCTTCAGGTGTTCGATCAGGACCGGAGCCGCAAACAGATGATCCACGGGAATGTCGAAGAAGCCCTGGATCTGGCCCGCGTGCAGATCCATTGTCAGGATCCGGTCGGTCCCTGCGGCGGTCAGAAGATCCGCGACCAGCTTCGACGAGATCGGCACCCGGGGCTTGTCCTTCCGGTCCTGCCTTCCATACCCGTAGTAGGGAATGACCGAAGTGATCCGGGAGGCGGAAGAGCGCTTGAAGGCGTCGATCATGACCAGCAGTTCCATCAGGTTGCTGTTCACGGGGCAACAGGTCGGCTGGATGATGAAAACGTCCTTGCCGCGGACGTTTTCCAGTATCTGGCAGTAAAGCTCCCCGTCGCTGAAAACGCTCAGGTTAATTTCGCCCAAACGAATGCCCAAGTACCTGCAGATCTGCTGCGCCAGGTGCGGATTCGCGTTTCCGGAGAATATTTTCAGGTTCGAATTAATTTTCTTCAGTCCAGCGCTCATAGTTCAACCACTCCTGGGAACTCTGCGATGTGGCTGGGGCGGGAGGATTCGAACCTCCGAATGCAGGTTCCAAAGACCTGTGTCTTACCGCTTGACGACGCCCCAGCAGTACATTCATCCCGCATTCAAGATGGGTCTTCCGGCTGAGTCCGGATACCCTGCGAGGAGTGAGGCCTGAGCAGGCGGATCCATGCGATTCGCCATGAACGCCGGCTGTTACCCAAACATGCTCTGGAAATACTCGGTACGTGAAAGGGTCCTCGCCGGAAACACCCGCCATGTTTCGCGCGCTTTTGCGCGCGAAGCCGCGAGTGCTGACTCTTCATCGTTGAAGAATCCGAAGACAGCGGATCCGCTGCCTGAAAGCAAAACGGCCGCTGCGCCCTGTCGCCTGAGAAAATCAGCGGCTTGCAGGACGGGCGGGTAGGCAGGGAGGATCGAAGCCTCAAAATCATTAAAGATCCCGGTCGGTACATTTCGGCCTTCTTTTAACCGACCACAGAAACTCTGAATTCTATTGTCCTCGGTGGCGGAAGTCAATGCTAAATTCAGCGAACGGTAGGCTTCGGAAGTGGGAACTTCGATGCCCGGGAATATCACGACCAGGTTCAGCGCCGGCGCATCCGGGAGCGCCTCAATCTTTTCTCCTCTTCCGGATCCCAGTGCAGTCCCTCCGCTGAGAAAGAAGGGGACGTCCGAACCGAGTCGGGCGGCCAGCGGCCCCAGATCGATCCCGGAGGCGGGGATGCGCCACAGCCTGCAAAGGCCGACGAGGGCGGCGGCGGCGTTGCTGCTTCCTCCGCCGAGGCCCGCGCCCGGGGGAATTTTTTTCCTGAGCACGATGGAGGCGCCGCGCCCGGCGGGCAGGGTTTCAGCCAGCAATGTTGCGGCCTTCCATACCAGGTTGTCCCCCCGGGCAACGCCGGGAAGGTTTTCGCACTCGAGTTCCAGTCTTTCGGATGCACGGAACTCGAGCTCGTCGTAAAGATCGATGCTCTGGAAAACGGTTTGTATGGCGTGATAGCCGTCCGGCCGCCTGCCCAGGACGGCCAGCGCCAGGTTGATCTTGGCAAATGACCGGATGCGGAGGGGCTGCTCTGTCACTCTGCCTGCTCCCGCTGCCCAAGATCATCCAGCTTCCTGCGGGTCTTGCGGATTTCTTCCGGTTCCGTTCCGACGCGAACGGACTCGTTCCAGTATTTGCGGGCTTTGTCCAGATCGCCGATCCTGTTATAGAGATCTCCCAAATGGTCGTAGATGACCGGGTCGCCCTTGACATGCTTGTCCGCCTGCAGGAGGTATTTTTCGGCATTCTCCAGGTCGTTCATTTTGAAATAAGCCCAGCCGAGAGAATCCAGATACGCTCCATTATCGGGGTCGATCGCCAGCGCCTCGCGAACGTAACGCACCGCCTCTTCGAGCCTGATGCCGAGGTCGGCGAGCATGTATCCGAAATAATTCAGGGCTCCGGCGTTTCCGGGATCGTCCTTTATGACTTCCATGAACAGGGACTCGGCCCGGTCATAGTCCTTCTTACGCTCGTAGACCGCGGCCAGCCTGAATTTGGCTTCATTGTCGCCGGGATCCGATTCGAGAAGTCCCGTGAGGACGGACTCCGCGCGGTCATAATCCTTCTGCCTTTCATAAACTGCGGCAAGCTGAAATTTCAGGACCTGCCCGGTTTCGTTTCCCCCGGGAAGTTTTTGTTCCGCATTCCTTATAGTCTCTTCCGCTTCGGAGTAGCGCTTGCTCTCGAGATATACCTGGCTCAGGTGTACGTACAGATCGACGTTCGAGGGATCGGATTCCAGCAGGTCGGAGAGGACCATGGCCCCGTCGTCAACTCTGCCGGCCTCTGCCAGGGTGTGGGCGTATAGAATTCCCGGACGGAGATCGCCCGGATTTTTCTCGTACTCCAGTTTCCCGATTCGGAGGGCTTCGTCAAAATCGCGGTTCAGGCGGTAGACATTCATGAGTTCGAGATTCAGGCGCGGATCCTTTTCAGCCAGTTGCCGGTACTGCTCAATGCTCTTCGGGTAGTCTCCGTTTTCCAGGTAACTCAAAGCCAGTTGATGTTGAAAAGGAATGCGGTACGCCCGCTCTTCCTTTGAATCCGGGGGCAGTGCGTCCAGCAGCTCCGTGAATATTTTTATGGCTTCGGGAAGCTCGCCGCCGTTCTTGAGGGCGACTCCAAGGTAAAAGCGTGCGTTCAGATCGAAGTCCGTATCTCCGGACCGGATCGATCGAAGGGTTTCGACGGCTTTATCGTTTTCCTCCAGCCCGATTTGGGCCCGGCCCAGCAGCAGCCTGCATTCGAGGTTATCGGGATCGTCTTCGACAACGGGATACAGGATGCCGGCGGCCTCTTCGTACCCTCCGGTTTCAATGAGGAACAACGCCAGGCGCTTTTTGATATTAAGATTGTCTTCGGCCACCCGGGCCAATGTCCTGTATACGGGGACGGCCTCTTCGATCCTGCGGAGTCTCGTATAAATATCCCCCAGCAGGTAAAGGCTTTCGGCCGATTCCGGCTGCAGTTCCAGCGCCTTTTCAAGGTACTCGACGGCTTTTTCGTTGTCGTTGGTTCCCATGTAATATTTGGCGATTTCCTGATAGCCTGCATTGGAGCCTTTGTATAGGTTCTGGAATTCCTCGTATGCCCGGATGGCCTTTTCGGGCTGATTCAGCTCGAAGTAGGCGCCTCCCAGGGCGTAGTATACGCGTTCGTTCTGAGGGTCCAGTTCCCGGCACTTTTCCAGTTCCCGGACCGCTTTTTCCAATCCCTCCCCGCTGGAAGCGATCCTGTTCCGTGTTCTGAAATAGATATTGGCGAGCACCCAGTGCGGCTCGGGGTCCTCTGGATCGAGGCGCGATGCTTTTTGTGCATATTCGATCGCTTTCGGGATGTTGCCGTTTTTTTCATACAGCAACGCCGCCTCCAGATGAACCGCGATGCTTTCCCGGTTGAAATCAAGCGCTCTCCTCATTTGAGACAAAGCGGTAGCCACGTCCCCGCGCCCTTCATTCAATTTTGAAAGGGCGAAATAGTAGTAGCTGGACGCCATGTCCGGGGCGACGGATTCCTGCAGCGCCTCGTCGAGGTTTATCGGTTCTGATATCTCCGGCGGATCGTTCTGCGCGGAAACGGCTGTGCCCGTCATTATGAGGCTGAGGCACAGAAAAAGGCATCTTATTAATTGCAAACGGCTACATTTCATAAGTTTTAGTTCCTGTATCATCAGAGATCATGCGACTGATTATCGCACATGGAGGCCGGGGTTTCCAGCGCTGGTGCAGCCGGCCCTTTCCGGTTCTTTCAATCGAATTTTTTTCGCTCAAAATCAAACGGGGACATTAGACATCGGAAGGCGGAGAACGCTTCCCCTTCCAACCAACAACCTGATATCTGGAGGCACCACCATGCAAAAGAAGATGCGAATCATGCTGCTGTTCGTTTTGATATTCGGTCTGGCGATAGGGCCCGTATCCTTGCCGGCGCAGCAATCCGGTCGCGATGCCGTTTCCGTGGAAAAGATCAACCTGAATACCGCCACGGCGGAACAGCTGGAAACTTTGCCGGGAATAGGGCCTGCTTCCGCCAAGAATATTCTTGAATATCGAAGCAAGGTCGGCAAATTTAACCGGATTGAAGAAATAATCAATATCAAGGGTATCGGAGAAAAAAAGTTCCAGAAGATTAAAGACCGCCTGACGGTATGAGTTTTGTCGAGAATCCGTTCTGAAAATGGCGGGTGGGGCGAACCTTGTGTTCGCCCTTCCTTGCTTGAATCCGGCTGTAACGCCGGGCGGTGAACCGGAAATCCTAATGCCGCAGAGAATCCTGCGAACCCCGTGTTCGCCCTTACAGGAGGCTCGGATTCCGGTCAGCCGAAAGTGATATGCGGGTGAACCCGGATCCAATGGGCCGCCTGTGCAACCGGCGAGGTGAACTTCTGGACGCAGCGCGCCAGGGCAATGAGCTCTCCGGATTCGTCGATTAAACGGTATTCTTCCGCGCCAGCGTCCGCCGTCAGCAGATTGAGGTCCATGCCGTGGAGCAGTCTGTTCCTGTCCCCTTCGGATAGGACGACGGAGGGTATCTCGGGCAGCAGGTCCCTCTTGGGAACAACACGGGCGAGCAGAAAATCACTGGAGTGGAATTGGCCGTTTTCTTGGTATAGGGATACGGCCTTCTCGATGGGGAATTCCCCGCTGCGCATCCGCCGCAAACGCACAAGGTGCGCGCCGCATCCGTATTCTTTTCCTATATCGTGGGCCAGGCTGCGGGCATACGTGCCGGCGGTGCATGTCAGCTCGAATTCCGCTTCGCTATCATGGATACCATAGAGGACCAGCGACTTGACGGTCACCTGCTTCGGAGGCGGCGTCACTTCAATGCCTTTTCGCGCATAGGAATAAAGCGGGCGTCCATTGACTTTCTTTGCGGAATAAGGGGGCGGAAGCTGGCGGATGGCGCCCTGGTAACGTGAAAAAATAATTTCCAGCCTGGATGAATCCAGAACGGGCCGTGTGTCCTCGCCTGTGGGTTCTCCGTCCGTATCGTAGGTGGTTGTGGCAAAGCCGAATCGCATCGCCCCGCGGTAGACCTTGTCGGATGCAAGGAAGTAGTTTGTAAGGCGTGTCGCGCGTCCCAGCGTAAGCGGGAGGACGCCCGTCGCAAATGGATCCAGGGTTCCCGCGTGTCCGACTTTCTTAATTTTGAGAAGGTTCCGGATTTTTGCCACGACATCGTGGGATGTCCATCCGGGATCCTTATCGACCACCAAGACGCCGTCCAAAATTATTCATCCTCTCGCGTGTGAATTTCATCGATCAGCCGGTCGATTCTGTCTCCATAATCCTGGGAATCGTCGGATAAAAATACTATATCGGGCAGGAATTTCACCCGTATTTTGTGCCCCAGTTCCCGCCGGATCCAGCCGCTGGCACGATTCAGGATTTCCAGCGTTTCCTCCTTCCGGCCTTCGGAGCTTTCCATCGTTGAGATGAATATTTTTGCGTGGCGCAGGTCGGGACTCATTCGGACCCCGGTAACGGTCACGAAACCTATCCGGCGGTCTTTCATGCCGCGGGAAATCAAAAGGCTGACTTCGTGCTGAATCTGAAGCGCCAGTCTCTGAGGCCTTCTGGATGGCTGCATAACAATAAAGTGGTCGAAATAGTCAAAACGGTCAAAGATGTCTAAATCGTCTAAGAATCCGGGCTAATTTAAATTATTGATCACCCGTTCTTGTCGGCATCATACCTTAGACCGCTTGGACCATTTTGACTGTTTCGACTTTTTAGACTGCTACTGTTCCCGATATGGAGACGGCGTTTCTGAAATAGCTTCCAGACGCGTCTGTTATGGATCGATGTAGGTGACCTGGCAGTCGACCAGTAATTCCCCCAGTATGTTTTCGGCTTCCTTAACGAACCGGCCGGTGACCCGTTCCAGGACCGCGTTGTCCGAACTCACGGTAACGGCCGCCAGTTTGGCGCGCTGCCAAAGTTCCTGATACTCCACTTCCGCTATAGAGAAGTTGCTGCGGGCCCTCAGCCGGTCCTGCGCTTTGCGCAGGACCATGCGCTTTTCCTTAAGCGATTGGGAATAAGGCAAATAAAGCTCTAGAGTACAGTATGCAACAGGCATTATAGAAAGGCACGCGACTCATGGAGAGAAACAGGATTCCCCTTTTCGTCACTGCAGAGATGTGGGTTGCACTTTTTCGATTATGTATGCCTCTATGATATCGCCCACTTTTACATCGGAGAAACGCTCGAAGCCTATACCGCATTCGAATCCGGACTTGACCTCCGTGACGTCGTCCTTGAAGCGGCGCAGCGAACTGATTCTGCCTTCGTGCACCACGGCGTTGTCCCGAAGAAGCCGGGCTTCGGCGTTGCGCCGGATCACGCCTTCCAGCACATACGATCCTGCGATCGATCCGAATTTGGGCACCTTGAAGGTGTCGCGCACTTCCGCCCGGCCGACGTATTTTTCCTGCGTCCTGGATTCCAGAATGCCGATCATGGCGGCTTTGATGTCGTTGGCCAGGTCGTAGATAACCGTATAGAGCCTGATTTCCACTCCTTCGGCGTCCGCCATCTCCTGAGCTTTACGCTCGGGCCTCACGTTGAAGCCGATGACGATGGCGTTGGATGCGGCTGCCAGGAGCACGTCCGATTCGTTGACGGCCCCCGCTCCGCTGTGCAGGAATTTTACCTTCACCTTTTCGGTGCTCAGCTTGTTGAGTATGTCGGTGATGACTTCCGTGGATCCCTGGACGTCGGCTTTGACGATGAGCGGGAGTTCCTTGACCGTACCTTCGCGCATCTGTTCGTATAGGGCCTGCAGCGACAGCCGGGAGGTTTTGCGCAGCGTCTGTTCCCGTTCCTTTGACTGCCGGTATTCCGCCACCTGCCGCGCTTTCGTTGCATCTTCGAAGACCTGGAAGGTGTCTCCCGCGAGCGGGAGATCCTGAAGCCCCTGTATTTCGACCGGCACGGAGGGACCTGCGGAAGGGATGTTCGCGCCGCGGTCGTTGACCAGGGCCCGTACCCTTCCGTGCACGGATCCGGCGATGAACGCGTCCCCCAGGTTCAATGTGCCGTTCTGTACGAGAACGGTCGCGACGCAGCCGCGGCCCCGGTCCAGTTTCGCTTCAAGCACGACACCGGACGCAACGCGCCTCGGGTTCGCCTTGAGATCCTTGAGATCGGCGACCAGGAGAATCATTTCCAGGAGCAGGTCCAGGTTGGTTTTCTGTTTTGCGGAAACCGGGACCGTGACCACATCCCCGCCCCAGTCTTCGGCCAGCAAACCCTGGTCCGCCAGCCCCTGCTTGATGCGGTCGATCTGGGCTCCCGGCTTGTCGATCTTGTTGATTGCCGCGATGATGGGAACGTTGGCCGCCTTGGCGTGATGGATCGCTTCAATGGTTTGCGGCATGACCCCGTCGTCGGCCGCGACAACAAGCACGACGATGTCCGTTACCTGAGCCCCTCTGGAACGCATCATTGTGAAAGCCTCATGGCCGGGGGTGTCGAGGAAAACGATGCTGCGATCCTTTATCTCCACCTGGTAGGCCCCGATGTGCTGGGTGATCCCGCCAGCTTCCGTCGCCGTGACATTGGTCTGGCGGATCGCATCCAGCAGGGATGTTTTCCCGTGGTCGACATGACCCATTATTGTCACCACAGGATGCCGCGTTACGTAATCTTCAGGCTTGTCTTCGATCTCCTGCCCGCTCTCGGCTTCCTGTTCAAAGCTGATGACTTCGGCGCGGAATCCGAACTCCGCGCATACTTCCTTGGCGGCTTCTATATCGAGAGTCTGGTTAATGGATGCAAGAATCCCCTTGGAAATGAGCTTTTGGATGATGTATTTGGATTTTATCTCCATTTTTTCCGCCAGCTCTTTGATCGTTACACCTTCTGTAATGGAAATAGGCCTGTAATCCTCCGGAGACTCCGGTACCTTCGGCAGGTCCGGCACCTTGGGGGTTGGTTTAATAATTGTTTCCGGCTTGGCTGTTCTTTTTCTCCTGACGAACCTCGAAGGCGCGATCACCTTTGTTGCGGCGGGGCTTTCATCGCGAAGGCCCTTCAGAATGCGGTCGGGCACTTCGGGAGTGACAACCTTTTCCGTACTTGTGCGCTTCAATATTTTCGTGCGTGCCTTGGGAACAACGATTTTCTTGGAAACGGTTCCCGGCTTTGCCGCAGCCTCGGCTGCCGCTATCCCGGCTTTTTCGCCGGCTTTTTCCGCCTCAAGAGTTTCCTTCGCCTCCTTTTCGGGCGCTTCGGGCTTGGGTTCCTCCGGGACGGCCGATACCGCCGGGGCTTTTGCAGCGGCCTTTTCCGGTGCCTCTTCGGACGGTTCCTCCGCGGGTGCCGCAAAAGGTTCCGCCGGTTCGGAAGGAGGAGCTTCCTGCGCTTCCTCCATTTCCGGGGGCTTGGCCGCTACGATATCGACGAGTTCGTCGGTTTTCCGGTCATAGTGCTTCCTTCCCTTGCGGGGAGCGAGAGACTGCTTGGGAGCTTCCTCTTCGGGGGGCTTTGCCTCTTTTGTTTTTCTGGCGGGGCTTTTTGCGGCTTTTCGAGGCGCGGCGGTTTTTTTCTCCTCTACGCCCTTATCCTCCGCTGCCGCTTCTTTTCCCGGGGCGGCTTTTTTGGCTGTCCCTTTTTTCGCGGCTTTTTTCTCGGCTTTCTTGGCTGCATCTTCCTTTTTCTTTTCTATTTCCGCGGCCTTGGCCTCTTCGGCTTCCCTTTGGGACAGAATTTTTTTGCGGATGGTCTCGGCGAAATTGGGGTCGATTGTCGCAGTCGGCGAGAAAACGTATAAACCCAGACGCTTCAGTTCGGCGAGTACGACCTGGTTCTTTACCGAGCACTCTGTCGCCAGTTCTGCGACCGTAATTTTGTCCATTTGCGCAAAGACCTCTGCCACATTCAGGGCATTCAAGTCAAATAAAAATCTTAAATCAAGACATCCTGCGTTTGCAACCGGCCCATCCCCTCTGCGTTCCCGGTTTTTCATCGGCGCGGGCGAGGGGATGCATCCGGGCTAGTTTTTCTCTTCTCCGCCGTCCGGGGAACCCGTGGAATCGCTTTCGCCGGACTCCGCTTCGACGTCTGCTGCGGCGTCCTCCGCACTTTCCTCGATTCCCGAGGGAGCGGCCGCCGGCTTGCTGCCGGACGCTTCCGCGTCTTCCGGCCGCATCTGTGTGCCATCGTCCCCGGCTGCCTCCGATGCTTCCGAGGGCTCGGCCGATAATTCCTCTGCGGCTGTTTCGGCCAAAGCTTCGGCTCCTTCCCCCGTTTCCTCCCGAGACTCGTTGTCTTCGGAGGCTTCGATCGCAGTAGGCAGATCCATCCCTTCGGGAACTTCGATCTCCACCTCTTCAAAAAGATCCCCGGCCGCTTCCAGGATCTTAGCCGCCGTTTTTTCTCCTATCCCGGGCAATTCCATTAACTTTTCCTCGCCCAATTCCAGAATCCGCTCGACATTCTCGATTCCCGCCTCACGCAACACTTCGATCAGGCGATCGCTGATTCCCTCCAGTTCGGACAGGGATGTCGAGGAGGATGTGAGGGACTCCATGACGCTGAGCACTTCCTGTTTCTTTTGTTCCTCGCTCTTGACGTCGATCTGCCAGCCGATTAGCCGGGAAGCGAGACGCACATTCTGCCCCTTTTTCCCAATAGCCAGCGACTGCTGTTTCTCCTCGACAATGACTTCCATGCGTTTTTCAGCAGGATCCAGGATCAGGACCTTGGAGATCTTAGCCGGATTCAAGGCGTTGGCCGCATATTGGGCCGGATCCTCGGACCATTGCACGATATCGATTTTCTCGCCCCGCAGCTCCCGGATGATGGAATTGATGCGAGAGCCTTTCATGCCGACGCAGGCCCCGACCGGATCCACGTCCCGGTCCAGGGATGCCACCGCCACTTTGGCGCGGTCTCCGGGTTCGTGCACGGCGCTTTTTACGACGATAGTCCCGTCGTAAATCTCCGGAATCTCCATTTCGAACAGGTGCACGAGCAGTTGCGGGTCGGTCCGGGACAGGATGACCTGAGGTCCCTTGGCGATCGGAAGCACCTTGACGATAACGGCGCGGATGCGTTCCCCCTGTTTGTAGGTCTCGGCCCTGGACTGCTCCCGCAGAGGAAGCAGCGCTTCCGTTTTGCCTATGTCGACGATAATATCCGGGCCCTCGAAGCGCTTGATCACGCCGTTGACCATTTCCCCTATCTTCTGTGAATATTCCTCGTAAATATTCTGCCGTTCGGCTTCCCGCACTTTCTGCAGGATGACCTGTTTGGCGGTTTGCGCGGCTATACGGCCCAGGATATCCGTCGGTTTCGGGATTTCAACCGTATCGTCGATCTCCAGGGTTTCATCGATGGAAAGTGCTTCCTTGAGGGATATTTCCAGGCTGGGGTTCTCTACAAATTCGACCACCCTCTTGACGGCGAATATTTCCACGGTTCCGGTTTCCGGATCGAAGCGCGCGCTGATGTTCTCATTGGTCTTGTAGTACTTCCTGGAAGCAGCGACCATGGCATCTTCCAGCGCGCTGATGATGATGTCGGGATCGACATTTTTTTCTTTACTGATCTGTTCGATCGTTTGAGCAATGATATTAGACATATTCAGGACCCCTGCGGCCTTATATTCAAATCGCCTATTAAATGGGCCTTTTCGATGTCCATTATGGCAATTTTGACTTTATTGCCCTGCGAAATCTCCAGTTCCATACAGCCTCCGGCGACATCGGCGATTCTGCCCTTGAAATTCCTTCTTGCGCCGATGGGCGTCCGCGTCCGCACTGTGGCGTCTTTTCCGCAGAAACGCTTGAAATCCGATTCTTTTACCAGCGGACGGTCGACGCCGGGCGAGGAAACCTCCAGGGTGTAACTCGACGGAATCCAGTCCTCCACATCCAGCGAAACCGAGAAGCGCCGGCTGAACCGTTCACAGTCATCCAGCGAGACGCCCTCCGGTTGATCGATAAACGCGCGAACAACCGATTTGTTACCGCCGCCCTTCACTTCAACAAGAACCACTTCCATTCCCATGGAAGCGGCGATATTTTCCGCCATTTCTGTAATCCTGGCTTCCAGGGATCGCCGCCGGGCGGAATCGGATGCCTTCATATGCAAACCCCAATCTGTTCTTCACGCAAACGGGGCCGACAGGAAGCCCCCCTGCCGGGACCGGGCGCCCGCCAAGGCTGACTGCCTTGACATGAGCCGCCTGCCGGATTTCGGCAAGCGGGGGCCCGACTTTCACGGCTGGGTCCAACTTCCTATTTCCTGCCTGGATTTCTTTTTTGACGCCGGATGCCTGCGTCGATTCTTCCCCGCGGGCCCGGCCAGAAATGCAGGCCAAACAAAAAAAGTGGGCACTCGCCCACTTTTTTTGAAAGTAGCACCGGGAAGTATACTTGACTGAATGTCAAATAGCAACTCCCTGTAGACCGTCTATAAAATTATCGTGTAATTGCAACAATGGATGTTTCCCGGACGGTAACGATTCAGGTTCGCGTCTGGTTGACTGCGAGGCCGGGAAAAGGGCGAACACAAGGTTCGCGTCTGGTTGACTGCGAGGCCGGGAAAAGGGCGA
>JAFGAO010000160.1 GCA_016933615.1 Acidobacteriota bacterium
CGGTTATGGACCGGTATCTCGGCCTGCTTGTAAAAAACGATCCGGCCGGGCTGCCGCTTGCCGAAGAAATAAAGATCACCGAGAACGGCTACCCGATTCAGTTGGGCAACGGGCTTTTTCAAACGGCGGAGGAAATAACCTATAAACAGTACATGGCGGACCCCTCGGTCGGTCAGGTCATGGTTTTCGGCGTCGTAAGGGAATCGGTGCTTTTGGCCAATTTCATGGTTCGTTTAAAGGTTGCACAAGATAAGATCACGGAAATCGAAACCATTGTGGCAAGAAAAGACGAATCTTCATTCGCCAGCCCGGAGGATCTGAAAGAGCCCAGGCCCGTATATGCCCGGGTTCTGTCCGAACCGGAGCGTTCTCCCCGTGATGTGCTGATAAAGATCGCAGACAGTTATTTCGAAGGCATCGAAAAAAACACCGGCGAAATAGTGCCGTTTCACAAAGACTGCAACCGCTTTGAAAACGGCACGCAGACCACCAACAACCCGGCTACGATCGCGACCGGATGCAAGGAGCAGTTTGACGATAAGGTATATTCCTACATCACTGAAATCAGGGACCGGCGCTTTTTGATGGCGGATGAGGCAAAAGGATTGGTATTCGGAATAGTCGTTTTTGATATGCCGGGGAAAAGAGAAAACTTCGAATATTTTCCAACACCTTTTGATCAACTGCCGACCCGGTTTTATAAACCCCGGTCCCTGCTGCTGGCCGAGCTGTTTAAAATTGTCGACGGTCAAATACTTTCGATTGAAGCTGTAATGGTGAATGCGCCGTTCGGGGCCAATTCCGGCTGGTAGGGCTTGAATATTCCCGTAACAACCTTTTCCCGCCTTTCTAATGGAGGTATCCTCTTTATTAACAACTATTTTTTATGGTCCGACCCCGGTAACACCCCGGTAATATATTGGTTCTGGACCGGAATCCATTCAAGATTCCGGCCACCCGAATACACACTACGAAAATCAAGATGACGCTGATCGACGGGGGAATAGTGTACCAAGCGCGGGAGTTGGCCAAGCCTATTGAATGATCCTTATTTAGCATAGAAAAAGGGGCTTACGATGGATTTAAAAACGGATTTCTTCAGGAATTTGTATGGTTGGATTCCCGGGATGCCTGGGCTCATCTGCGCGATATTGGCCGCTGCGTTTCCGGTAGCAGCCGCATTCGGAGCGGATATGACGGCGAACACCTCGAAATGCGCGGCTCTTGCGAACCTTGCAGCGCCGGGCTTCGTAGTTGAAAAAGCGGAAATCGTTCCCGCCGGTCCCGCGCCGGCAGCGGATGGCAGCGGCGCTGTGGATGGCAGCGGCGAACTGCTTCCGGAGCATTGCCTGGTTCAGGGGATGCTCAATCCCCGCATAGGAGCAGGCGGGCGCAAATTCGGACTGGGCTTTGACCTGCGCATGCCGACAAACTGGAACGGCCGGTTCGCTTTTCACGGCGGCGGCGGGCTTGACGGCAGACTTGCGCCCGCTTTGGGCGACATTTTCGGTTCCGTGAGGCCTTCGGCGCTGGCGCGCGGATTCGCCGTTGTCAGCGCCGATGGCGGGCATCGCGGCGATTGGCTCGACGGTTCCTTCGGCCTCGATCAGCAGGCCCGCATTGATTACGCCTATAACGCGCTGGACAAGGTCACGCTGAAGGCCAAGGAACTGGTCGGGCAATATTACGGCGCCGCGCCGGATTACTCTTATCTATTGGGGTGCTCGAATGGAGGGCGGCAGGGATTGATGGCTTCTCAGCGTTTTCCACTCCACTTCGACGGCATCGTTGCCGGCGATCC
This sequence comes from Acidobacteriota bacterium, assembly GCA_016933615.1. GTDB lineage: Bacteria > Acidobacteriota > UBA6911 > UBA6911 > UBA6911 > UBA6911. Next base: position 1,802 of record JAFGAO010000160.1, read on the forward strand.
GTCCATCAAGTTCTCCAGGATAGCCGTCGATCAAATATGGAATACCCAGGTGGCGGCCCGCATTGCGCCAAAGGATGAAAACGGGCGGCCCATCATTTCGCGCGCCTTTTCGGACGGTGATTTGCGCCTGGTGGCCGACAGCGTGCTCAAGCGTTGCGACGCGCTGGACGGCCTCGCCGACGGCATTATTCACGACTGGCGTGGCTGCGACTTTGATCCTGGAGTTCTGACCTGCAAAGAAGAAAAGACCGACGGCTGTCTCTCCGAGGCGCAGGCGGGTGCCTTGCGGGATCTCTACGGCGGACCACGCACGAGCGACGGGAAACCGCTATACGGAGCTTTCAATTATGACACCGGTATTGCCGATCCAACCTGGCGGACCATGCACATCGGTTCCTCCGGCACCGGAGAATGGGATTCTGCCGACGCGACGCTTGGTTTATCGAATATGCGCTATTATCAACGGACCCCTCCGGATCCGAAACTGGATCCAATGGACTTCGATTTTGATCGTGATGTACAGCGTACCCGTCATACCGGTGCGATGAGTGACGCGGACTCCACCTTTCTCGAGACATTTGCCCGTCACGGAAAAATGATCGTCTACAACGGGCTTTCCGATCAGGGTATGGCGTCCAGCGTGCTTGTCGATTGGTACGATGAGGTGGTCAGCGTCAACGGAAAGTCGATACGAGAGTCCGTGCGGCTGTTTCTTATTCCCGGAATGTGTCATTGTTCCGGCGGCAAAGCCACAGACCGGTTTGATATGCTCGAAGCAATCATGGCCTGGGTGGAAGAAGGACGTGCTCCGGATAGGATCGAGGCGATGAGCGCTGCTTTTCCGGGTATTTCAAGACCGCTCTGCCCACACCCTCTCGTGGCGCGCTACAAAGGTGGCGACGTGAACAAAGCCGACAGCTTTATGTGTACCGATTAGGTTTCAATTGGCGATGAGTATATTTAAAAATAGGGTATGTGTCCCACCTGTCGGCAACTATTTCACGATTCAGTTCATGCACGGCGTCCATCATTTGTATTTCATCGTCAGGGAGTTCATCGCCCTGTACCTGTCCGCCCGTTCACTGCATCCTTGAGCCGGTTATGACGCTCTGGGATGGATACTCGCGTTTGTGATTTATTATGTTCTCGTGTCTGTAATGGACAAAGATGCTTTTCCGCACACGGTCGTGGAACCATGGAAAGTTGCAGTGAAGCAACTCTGAATAGCGGGCGGCTTGTTTTATGATTTGCCTTACATGCCCGGCGTCTCATTTCCGGAGGGCAAAGTTCCGGGCGGTGCGGGCGGATTGGCCTTCCCAAACCTCAGCTGCGTCTCTGCCGGCAGCTTCTCGATCGACTCCACATATTCCTTCGCTTCCGGCTTCCACTCGAGGACCCACCGCATCTCGATTTTGTCGCCCGGGCTGATCCCTTCCAGCGATACGCCCCTGCCGGGCGTAAACGGCATGCCCATCGTGCTCATGCCCACAATCCGGCCGCCGGCGTCGCGGAAGTCGTCGATCGGCTCGTGCTTGACGATGAACTGCGTCCCGGGCTTGTCCGCCTGCGGCACGGAAATCACTTCGCCCCGGACGACATACACCCGGGCGTCGCCCGCCGCCCCTGCGGTCTTATCGTCCCTATGCCCCTGCGGGCAGCCGGCCGCGATTGTCGCGACGAGCACCGCAATGATTCCCAAGGTCCGCGTCATCCTCTTCTCCCTCGCCGGAGCATTCACGAAAAACCTGAATGCGGTGATTTATCCGTCCTGTTTTAAAGAGAACACCCGTTCAGATCTCGGCTCTCCGCATCCGATGCACTCGGCGTCATACCAGCTCATGGGCAGGCCGCACCGGGGGCAACGCCAGCGCGCCTCTTCGTATCGAACCCATTCCCGGACGCCCATCCCGCTGATTTTTTCCAGGTTCGGCAGGTATTCTTTGCGGTGCAGATAGCGGCCCATATTGATTAAATTCGTAATCCGATAGCAGGGCAGCTCTTCACAGTCGGAACAGCGCGCATTATTCTGTTTTTCCAACGCGCACAGCCTTATGTTGCATCTCTGGCAATGGGCCGCGAGCGCGCCGCCGCTGAGACAGCCGTCGCAAAGAAGGCCGGCCATCCAGTTCGAAGGCGGAATCCCCTCCTGCGCTTTCGCCGGCACGGATGACGATATCTTTTGCCGTTTCATTCGAATCTGCGCATCTTCGCCGTGTTTGGCGAGGTACGCCGGGCAGGCTCCGCAATAGGTTCCGCATGCGGCTGCCAGATGCTCTTTGTTTCCCGAAGCTTCGCCTTCCGGTTTCGGGTTCGGGACAGCCATGGTTTCCAAATCCACAAGCGCTCCGGTTAAGGCGACTCCGGCCAATCTCTTACAGAACTTCCTTCGCGTAGTGCATTCTTTTATAGCATGAACCATGGCTTTCTCCCTGGACCCTGTTTGGGTAACTGTTTTTCTCCCCCGCCCCTGTCGCATGGCCTCCCGAAGATACCTGCAACGCAGCCTCCGACAGATTCTATCCTGAACAGCCTGCCTGTGGAAGAAAATGATCGGATCCTTGATTTCGGAGATTTTTCAGAAACACGGACAGCGGCGAAAATAATGCGGGCCGAAGCCGCCGAACTGATACAATCAAGCCTGTCGCGAGTGGTTAAAATGGAAGCGGGCGGCAGTACGGTCCCTGATTGCTTTGGGCGCTTCGAGCAGGGGAATGCTCCATTGAATGATTCAGGATTCAATTTATTCGACAGAAGAAGATACAAAAATGGCAACCACAGAAGAATACAGAAGTTACGGCAAGGAAATTGAAGATATTCTAAGGCTGGATTCTTTTACCGTAGCGGTAAAAATGATTCAGAGGGAAGAAGAAATTCCGGCGCAAGCGGTCAGGCCCCAAAGGGACCGCAACCAGCACCTGGCTCAATGCCAGGCTTTTTCCCTCTCGCGGCGCGACGGTGAAACCGTGGCCATGCTGCTTGAAGACCACTGGTGTTATGCTCCGGTCATCGGTTACGGGCTGGTGGAACAGCCGGAATTTTTCAAAAAAGGCGGATTATACAATCCGCAACTCGGCGATGATCCGGAAATATTGGAAGTATTGGGAGAAACCGGCGCCAAGTTCCTGGGCCATTTTCTTGAAAACCCCGAATTCGCAAAAAATATGACCTTTCCATGCCTTGAGGCCGGAAAGTATATCGGCTGCCTCACGGCGCCTTTGCGCAATACCGGCTTTGAGCCGGATGCGGTTTTCATTTATTCCAACAACGCCCAGCTGAGAAATATACTGATGGCGATAAAATACAAGGAAGGGATTCATGTAGTCTCCGAATTCGATCCCATAGATTCCTGCATCTATTCCCTCGTTCCGCTTGTCGAGGGCAAGCAGGACTATGCAATCACCATCCCCGATCCGGGAGAGCAGGAGCGGGCTCTGACGGATGAAAATAAAATTATTTTTTCGCTGACAAAAGAGAAGGTAAAAATCCTGGTGGAAGGCCTGAGGCACTACGATAAGATCAAACTCGGGTATACCCATCTGACCAAGCTTATGCAGGCGGATTTCGAACAGCCTAA
>JAFGAO010000161.1 GCA_016933615.1 Acidobacteriota bacterium
AAGAAACGTTGAAATAAATCCTGGCTTCGCCCAGGCCTCCCGTATGGCCGCGCTGCTGGGAATAAATCGGAATCGCAATGCATCCCGCCAGGATGAGGAGGGACACGGCTCTAATGACTGTTTTCATCATGCATCTGCTCCTGATAAACGAGAAATCAAAATGGCTTTTCCATTTGTTTCCGGATAGCGGGTGAAACGGTTTCCAGGTCCTTCGGCCTGAGAATTTTGTCGTCCGGAGGAATTACGGCCTCTTCGACCGGCGCCTCCAGCTGGGGGACGTAATCGTATGGAACGCGGTAGGCCCGGTAGACCATGTTGAAATTCTCCTGTTCCTGGTAGTACGGGCTGATGTATTCCCACACGGTTTCGTATTCCGGCGTGACCTCGAACAGCCGGCCGAAGGCGCCCTCGCAGATCAGGGTGTTCCCGTTGGGAAGCCTCTGCGCCGAACTGACGTAGTCGCTGTAGAACTTGGCCAGGTCCCGGCTGCCGGCCTTGTTGGCGTTGTATTCCCAGACGATCTTCATTCCGGCGGGGTCCAGTTCGATCACGCGCGAATAGTCCCTCCGGGCATTGTTCAGGCCGAAGGGGGCGGCGGGATTGGGGGCGCCGAATCCCGCGAACCCGCCGTTGTCGAAGATGAGGATGTTGCCTTCGCCCGGCAGACCCCTGGGGATCATGTGCGCGTGGTGCAGGCCCACGGTGCAGCCGATGTCGCGCAGCTCCTCGGTGGATTCAAAATCGGGGCCGAGGTGCCAGACGATCCTGCCCGTCTCGTGGTCGATGATGCCGGTCGTGTTCGTCTGCCGTCCGTCATAAATAATGTTGTCGGGGTGGAAACGCTTGTCTCCCTGGTCGTACCACTTGTTGGGCCCCAGCCAGCTCGCCGTGTTTATGTGGATCCAGTCGCCCCCGACCTTGCCCGGGGTCCGGGACTGGACGTAGTTCGGGTAGCGGAACATGGTGTTGCGCGCCTCGATGGAGAACCCCATTTCATCGATGTGGCTGCTGGCCAGCCACTCCCACAGGATGCTCCCCTGCGCATCGACGATGTACAGGATGTCGTCCAGCAGTGGACGGTAGGATATCTGGCGCTTGGTGACGATTTTGTTGGACAGGATCAGAGTCTTGCCGTTTTCGACGTCCGGCTCCAGCCCCGGCGCATAATAGCCGACGGGGTTGCCGTAGCGCTCGAAATCGTGATGCATCCCGGCTTTGGGGTAGGTCCACAGAATGTTGTCGTCCCAGTCGACGATGGCCAGGTCGTTCGAGTCTTCGTCGCCGATGATTCTTCCCGGCTTGCCGGTGGCGCCCATGACGCGGCCGCCCGGCAGCATCTTTACGGGGTGATCCACGGTTCCCACGCTCTTCCAGCGGCGGGCCACGTTGCCGCGCATGTCGATCAGGAAAGCCCCGAAGTTGTCCACGCAGAACAGGGTGTAGCCGCTGTAGGCCTTATCCGGTTTGTATATCGTGGTCCCATGGGGGAAAACCGAAGGGTACGACCACAGAAGAGCGGCTCCGGCAATCAGCAGAAACGGTAGAAAAAGCAGTTGCGCTCGTTTCATTCGACATCTCCAGGATTGAAGATTGAGTCCGTTAATAGGCTTTTAATCCCCCGGGCACGTCCTGCAGGTCGAACCAATCCGTGAGGCATTCCATCCACGCCTCCCTGGATTCGCTCCTGGCGGCGGCGGCAGCCGCCGCGTTCCTGCCCGCGAAGATCAGGACCTTCTGCCCCTCCTTCCAGACATTTTCCTTCAGGATCATCTTCCCGGTTTCTTCCGATTCCAGGGAGGCGAGTCCGGCCTCCCCGAGAATTTGCGCCAGCAGCTCCCGGACTCCATCTTCGTCAAGCCCCCCCGCGACGGTTACGAAGTCGTGTTTTTTCACCAGGTCCAGCTCCGACAGGACGTAGTGCTCGACGGGAAGGTCGTAGCGCTGCAGGAAATCGATCCAGGGCTGGGCCTGAACCCGGCTCTCTTTCGCTGCCACCAGAAACAGCGTTTCCTCGGTCTGCGCCGTCGATGCTGCCGGAAGCAGGAAAGAAAACAGGAATGCGGCGGGAATCCACGCGCGGACACGTTTCATGGCACGCTCCTTTTTTTAAAACACGGGCCCCGGACATTTGCCTTACCCGGAGCCGTTATGGATCCAATAATAACCCGGATATATTATCAGGAGGCGTGGCCGATGTCACTTTTTTGAAACACTTTTGGGGCTGTTCTGGCATAGTATACGGCTTGCGATTTTATTTTGCTTTCGGATAGAGGACAACGTTTTTGGAAGTGCGGCAGCTTGCTGCCGCCTTGTCCAGGCGTCGATTTAACGAAGGCGGCAGCAAACTGCCGCACTCCTAGGAAACTCCGTTTCACGAAAAAGGAGAGGCATCGATGAAAAGCAAATTATGGACAGTCCTTGCACTGGCTGCGCTGGTCCCGGCATTTTTTATCCCGGCGCCGGCTTATGAAGCCCTGGTCGGCCCGACCGGCGTGCTGAAGTACGACGCGGAAAAATCCTACGGCGGGTATACGCTTTTTTCCCCCATGATCAACTGCAGGACGACCTACCTGATCGACATGGAGGGGAATATCGTCCATCAGTGGGAGTCGCAATACACGCCGGGCGCCTACGCGATGCTTCTTCCCAACGGGAATCTTCTCAGGGCGGGCGTCCTGGAAAACCCTCCGGTGAACTTCGGCGGTGGCGGGGGCATCATCCAGGAGATCGACTGGGACGGGAATGTCCTCTGGGAATACAAACTGATGACCCCGACCGAGGTGCAGCACCATTGCTTTGCGCGCATGCCCAACGGCAACACCCTGATCCTGGCCTGGGAATATAAGTCCATTGATGAGGCCATCGCCAAAGGCCGCGATCCGAACACGGTCCCGGCCAGCGTATTTGCCATGAACAAAAGAATTACGGGTTTCTGGGTGGATTTCGTGCGGGAGGTGAACCCCGAAGGCGAGACCGTCTGGGAATGGCATGTTTGGGACCATCTCGGCAAAGGCCCCACCCGATTCGATCTGAACTACCGCCTGCCGGAACCGATGGGGGACTATTATCCCAATTTCGACTGGACCCATTTCAACACCGTCGACTACGTCGCGGAAACCGACCACATCCTGCTCAATTCCCGCAACTTCAGCGAAACATATCTTGTAAACCACAAGACCGGCACGGTTGAATGGCGCTGGGGAAATCCGGGCGCCTACGGCCAGGGGAAAGCGCCTGCCTGGTACGACAACGGCGATCAGAAAATCTTCGGCTCCCACAACGCGACCCCGCTCGAAAACGGCAATATCCAGATTTTCGACAACGGGTCGGAACGCCCCGAGGGGAACCGCTCGGCCGTCATCGAGGTCAATCCCAAGACAAACGAAATCGTTTGGGAGTACGCGGCCAGGGATTCCTCGAGTTTCTACAGCCACCGCCAGGGCGCCGCGCAGCGGCTCCCCAACGGCAACGTCCTGGTGACGTCCACCAACCACGGCCATATCTTTGAAGTCACGCAGAGGAAGCAGATCGTTTGGGATTACGTGGTGCCGGTCCGCAGCGGCAAAGCGGTCTGCACCATCGAAGACGGCGACATGGCAAACGGCATCATGAACATGGTGCACCGGGCCTACCGCTACGGCAGGGACTATCCCGGGCTGAGCGGCAGGGATCTGAGCGTCAAGGGACCGCTGGCTCCAGGGTGCCCGCAGTTTTTCAAGGTTTTCAACGTGAAATGAACCTTTTCCGCCGCGGCTTTCCGTCCGGCCCGCGGGTTGTTTCCCGCCGCTTGACGCCGTCCGCGCCGGGAAGATAAAGTGGATTCCGGTGGAAAACACGGCATAGCCGGGGAGGAGCGCCATGGATACCGATTCTTTCGACAGCATCATGATAGAAGCCGTCGCCCGCGAAGTGGCCTCGCGGGATTTTTACAGGGCGGCGGCGACGAAAGTGAAAGACCCCGGCGCCCGGGCGATTCTGCGGGAGCTGGCAAAGGACGAGGAGGAGCACCGGGTCCGGCTTGAGGCGTTCCGCAGTAATCCCGAAGCCAGGCTGGAGTTCGAAAAAATACCGGAAGATTCCAGGATAGGAGAACCGGAGGAGACCGTTACCCTGTCCTTCGGCATGAGCCCCGAGGATGTTTTCCGGCTTGCCTTAAAGGAAGAGCAGAGGGCGATGGAAATCTACCAGGATCTGGCCGAACGGTGCGAAAACGGCGAATTCAGGAAGCTCTATCTGGAACTTGCCGCCATGGAAAGGGGGCATAAAAGAAAATTGGAAACCCTTTTCGCCGGGGCCGCGTTGCCCGGGCAATGGCCGGAGTAACGCCGGCAGGCTGTCCTTTCCCCGGTTTCTCACACAGGATTTCTCTTATTCCCGCTCATTGATTCTCCTCCACCCGAGATGCCCCGGCTCTGCCCTCGCAGCATGGTTGTTTCGCGCCCGACATTATTAGCACATCCGGAGACAAACCGATCGGGCTCGCTTTCGGAACCGGGGATCTGCGCATACGTTTGAAACCCGACTTGACCGGTTTGGGAGAAAATTCGGGCACCGATTCCGGTTCAGATCAGGTTCTATTTATACATGATGCCGGTTGGGCTTTGTATTTTGAACCGCGAAGACCTCAAAGACCGCCAAGAAAAAAATATGTCGCTCATTATGGGTTTTGCCTTCCCTAATTCGGTTCCGAACCCGGTGCCGGCTCCGACCCCGAGCCCGCCTTTGCAGCGCGGTCGATTCCACTGCCGTCCCCAATTGCGGAGGGATTCAATTCAACTGTAGGACAATCGGGAGAAAAGAGTTACAATAAAAACAAATATACATAACCCGAGACTGAACCAGCGGATCGACCCCGAAGCACCCTGTTCTCCCTGTCCGGCTGCCCGGTATGCAGACGCTTGCGGAATTTGGCTTAATAGGAAGTGCGGCCATGCATCCAACGACGCTTGTCTACAGTCCTCCCGATTCAAAGGTGGTGGAGCTGATAGCGGAACTCGGCGGTTCGGGCGCGGATATCGTCAGGGTTTTGCGTGAAGTGCACGCGGAGCACGGCAGCCTGACGCCGCGTCTCATCGCGGAGGTTGCGCGCGAGCTGCGCCTGCCGGCATCGCGCGTCCATGGCGTCGCTACATTCTACTCGCAGCTGACGACGCCGGCGCCTTCGGAGAAAACCATCCGGATCTGCGACGGCCCCTACTGCAGAATGCGCGGCTCGATGGAATTGCTTGCCCGGATACAGTCGCAGATGGATGAAAGCTGGGAAATTACGCGAACCAGCTGCCTGGGGCTGTGCGACCGGGCTCCGGCGGCCCTGGTGCGCGAAACCCAGGTGGGCCCCCTGCAGCTTAAAAACATGGATCGTTATGAAGCCGGCTGGTGCGGCGAGATTCCCGATTACGGCCGGCCCCGGTCCGGCGAGGTCCGCGTCCTGCTCCCCGATCCCGGGACGGCGGCCGACGAGCTCGAATCCGCCTTTGCGAAGGGATCCTATCCCGCATTGAAAAAGGCCTTGAGGCTGTCCCCGGAGGCCATCCTGCGGGAGCTGGAGGCGTCCAAGCTCCGCGGCCGCGGCGGGGCGGGCTTCCCGGCCGGCCGGAAGTGGAGCCTTGTCGCCTCGCAGCCCGGGGAGCCGAAATACGTGATCTGCAATGCGGACGAATCCGAGCCGTTGAGCTTCAAAGACCGCGTGCTGCTGGATCTCTGCCCGCAGCTGGTGCTCGAGGGGATGGCGATCGTGGCCTATGCGGTGGGCGCGGAAACAGGCGCCATTTATATTCGCGGCGAATACGGGGCGGAGGTCGAGCGCCTTCTGGGCGCGATTGACGAGGCCGAGGAGCGCGGGCTGCTGGGTTCGAGAATCGGCGGGTCCGCATTCTCGTTCCACGTTGCCGTCCATCAGGGGGCGGGAGCCTATGTTTGCGGTGAGGAAACGGCCCTGCTGGAATCGCTGGAAGGGAAAAGGGGGGAACCGCGGGTGCGGCCGCCGTTCCCGACGACGCGCGGCTATCGCGGCCAACCGACGGTCGTCAGCAACGTGGAGACGCTGGCCATCGTGCCCAAGATCCTCGCCCGGGGAGCGGATTGGTACCGTTCGTTCGGGGATCCGGACGCGCCCGGCACGAAGCTTTACACGCTGCTGGGCGACGTCAACCGGCGGGGTCTGTTCGAAGGGCCCCTGGGCCTGACGCTT
>JAFGAO010000162.1 GCA_016933615.1 Acidobacteriota bacterium
GATCGTTTCTTTGTTTTGCGGTACGTGCAGGTTGAAGCAATGAAGGGCGAACACAAGGTTCGCCCCTACAAATCCTGCCCATCGTACCGATGGCGAACACGAGGTTCGCCCCTACATGGACTCTCCGTTTGGCGGAGGGGAGAGCTCTTTGCAGAGCTGGGCGGCAAAGGGATAAAAATTGCCGTAAGTTTGATAGGGATAGGACGCGGGTGAATCCAGGTATTGTTCGCAGGATCGGCCTGACTTCAGGGCCCTCGAAATGCCGTTCCGGAGCTTCCCGGCGGTATCCAAAAGCTCTTTCATCATTAATAAATTTGAAACTTCCCCCCTGGCGGGAATGACGGCAATCATCTCCTCAAGAGTTATTTCTTCCTCTTCCTGGGATTCATCCCCGGCGGGTCCTCCCTTTCGGGAAATCGCCGCATCCTCCCCTTCCATGAATCCTGGTTCGCTTTCTGCGCCCTCCTCCTCCTCTTCAGGTTCATCGGGAGGAATGGCCGATATCAGCAGCGGAACGGAATCGATGACCTCTTCCAGGGCGTCGATCCACTTGAGGGCGCTGCCGCCCGCCGACACATCGATATCGGGATAGTAGGAGGGCTCGAAAAGCCTTCCCGCAAAAAGCACCTTTTCAGCCGGGACATAGGCAAAAATATCCGCCTCCGTTCTTGCTGCGTGCGGCAGCGCCCGGATCCGGATCTCCAGGTCCTCCGGATACAGGTACATCCGCTCTTTAAAAACGAACCTCGGATAAACAGGGGATTCTATCCGTATGGTATCGGGGTATGCAGGGCTGCTTTCCCCCCAACCGGAGGGAGAAATCCCGTCCGGGCCTGAATCCCCGCGTAAGCCCCTTCCGTGCCCGGCAACCGGATCAGCGCCGGGGGGCTCCGGATGCGCCGCAGGGGCGTACTGGCGGAAACCGGCCAGCAGCACGGCGTCCAGCTCGGAAAAATATTCCAGGCCGTCGGTTTGAAGGAAATAGCTGCCCGTATTGATCATCCACCGCACCGGCGCCGCGTTCAGAGTTTTCAAAGATTCTATAAGGATGGACAGGTCGGGTTCCGGGGGCGGATCGAACAGCAGGGTGCCCTGCTTGGTGGCCACGACGGCAATATTCTCCCCGTTCTCCTCGACAGGCAGCACATAGCAGTGCCCGCTTACCTGCACGAAATAAGGTTCTCCTCCCGGGGAAAGCGCTTCATCCGTTGATTGCGCATATCCGGTTGCGATCAGTAAAACGGACGCCAGCAGGACTCTTTTCATAATAAAGTCTGGGAAGGGTTCAGCCCCTTCAAGAACTGTTCGATTAAATTTTCCACTTCCTCGACATGTTCGGAAAAAAAATGATCCGCGCCCTGGAGGCGATGAATCTTCGACGCAAAAGACAGCCTGCGTATCAGGTTTTCCAGATTCATGGGCGAACAGAATTCATCCCTCGTCCCGAAAATATAAAGGGAAGGATTCGAATAGTCGACCAGATACTCGAAATTGTACATATCGAGAGGCAACCCGATTCCGATCATGGCCCGGACCCGCGGGTCCCGGCACCCTACCTGCAGCCCTACCCATGCTCCGAAGGAATATCCGAAAACCGCGAGCGGTTTCCCCGGATATTTTGCCTCCATCCAGCCCAGAGCGGCCGCGACGTCCTCTTTTTCCCCAAGCCCCTCATCGTACCGGCCGGTGCTTCTCCCGACACCGCGGAAATTGAACCGGAGGGCGGCAAAACCCGCCCTGGCCGCGGCTTTCCCCGACCGGTAGACGACACGGCTGTCCATCGTTCCGCCGTACAGGGGGTGGGGGTGGCAAAGAACCAGCCCTCCCGCGGGTTCGCCCTCGGGCTCCCGCAAATGCGACTCGAGTTCGAGGGATCCGGCCGGTATCGTCAGGTACATGGAATCCGTCCTGTTTTCACTCCTTCAATAAACCATCTGGAATAATCGCCCGCAAGATTCTAGACTAATCCGTTCACCGGCACCAGCGGGGAAAGGGGTGGAACCGCAGGCGCCCGTTTTCCCGGCCGGCAATCCATAGTATACCGGTCAAGGCGCGAAAGGTACTACCATGAACGATCGTCAGTGGAACACCCTGGTCTCGGTAATCCGAGGGGAGGAGCCGGCTTCCCCCCCAACCGGATTCATCATCGACAGCCCCTGGCTTCCCCGTTGGGCCGGGCACAGCATCCTGGACTATTTTACGGACGAACGGGTTTTTCTCGAGGACAACCTCAAGGCCGTTCGCACCTTTCCCGAGACCATTTTTCTCCCCGGATTCTGGTCCGAATACGGCATGTGCACGGAACCGTCGGCCTTCGGAGCGGTCTCCGTCTGGGAAGAGAATGAATTCCCATTCGCAAAAAAAATCATCCGGTCCCCGGCGGACGCGGAAAAGATCGAAAAGCCGAACCCCCGCAAGGACGGCCTGCTTCCCTTTGTCATCAAAAGGCTCGAACACATCCGGCCCGAGATGGAAAAAGCCGGGCACCGGATCCGTTTCGCGGTCGCGCGCGGCCCCCTGAACATCGCTTCCTTCCTGATGGGCGCGACGGAATTCCTGACCGCCATCAAGACCGATCCCGTCCCGATGCACCGGCTTCTCGGCGTCATCTCGGATTTTCTCGAGGAGTGGATCGCATATCAGCGCGAACGTTTTCCTTCCATCGACGGAATCCTGATCCTGGACGATATCGTCGGATTCATAAGCCGGCGTGATTTCGAGGCATTCGCACTTCCCTATTTAAAGAAGGCTTTCAGCGCGGACGTGACCGTCAAGTTTTTCCACAACGACGCCCCCTGCAAAGCCGGCGCCCCGCTGCTTGCCGACATAGGCATCAATCTTCTCAATTTCGGCATTCAGCATACCCTTGCGGAAATGAAGCAATGGACCGGCGGCAGGATCGCGCTCCTTGGCAATATCGCCCCGCGCGACATTCTCGCCGCCGGAACCGAGGAAGATGTCCGCCGCGCCGTCAGGGAAACGCTCGACGGCCTCAAGGACCATTCGCGCCTGATCGTATCCTGCGGCGGCGGAATGCCTCCCGAAGTTTCCACGCGAAACATCCGGGCGCTGATATCCGCCGTAGAGGAATGGCCGCATTCCCGTTAGCCCGCATGCCGGATGTCGTTCCGTTCCGCGTTTGCTTCCGCAGACCGGGAAGGCGGGCCCGCCGACCTCAAGCTTCTGACTCCGAAAAAGCGCAATCCCCAGACGCGCCATAAGGCTTCCAGGGCGATGCTCCCGGACATCTTGCTTCTGCCGGCGCGGCGCTCGTCGAAGATTATGGGGAATTCGGCGTGGCGGAACCCGAGTTTGTGGGCGCGGTACTTCAGTTCGATCTGGAAGCTGTATCCGTTGCTTCGCAGAGTGTCCAGCCTGATCTTCCGGAGCGCTTCCGCCCACCACCCGTTGAATCCACCGGTAAAATCGGCGATGGGAACGCCCAGAATCGCCCGGGAGTACAGGCTTCCCAGCCTCGACAGCATCCGCCTTCCGATCCCCCAGTTGAGGATGCCGCCGCCCGGCACATAGCGGGATCCGATCACGAAATCGGCCTCTTTCGCCAGCTGCAGCATTACGCCCAGATACCTGGGATGATGGCTCCAGTCCCCGTCCATTTCTACCAGGAAATCGTACCCGTTGGCGATGCCCCATCGGAACCCGTCCACATAGGCCCCGCCCAGCCCGAGCTTTCCGGGACGTGTTTTCAGGAAAAGCCGGCCGGCGCATTCTTTCCCCTGCAATTCCAGCACCGAAGCTCCGGTACCGTCCGGGCTTCCGTCGTCCACAACCAGCACATGGAGGCCGGCATCCTCTCCCAGGATTGCGGGTATGAGCCGTGAAAGGTTTTCCCGTTCGTTGTAGGTCGGGATCACGACCAAAGGCCTGATGGGGGATATATTTTGCATCCGGTTATTCTATCCCAATAATGCATGCATTCCAGGCTAAATACCGTCTCATGGAGCGGGTTCTCCGCTCCGACCGGGGTCAGGCCGGTTTTACGGGTGGTTCCTGGCGCCTGAAGTCCGCCGGGGCAAATGCCTGAAAAAAACTTTCTAATGATTCCTGACCAGCACCCGGTCCAGGACACGCATCATCTCATGGCCCTCCGGCTGCAGTTCGCCGACGCGGGATTCAGGCACGAGGGCAAACACGCGGCGGCTGGAAAGCCACGCGGACCGGAATTCCTCCCCGGTGAGGACAACCCTGGGAGAATCGGGGAATTTCATGCCGGGGATAAGAGCGTAGGCCGTGCCGTCGACTACTTCGACCGGGAGGGGCTGATAGAAGTTCAGGGAATTGGCCGACTCGTAATCCCCCACAACCACGACCCGGTCCGCGGGACCTGCGGAGCGCGCGATCGCCACGCCGAATTTTTTCGAGGAAATCAGATCTTCGCAGATGTTCAGGCTCCAGTGCGCCATGCCGCAGACGACCGCCATCGCCGCAGCGATGCTCCATAGCGCCTGCCGCCGCTTTTGACGCGCTTCGAACCGCAGAGCGATCGCGAATCCGCAAGCCATGGCCAAAAGTGTTATGAATGCGGGCTTCGACAGGTTCATCGCCATTGAAGGAGGCATTTCCGCCAGGATGCTGAAATCGGTTTCAGACAGGCGGTCCGGCTGCCCGGCTGCTTCATAGTCGAGCCCGCCTCCGGCGGCAATCCAGATGCCCGCGGACAGGCCGAAAACCAGGGCCAGAACCCCGAACAGGGCCAGCCCCCGGAAGGCCCACAGGATTGCCCTGCCATTGCCGTCGCGCCCGAAGGCGCCGGCGACGAAGATGGCCAGAGCGGGAAGGGCCGGGAAAGCATAATGTTCCAACCGGGTCGAGAGCGAGAAGAAGCCGAGGACCACCAGGGCCCAGGATACGGCGATCCTGGCGAGGAGGCGCCGGTTCCTGTCCCAGTGCCGGCGGTTTGCCGCAAATGCAGCGGGAAGAAACACGGTCCAAGGGAAAAGCCATACGAGAACCAGCACCCAGAAGAGCCAGAGCGGAACGGACCAGAGGACTGGAGGCTCCCTCCTGCCGAGGAAACGAAGAAACTGCTCCCCTATGAAGAAGAACTCGAGGAAGCCCCGGTTCTCGAGGGCCGCTAGCCAGTGCCACGGCACCGTCAGAAGAAGGAACAGGCCGGCGCCGGGCAGAAGATGCAGCGATTTCCACCCGGGCCATTCCCGGGAAAGCAGCAGGAAGACTACAGCGACACCGACAGGGAAAGCGGCCCCGATCAGGCTCTTGCACATGAATGCGCCGGCCACCGCCGCATAAAACAGCAATGCGGGCGGCAGCGAACGCATGGGGTCCAGATACCACTTCAGGAACGCGTACACGGAAAGTGCCAGAAACAGAACCAGCCAGATGTCATGCAGGGTTTCCCGCGTGAAAAGATACGTGCCCGCGGAAAAGGCGGCGGCCAAACCGGCCGCCGATGCGGAATGTTCGCCCGCCAGAGGGCGCACGATAAGCATCACGATCCAAACCAGCGCGATGACCGCGAGCGCCGTCGGCAGGCGGAGGGCGAATTCATTGATCCCGAAAACCTTGAAGCTGGCGGCGGTCACCCAGTACAGCAGGGGCGGCTTTTCCAGAAAGCGGACCCCGTTGGCGCAGGGAGTCACCCAGTGGCCGCTTTCAACCATGTGCAGGGCGGGCTGGACATAGTAGGCCTCGTCGTAATCGGTTACGGCGCGGTTCGTTGCAGAGGCCAAATAGACAACAGCGGTCAGAAGGATCGGCAAAAATATAGAGAATCTTCCTGACAGGCTCCGCGTCAACATGATGGACCGCCGCCGAATCGGGCACGAGGCCGATTTTCACTGTGGATGCCGCCCGGCCAGGTCAATGTTCCAGCCTGGGATCGTTAATGAGGTACTTTGCCGCGACATACTGCAAAGAAACGGCCGCCGTTTCCCCCCGGCTGATCCTGCGAAGCGCTTCGAGATCGGATGCCCAGGCCCTTTCTCCGGGCGCCAGGAGGCAGACGCTGTCCGGCTCATATTCCGGGAGAAGTCGATCCTCTTTAAAATAGTAAAATTCCTTGTTCACTTCGGTCCCGTAGACCTGCATGAAGGGCGGGATGTCCCCAGGCAGAAACCAGAGCTTGACCTCCCTCTCCGCATCTTCATGATTGGCCGAAGCGTGAATAAGGTTGTCCATGCGGTCATCGATCACGCTTCCGGACGCGTCTTTTATGGGAACAAGCGTCCCGAGCGCACGAATGCAACCCGGTTTTTCCACCCTGGCCGCATGCGGGTTTGTCGGGCCGGCGAAATCCCGTATCCTTCTGATGGCATCGGGGCCCTGGTAGATAAAGGCGACAACCCTCTGCTTCCAGGGTACGTCTCCGTAATGCACGAGCCCCATAATATAGTCCAGGAGCGCGGGATAAAATCCTTTCCCTTTATGCTCGGCGTAGTGCTCTTCGGCCAGCATTCTGGACACGTGAACGATCTTGGCGCCCGCGAAATGCAATCCTGTATGAAATTCCGCCAGTTGGGAAAGCAGATAGCCCGTCAGGGAATTTTTCAGCGCATCCGGTTTAATGAGCACAAGCGTCTGTTCGAGCTCTTTGACGTCCATAGGATTCATCCTTTCAAATAAAAATAGAGGTTTTCAATCGCGGCTCCCGATGAAAATGCCCCGGTATTATAACGCGGCAATGTGGGAGCGAACCCGGCCGCCGATTTTATTGTGCATAGGGCGAATACAAGGTTCGCACAGGGCGAACACAAGGTTCGCATAGGGCGAACACAAGGTTCGCCCCTACGGACGGCGCAAATTCTGAACCGCCCGATGCAGGTTCTCGAACAGGGTTTCCAGGCGGTCGGCGGGGACCGATGAAAAAGCCAGCCGGATCAGCCCGGAAAGCACGATAACGCCGGTGTCGAAACCGGCAAGCAGCTCCCTGCGGACGTCCTCGGCCGCTACGCCGATGGGCCGGACGCACATGAAATATCCGGAATTAAAGGGCATCGCTTCATAACTTTGGGCATACTCGGGGTGTTTTTCCAGAACCGCCCGGATTTTCCTCGCCCGGCCGGACAGGATTCCATACTTCTGCTTCTTCTGTGCTTCGTAGTCCGCCGCGGTGTATCCCTTGAGCAGGATAGTCTGGGACAGGTTCGGCACATTGGAAATACTGCCGCGCACAACTCCGGCGGCCTTGTCTTCAAGGGCCTTGAGCTGCTTTTCGCCGGCCCTCCGGAAACCGAAGGTCATGAATCCCACGCGAAAGCCCCAGGCATAATCCTCCTTGGTGGGGCCGTCGAGTTTTACGCCCAGAACGTTGGGATGCAGGTCTGCAAACAGGGAGAACAGGGATTCCCGGGCTATTCCTTCCTCGTAAACCAGGCCGAAATACGCATCGTCCAGAAGCACGACAATCCGGCTCCCTTCTTCGGCCGCTCCGCGAATCGCGGCCGCCAGGGCTTCGGCCTCCTTTTCCGTAACGGTGTAGCCCGTGGGATTGTTCGGGAAATTCAGCAGAACGATCTTCTTGCCCGCCCCTCCCTCGCGAAGAGCCCGTGAAAAAGCGGCCACGTCATAGCCGCCGTCGATGAATGTGTTGTAAAAAGAAAACTTCGCGCCGCAGGCCTCGGAAAATATCAGCTCGTAGTTATCCCAATAAAGATCGGGCAGGATCATGGTGTCCCCTGTATCGACGAACAGGTACCCTGCCACCGAGAGCGCGTGCGTCAGCGCGGCGGTGACAACCGGCAGGCTGCAGGGCTTGCCTCGCAGCCCCGGGTTCTTCACGGCGAGCAGCCTTTTCCACTCTTCGCGCAGCTTCTGCACCCCGTAGCTCGAAGCGTAAAGGAACGATTCCGAGGGCACATTCACCATGGCCTCCATGCACTCGAGAGCGAGTGGAGAACCGTCTTCCTCAAAAGCGGTCCCTATCGTGGCGTTGATCTTCGCGCTCTTCGCTTCCGCAGTCTGGCCGAGGATTCCCCTGGACGGGAAGTAAATGGATTTGCCGCGTGCCGACAGCATTTCATAAATTTGCGGGGCTCCGTCCTGAAGATCCTTATTCAGGGCATCCGCGAGTGGATTGTAGGGGCTCATGTTCGTGCACTCCTTCGATGAAGTCCGGGGCATACCCGGACCTCTTGTTTTTATTCGCGTTTCTCACGAGGTTTCTGCCGCGCCGTCAACCGGCCGGTCCCGCCCAATGGGGCTTAATTCTTTCGCCCGGGAAACGAACCTTGGAAACGACGCGGGGATCCTGCGGCGACCCTTGCCCCGATTAACTTATACCCATCACACCGGAACGGTCAAGCCGAGGGCCGCTTTTCAGCACCGCGCGGCGAACGACCGTAAAAAAGCGCCCGCGCGCGGCACCACGGCCGGATGCTTATCCGTGCCGCTAATGTCATCGGATTATCTTTCCATTCCGGGTTCCGTCCCGGCGCAAACCGGATCCCGCACCGAGACGATTTTAAATCCCGACGGACTTGCGGCATGCACCCGGATGTCCATAATGTATAATGAGAGAGCCGACAGGCATCCGGTACCAGCTTCCTATGGAGAGATTATGAAAAAAGTCAGCATCATCGGCAGCGGAAACGTCGGCGCCAACAGCGCCTTCTTTATTGCCGAAAACCGCAGCGCATCCGTGACGCTCGTGGACGTCCGGGAAGGCCTTCCTTTAGGCAAGGCCCTGGATCTTTCGGAAGCCGGGCCGATCCGCCGCTACGACACAACCATCCGGGGCGGCGGTTCCGTCGAGGAAATCCGGGGCAGTGAAATCGTGGTGATCGCGGCCGGACGCGTGCGCGCTCCGGACGAAACCCGCGACGATCTGTACCGGGACAATGCCGCGCTGATGAAAGGCATCTGCGCGGATATCCGGCGCCTTGCGCCCGATGCGGTCGTCATCAACATCGTAGAGCCGGTGGACCGGATTACCCTCCTGGTCCAGGGCCTTCTGGCATTCGACCGCAGAAGGGTTCTCGGCGTCGGCGGCCTTCTCAGCTCGACCCGGCTTCGTTTTCTGATAAGCAGCGCCCTGGGCGTCTCCTCCCGTGAAGTCACGGGCATGGTCGTCGGCCCGCACCGGCCCTCCATGGTCATCCTGCGCGACACCGTGAGGGTTTCCGGAATCCCGGCGGACAGGCTGCTGCCGAAGGAGAAATTTGAGGCGATCCTGGAGGAAGTGCGCAGGGCCGGGGATACCATCCTTCAACTTTCCGAGAAATCCACCGCGTACTATGCGCCCAGCGCATCCGTGGCGGCGCTCGTGGAAGCGGTCGCTCGGGATACGAAGAGAATCCTGCCGGTCTCCCTCAGGCTGCAGGGGGAATACGGGCTCTCCGGCATCGCCGTCAGCGTGCCCGCCTGCATCGGGGCCGGCGGCGCGGATCGCGTAGTCCCCGTCAGAATGAGCGATTCGGAAGAAAAAGAGTTTCAGAAAGCCGCCGCTGCGCTGCGCGCGTCCATCGACGCCGCTGAAGCCGAGGACCGGCAGGGAGGAAAACCGCATGCCTAGGAAGAAAGTCAGCATTATCGGGGCGGGACAGGTGGGCGCAACCGCCGCCTACTACATCGCCGAAAAGGTCATTGCCGACATCGTCATGGTGGACGTATATGAAGGCCTGACTCGGGCCAAGGCGCTGGACTTTCTCCACGCGGGCCCCATGCGCCGTTACGATGTTTCCATCGAAGGCACGGGCGATTATTCCAGGATAGAAGGAAGCGATGTGGTGGTCATCACGGCGGGAGTCCCGCGCAAGCCCGGAATGGACCGGATGGATCTCCTGAAGGTGAACGCCGGCATCGTAAAGTCGGCTTCGGAAAAAATAGGACTCTACGCTCCCAACTCCACCATCATCGTTGTTTCGAACCCCCTGGACGTCATGTGCCATGTGGCGTTCCGCACCACCGGTTTTGCCGTGCGCCGCGTGCTCGGAATGGCCGGCATTCTGGACTCGACCCGGTTCCGCTATTTTGTCGCGGAGGAGCTCGGGTGCGCTCCCTGCGATGTCCACGCCATGGTGATGGGCGGGCACGGGGACCAGATGGTGCCGCTGCCCAGGTTCACGACCGTGGCGGGCATCCCGATCCCCCAAATGATGGATCCTGAAACTATCGCGCGCCTCGTCGACAGAACCCGCAACGGCGGCGCGGAAATCGTCGCGCACCTCAAAACGGGTTCGGCCTATTTCGCTCCGGCGGCTTCGGTCGCCGAGATGGTGGAGGCCGTGGTTACGGACCGCAAGGCGCTGGCGCCCTGCGCCGCGTTCCTGCGCGGCGAGTACGGGATCGAAAACCTCTTCATCGGCGTCCCGGTGCTTCTGGGGAAGAACGGGGTTGAACGCATCATCGAGCTCGAACTGCAGGAGCAGGAGATGCGGCTGCTCGAGAGGAGCGCCGAGGCGGTTCGCAAAGGGGTGCGGGAACTCGACTCCTTCTTCCGCCTGCACTGACGGGTTGCCTTTCAGCGGGCCGGAACGATACAATTCATACCCTTAATTGCACGCAGAGCCAAGGAGCAACCCAATGATTGTTTCGGAAACCGTACAACGGCAGATTGAAGGCGCATCCTGGATCCGGAGAATGTTTGAAGAAGGCATCCGCCTGAAGCGGGAGCGCGGCGAGGAAAACGTCTACGACTTCACGCTCGGGAACCCGACGGAAGATCCCCCGGATGCAGTGCGGGCCGCGCTTCAGAAACTGGCCCGAACAAACGCCCGGGGGGCTCACAGCTATATGCCGAATGCCGGTTTCCCGGACGTAAGGCGGAAACTGGCGCAATCCCTCGAGCGGGACACGGGCGTCCCGTTCACCGAAGACCACATCCTGATGACCGTCGGATGCGCGGGCGCCATGAACACGGTATTCAAAGCCATGCTCAATCCCGGCGATGAAGTCATCGTTCCCATGCCCTTCTTCCCCGATTACCAGTTCTATATACTGAACTTTTCCGGGAAAATGGTGCCGGTCGAAACGGACGAAAATTTTGAACTGGATATTGCCGCCATCGAGGCGAAGATCACCCCGAAAACCCGCGCCATCATTCTGAATTCGCCCAACAATCCGACGGGCGTCATTTATCCCGAAGCCCTGCTGCGCGATCTCGAGGCCCTGCTGCGGCGCGCGGACCACCCGATCGCGGTCATAAGCGACGAGCCCTACAAATCCTATGTATACGACGGGGCGAAATGCCCGGAAACAGCAGCGATCATATCGAACTGCATCATCGCCACCTCGTGGTCCAAAACCTGGTCGATTCCCGGGGAGCGCATCGGATATTTGGCCATCTCCCCCCGGCTTCCCGAGGCCGACGCGCTGTCGCAGGCATGCACGTTTACCAACCGCATACTGGGATTCATTAACGCCCCGGCGATCTGGCAGCTGGCAACGGCTGAAGCGCCGGACGCGGCGCCCGACCTGGGGGCCTACACTGAGAAACGGGACCTGCTGTGCGACGGCCTCGCCCGGGCAGGGTATGAGGTCCGCAAACCCCAGGGCGCTTTCTACGTTTTTCTGAAAACGCCGATCCCGGACGACATGGAGTTCACCAAAATCCTTCTGAAAGAGGGCGTGCTGGCCGTGCCCGGGAAGGGATTCGGCCGCGCCGGCTACATCCGGCTCTCCCTCACCGTTTCACGGGATACCATCGTGCGCTCCCTTCCCTTCTTTGAAAAAGCGATAAAACAGATAAAAAATTGAAGATTGCAAATTTGATCTGATTTGATGAGCTCATTGGACGGGATTATTTGTGGGGACGATCAATAAACCTGAGACTTACTTCATTCTTTTATACAAAATGAAACGGAATCGAATCTAATCTTCAGTCTTCGATTTGCCGCAAACCGGGCATTCCGGATCCCGCTTGATCTTGAATTCGCGGAAGGTCATGTCGGTGCCGCAGAAACAGAGCAGCCTGCCGGCCAGAGGGGTTTCGAAATCCAGAAGTATCTTTATGGCCTCGATGGACTGTATGGAGGCGACAACGCCTGGGACCGGACCGAGAATGCTCGGAGGCGTCGCGGAAGGCGCGAAGCCGGTGTCGGGGAATATGCACTCCAGGCAGGGAGTCTTTCCGGGAAGGAAAGTGGAAACCATTCCGTCCAGCTGGTGAACGCCCCCGTATATGTAGGGGATGGATTTCTTCACCGAGACGGCGTTCAGGATCCTCCTGGCGGGCATATTGTCCATGGCATCGACGATTATGGAGCAATCCGCGACGAGGCTTTCACATGTGTCCTCGTTGATCTCTTCGCGGACAGCCTCGATGGCGCAGTCGGGATTGAATTCACGGAGCTTCCTGATGGCGGAGTCGGTCTTGTAAGAACCGATGTCGCCCGTCCAGTGGATGATCTGGCGGTTCAGGTTGCTGTAATCGACCGTATCCCTGTCCACAATCCTGAGACGCCCCACGCCCGCAGCCGCAAGATAATAGGATGAGATGGAACCCAGCCCGCCTGCGCCGGCGATGAAAACCCCGGCATTTTTCAATTTCAGCTGCCCCTGCAGCCCGAAGCCCGGGATCGTTATCTGGCGGCTGTATCGCAATAATTCTTCCTTTGTGAGATCCAATGTTCCACCTCCGAACAGATGACCGGGACAGACGGCGATACGAATTCCGTATCTGAGGGGCGAACACATTGGTCCGCCGAGGCCCGGCCGAATCTCAATTCGGCTCCCGGCCGAATCTCAATTCGGCTCGGGCATCGCTTTTTTATCATACCATTACCGGAGGGATGAATGCGGAACCGGGGTGGGATTTTACGGGAATTACGGATTTTCAATCTTCAATCTTTTTATGCCGCGGTAATGGGCGGAGGGGAACCTTTGAAAAGATCCTCCAGAGCGGGAATTCCGCCCGCGGGCTTCCACCCGGCCATGCCGTCCGTCCATTGAATAATGTCGATCAGTTCGCCGCGAACCTTAGACCGCATATTCATGTCTCAGCCCCCACCGGCGGATCCCGAATCCGCCATGATCGCCGGGCGGAGGGAATCGGATCCCCCCCCGGCCCGGCCTCGCAGTCCCGTACGCATGGATTATCTGCGGATGTTGCCCCATCGCACAGTAATATCTTTGCTAAAGGGCGAATCCGGGGAATCCGATGGAGAATGTATATTTCGAGCGGGGTGCGGTATGGACGGACCGGGAGATTTCAGATCCGCAGCGTTTCACTGTCCGAATTGCGGGGCTGCCGCCGCGCCTGAAAGCACGTCCTGTCTCTACTGCGGTTCCCCGCTGGCCGCCCGGATATGCCCTGCCTGTTTCGGCAGAGTCGCCTCCGGCATGAAGCACTGCCCTTTCTGCGGGGCCGTCGTCCCCCGATCCTCTCCCGGAGAAGAAAGCCCTCTTCCCTGCCCCCGCTGCGATTCGGCGCTGGACAGGATAACGGTCGGAAAACACCTTCTTCACGAATGCACGCAGTGCGGCGGCCTCTGGGTCGATAAAAACAGCTTCCAGGATATCTGCACCCGGGAGGAGGAACAGGAGGCCGTACTTGGCTTCCGGTTCGAGGAAAACCGAAAAGCCGAAAAGCCGAAGCTCAAGAGGAAAAGGGCCTATATTCCCTGCCCTGTATGCGGGAAATTAATGAACCACCGGAATTTCTCCCACTGTTCGGGCGTAATCCTGGATTTGTGCCGCGATCACGGCGGCTGGTTCGACAAAAGGGAGCTTCAGGAAATCGTTGCGTTCATTCGCGCCGGCGGGCTTAAAAAGGCCCGGGAACGCGAGCTTGGAGATCTGCGGGATGAAAAAGCGCGCCTGCGGATGCAGCAATTCGATCTTGCCGCGCGCTCCAAACGCGCGTCCGGCTTTCCCTCCGCGACGGGCGGGTGGAATCCGGCGGGGAATACCCTCCTGGAGTTTCTGCAGGAGACTTTTTTCGATTGATCAGGAAATCTTCAGCTTTTTTACTTCTCCGCGGGTGGCGCCGGAAATCCTGTCCTGCAACTCCGCCTGCAGGCTTCGGACCGCGTCCAGCCAGGAGCCGTCGACCACTTCAATTCTTAAAACTGAATCCTTCAGAACCGCCGGCCGGCATACGGCGGCGAGCTTCGCACCCACCAGCCGGGCCCACGATCCCTTGAGGCATTCAAGCACCCATTGCCCGTGCAGGGGCGTGCCCCGCTGCAGTGAGAGCAGGATATCGAACGCCCGGTCCATATTACGGCTCCGGAACAGTATCCGGCACGGGGATCGGCGGCACCACGCAGCCGAACCTCCCGTTACGGTCCTTTAAAATCGATTGGCTGATGAGGCCCGGGCTGGAGGCGACATAAATGTAGCCGTACAACCGGTTCAGGTTCACGCCGAAATAGCCGCCCAGGGAATCGCTTCGCCGGCTTTGCGCGCCCAGCTGAAAAGAAGTGGAATAAACGACTGCGCCATCCGAATCCCGGTACTCGATGCGCACGGCGGCGGATTGATTGTGCGGATTCAGCAGTGAAAGCTCCGTCCAATAATCCCGACTGTCCTCGGCCGCAAGAGGAAAAATGAATTCCTGCAGGGGAACCCCGCCGAGTTCGTGCGCCGTGAGGACGGCATTGGCGTCGTCGATCAACGAGACCGTCCCTACAATTTTATCGACATCGCTGGAAACACCGATCCAGCCTTCCCGGCCCTGCAGCGCGGGATCGTTCTGGAAGATATTCAGCAGATCGTCGTTTATCTGATGGTTCACGGGCAGCAGGACCGTCTTTTCGGCAAGTACGGCTCCCCCGGCATCGTGAACGGTCACGATCACATTGGCGTCGCTTTCTTCGTTGGCGTTGATCAGATTGAGTACGGTGCGTCCGGGCGCCAGGGTTGTGAATTCGGGCGCATAGATCTCCGTGACGCCCTCAAATTTTTCCAGATCGATGCCGCCGATGGCGGTTTGGGCGCCCGCCTTCGCGTACTGCCCCCGGAACATGAGCCCGATCGACGAGGACCCCCTCAGATAGCCCGCGATCAAATCCTGCAGCAGAGTCGCCGTATGATCCCACTGAAGCAGCTGGTCCGTCGTCAGGTCCTGAAAGACACGGCTTTCCGTAAAATAAATCTCGGACGAAGAAACCGCCTCCGAGCCGTCCGTTCCGCTGATGATCAGAACGTTGCCGTCCGGAAGCAGCGTGGCGGTGTGGCGGGACCGGGCCTGCTTCATCTCCACGTCCAGGAGAAAGAAGCGGTTGGCGTAGGGAACGTACATCTCGACCGAATCGAGAACGCCCGAGGAGTTCGTCCCGCCGGTTATCAGGACCCGCCCGTCGGGAAGCACAGTCGCGGTATGGTGGCTCCGCGCCACGTTCATGGACGGGATTTCAGTAAAGACGCCCGTGGCCGGGTCGTAAATCTCGGCCGAACTCAGATAGTCTCCGTTATACCCGCCCGTGATCAGCACGCAGCCGCTTTCGAGCAGGACCGCCCGGTGGAAGGCCCTTCCCGTCTGCATCGAACCGGTGGGGCTGAATTGGGCAGAGGAGGGGCTGAAAATTTCCGCGGTATTGGAAAGGCTGACTCCGTCGATCCCCCCCGCCAGCAGCACGCGCCCGTCGTTGAGGCGCGTCGCCGTATGCGCATCGCGCGGAGAATTCATAAAGTCGTCGACGCGTGAAAACGTTTCCGAGACGGGGTCGTAGAGCTCGGCCGTGTCGTTGATGGATATGGAATTCTGGCCGCCGGCCACCAGCACCTTTCCGCTATACAGAAGGGTTGCCGTATGCCGGTAGCGGGGGTGCACCATCGCTCCGATGACGGGAACGAAAGCGCGCTGGATCGGATCGTACAGTTCCGCGCTCTTTTTCACCCGGGCCCCTTCCTTGCCTCCGGACAAAAGCACCTGGCCGCTGCCCAGAAGAACCGCGGCATGTCCGTACCTTGCCTCGAGCATCAAACCGGCGTCGGAAAAGCCGGAGGGGTCCGGCTGGTAGATTTCGGCAAATATGCTGGTTTGCGGGTATCGGCCGCCCGTTATCAGGACCTGGCCCAGCTGCGAATCGTCGAAAAGGGTGTCCGTCGCCCTGGTAACCCGGTAGTTGGAATCCAGCTTTTCGCCTGAAGCGGCCTGCAGAACCGATCCATCCTCGCCGTAGTGCACTATTTCATAATCCGCGACATTGTAATTCGGATTCGTCAGGCTGAGCACCGGAGGAGCGACATTCAGGGCAGGAATATCGGGCATGATCCAGTCGTGCAGCTGGTAAGGGAAAGTATAGAGAGACATGCCGTTCAGGCCGGTAAGATGGGCTTCAAGAAACGAGGCCTGGATCGTTCCGGTGACGGCAAACCCTACTATGCCGGGCTGATCGGAATTTATGTAGAGATGCCCCTCGTTGTCCTCGCTGTTGTTGAAATCAAAGAGCTCCGCCAGTTCAACCGAGAACTGTGCGTTGGGAGCCAGGGGGGGCAGCGCCACGGGATCAATGCCGCCGGCCCTGCCTCCGGCCAGGTCGAAGGTGACCCCTCCAAAGTTCGTAATCGGCGCCACCGTCAGGTTGGCGGTGTTTCCGGAAAGATTGATCAGGGTCAGGCCCGTGAACCGGTCCCGGCCGTTTACAAATTCCGGCACCCGCAGCGCGTAGGAATCCGTCAGAAGCTCCAGTTCGTTGCTCGAGAAATTCAAAACCGCCAGCGTTCTGCCGTCCGGCGTGATCGCAACGCTGGACGGCTGATCCAGGCTGTCATCCGGCAGATCCCCGACCGCATAGTACCCGACCACCCCGTTGCTCTCGAGATCATGCTGGACAAAACGGTCCCTGGAAGCTACGGCATAAAACGCGTACCGGGAATCGTCTGAAAAAACGATATTTGCGGAGCCCAGGGGAGTGCCCGCGGCGGTTCCGACCTGCACAATATCGGTAGGATCCTCAACCGGGATCCTGGCGATGCTGTCCGAATTCAGTATCAGCCAGTTCCGATTGTCGGGCGTGAGCGTGGTGAAAGCGGGCTTGACGCCCGTCTGCAATACATACTTTATCTCGCCCGTGGACGTCTCAAAATAAAATACGACATGCGTTTCGGTTCCCTCGATATCCTGGCTCCCGATGACGCCGTATTGGCCGTCCGGGGACAGCACGGGCCTGTTGAAGGCGGTAAAGCCGGCAACCGGATATACCGTTCGCGGCGACATCGTGAATTCCGTCGTCATCGCTGCGGTATCGACGAAATAAACTTCCGCGGTCGCCACTTCCACGACCAGCAGACTGCCACCGTCGGGCGTCACAGTAACCTGGGCCGGGATATTGAGCCCCGTGAGCCGCCGCACCTCGCTGCCGGTAGCCATGGCGAACTGTATCACCTCGCCGGTGCCCGTTGAGGAGATGTACCCGAGGCTCCCGTCGGGCGAGAGTTCCAGAAAGCTGCCGAATCCGAAATTCGCGTTCGCGAAGGCAAATGTCCCCTCGAGTTGCAGGGTGTCCATTCTTATCAGAAAGATCCTGTTGTCCAGAACCGAGACAACCGCCAGCCTGTTTCCATCCGGAAGCGGCGTCATCAAAGCCGGCTTCCCGCCTGTGACAATCCGCGCCAGCACGTCTCCGGTCTCGGCGGAAAAAGCCACGACCACGCCGGATCCCGTATAGGGAACGAAGCCGGTTGCCTCCCCGGTCCCGGGATCGGTATGAAACGCTATGGTGGGGGAAATATTATCGTCCTCGCTTCGAACGTTTACGTCGAAAACCAGAAGGTCGGCGTTGAGCCCGCCGGCCAGAAGTATCCGCCCGTCGGACAGAATATTTGCCGTATGGCGGAACCTGGGGGCGCTCATCGCCGAGGGTACGGCGGTGAAGCCATTTGCATCGGGATCGAAAATTTCCGCGCTGTCTGTTGACGAAACGCAGTTCCCGCCCGCCAGGAGTATCTTTCCGTCCGGCAGGGCCGTGGCCGTGTGTTCATACCTGGCGAGGGTCATGTCCCCGACAGGGGTAAAGCTTTCGCTTGCGGGGTCATAAACCTCCGCGGAAGCCAGAAAACCTCCGGCGTCCACCCCGCCCGCAAGCAGAACCCTGCCGTCCGGAAGCAGGGAGGCCGTATGGCCGGCGCGGGGAGTGTTGAGTCCCTCCAGTTCCATGTATCCCAGATCCGTGTCGAGAATTTCAACGACATCGACATATTCGTCGCATATCATTCTGTTGCTTTCGGCGTTGGCGCAACCGCCGGCAATCAAAACAGTTCCGTCATTGAGCAGCGTTGCGGTATGCCCGTCGCGGGCATGATTCATGCTCGGAACCGTTATAAATCTCAAGGTGACCGGATCGAAAACCTCGGCGGAGGACAGAAACTGGCCGTTGAATCCGCCTGAAACGAAAACCCTGCCGTCGGACATGAGAATGACGCTTGGATTGTGGCGGGCGACGCTCATCTGGTTCGTCAGCAGATCGAACTCCCCGGTGGCGGGATCGTAGATTTCCGCCGACGCCAGGTAGCTGCCGTCATACCCCCCTACGATAAAAACCCTGCCGTCGGGCAGCCGCACGGCGCCCGCCCCGCTTCGGGCCCGGTTCAAATTCCCCTCGGTCGTTTCATACAGTCCCGTTTTCTCATTGAGCGTGGTCTCGAGATTCTGCGTAAATTGCCCTGTCGAAGGATCGAAAAGTTCGGCGGATTTCAAATACCGGTTGTTGTATCCCCCCGCTATGAGGACCCTGCCGTCGGTCAAGGTCACCGCCACGTGTTTTTCCCGGGGGACGACCAGATTCCCCGCCGCCGCAGAGAATCCGCCGCTCCCCGCAGAATAGAGGTCCGCGCCGCCGTTCACCTTGTCCGCATTAGGATTGAGGGTGGCGAAGGTGCGTTTCTGCGCCGTGGCTGCAGGCAGCAACATGAATCCTATAAGTGCGGTGGCAAGCATGTATCGAATACGCATAATGGTTCTCCAAAGGGCCAAAGTTGTTTATTATATACGCCGGGAATGCGGTTTTGGACAAAATATTCAGCCTAAAACGGAGAATCGGGAACGGAATCCCTTCGGCTTGCGTATGATGTATGAACGTCCGCCTATCGACAAACTCTCCGGCTTAATGTAAAAATAGGGGGTTCGCGTCTTAAATTTTTAGGGATTTTTGCGTAACGGGGTATACTCGTCGGCACAATACTGAACCTTATCAAGGAGGCAGGGCGTGGTTCGGACTAAATTTCCAGCAAGCGGCACTTTTATCATTGTTACCGTACTGACCATGCTCTTTATTCCCTGGACCGCCGGAGCCCAATCCGTCTCGGGACGGCTGTCCGGGATTGTCTGGGATCCTTCCGACAATCCGACGCCCGGGGTTATCCTTACAGCGGTTGATGAAAATACCGGATGGGAATACGAAACCGTCAGCGACGAAACCGGTCGCTACCTTTTCCTGGCGCTGCGGCCCGGATTCTATACCGTATCGACCAAAGCCAAGGGATTCCAGCAGATCACCCGGCGCAACATCTATCTGCCCGCCAACGGGAACGTGACGGAATCCTTCACCCTCGATATCGCCGCAGCCGATGAAACCATTTTGATAGAGGAGCGGGCCGAAATCTATGATTCCGACATCCACGGAGACATATCCCGCGGGGATCTGGAAAAGCTCCCGCTTTTTTCCCGCAATCCGCTCATCCTGGCCGCTCATCTTCCGGGGGTCCAGATTAACGGCGGAGATGAAGGCAGCTCGACGGCCAACGGGGGGCGCAAAGGCGCGAATCACCTCAGTCTCGACGGCATAGCCGTTTCCACGCAGTCGGTCCCCCGAATCGGCGGCCCTTCCATAGCCGTAAATCCCGATACGGTTCAAACATTTCATCTGATAACGAGCGGCGCCAACGCCGAATTCGGACGTTCGGCGGGTGCACAGCTGGGCCTCGTGTCCCGGACCGGGGGAAGGTCATGGCACGGAGACGCCTACTACTACCACAGCAACAAGTCCTTGAACGCAAACGATTTCATCAATAATTCCGCGGGAGTTGAAAAACCGAATTTCCGGCAGAACATTTTCGGAGCAACCGTTTCGGGGCCGCTGGAGAACAACAAAACCTTCCTCTTCGCCAACTACCAGGGCTTCCGCCTGGGATCCGAAATCCGCCGCAACCGTCTCGTTCTGATGGACGATTCCGATGACGACGAGGAAGATGAAAACGAGGGGGAAAACGACGAAGCCAGGGCCGGGGTATTCCGGTACTACACGCCGGGAACGGACACGCTGCAATCCTACGACATTGCCGGCAACGATCCTGCCGGGATGGCCCCGGAGATAGCGGAACTGCTTGCTCTCACTCCCTCCCCCAACAACACGCTGATCGGAGACGGATTGAATACCGGCGGTTTTCTTTTTAACAATCCCTTCCACAATAATGCAGACCAGGCGACCGTTCGGATCGACCATACTCTGAACAGCCGGCACCGCGTCTACCTGCGCATCAACTGGAACCGGAGTGAAGCGACGGATCTGGTTGACGGCGCGGACGCTCCCTTTCCCGGAATCCCGCCGGGCACGGTCGAAGACAGAACCTGGGCCGTCGCAGCCGGATCCCACTACACGCTCAATCCGCAGATGGTCAACGAACTCCGCATCGGCTACATCAGGCCCAAAACGGATTGGATGCGCCCGGCCCGGTCCCCGCAATCCATGTACCTTGTCGACGCCTTTACAAATCCTTTGCCTGCGGATACATCCAAGGCTTATCTAACGCCCTATTTCGAGATTTCAGACAGCCTGGCCCATTCCCGGGGCAAACACACCTTCAAATACGGCGGCACGTTCCGCCGCCTGACTCAAAAAAGCGTGGATTATGCGGGGATTTTCCCCGATTTCAGCTTCGGAACCGGCACGGGCAACGGCGTATCCGAAGAAATAGGGCCCTACGGGAATACCGTAATATCCGATGAGGACCGGCAGACGTTCGAGAATCTCTACAACACGCTGCTCGGAAGGGTCGAAAGCATCCGCCAGACCTATTACTACAGTTTGGATGCCCCGCTGCCTTTCGGGTCCGCCAGGGAAAGGAGCTACTCTACCATCGAACTTTCGGCTTTCGTGCAGGACGACTGGCGCATTTTGCCGAATCTCACTCTGAATCTCGGACTCCGTTACGAATTCAACAGCGTGCCGGGGGAGAAGAGCGACCTCCAGCGCATTCTCGAACCGCCCTCGGGAATCGATGCGGGCGCCAGTATTTCCGATTTCAGCATCGCCGCCGGCAAGGGATGGCGCAGCCGCAACATAACGAACTTCGCCCCGCGCGCGGGATTTGCATGGGACATTTCCGGATACAGATCTTTCGCGCTGCGCGGAGCCTACGGAATCTACTACGACCGCCACATAGGGGCGGTTGCGGATTACATAGACGCAAACACGTTCGGCTTCTCCAGAACCGTTTCGACTTTCCCGAACGAGGGGGGCGGCGACCTCCGCCTCGGGGATGCGCTTCCTTACCCGGCGACGCCGGAGCCGTTCGACCTGACGCCGCCCGCGACGCGGTCCGCATCCGTCGCAGTTCTCGATCCCGATTTGCGCACGCCCAGGATCGACCGCTACAACCTGACGCTGGAACGAAGAGTCGGCAGAAATCTGGTTCTGGAAGCAAGCTACGTAGGGGCCCGCGGCAGAAACCTTTATCAGAATCTCAACTACAATCAAACCAAGACCCGGGGAGATTTCCTGCAGGCGTTCGAGGAGATCGCGGCCTACCGCGATCTGGGAGTCCCGGTTCCGGAATCCAATACGCTGCTCCGGATGTTCGGGATGCCCCTGGCGGTTCTGGACGCCGTCGGCGGATACTACTTCGATACCGGGCAGGCCGGAACGGCGGCCGATATCGTCGACAAAAACTACTTCGATCTCTACCCGGCTGCGGGCGTCTCCGATTTTTATCTGCGGAATTACCCGCAGTTCGACCGTTTTATCGTCGGCACCGATACGGGCCGGTCCTGGTACGATGCGCTCCAGGCCGGTTTCCGCGCAAATTCCGGCTCCTTCCGAATGCGGGCCTACTATACGTGGAGCAAGTCCCTAGACACTCTTTCCGCGGACGGAAACGAATTCATCAGTCCGTCCGACAGCCAGGACCCCCTGTCCAACAAGGCCCTGAGCGACTTCGACCGCAACCATCTCATCAATGTAACGACCAGCTTCGATATCCCTTTCGGGAGAGACCGGCGCTACGGCTCCGAAGTTTCGCGCGTGGTCGACTGGATATTCGGCGACTGGGAAGTCGGAATCCTGAGCGTTTGGGAAAGGGGCCGGCGTTTCAGCGTCACTTCCGGATCGGAGACGGTCTTCCCCGGCGTATCCAGCCTGGCCGACTACGACGGCGGCCGGGATACCGGGAGCCTGGACCGCAGGGCGGACGGCGCGTACTGGTTCACCCGGAGCCAGATCGAGGATTTCTCGGTCCCCGCCGCGGGTGAAGGCGGGACTTCAGGGCGGAACTCTTTCAGGGGACCCGATTATTTGAACTTCGACGTCGTTTTCTCCAAGCCTTTCCGTTTCGGCGACGACAACCTGCTGCAGTTCCGGGCTGAAATGTACAATCTTTTCAACAGAGCGCACTTCGGTGTTCCGGTTACGGATCTTTCCGATCGGGATTTCGGGAAATTCACCTCGACGATCGGAACTCCGCGCCTGATCCAGCTGGCCCTGCGCTATCAATTTTAGGCGGTCGCAAGGGGAACGGGGCGGTTCCAACGCCCCGTTCCCGCATCCGCGCGGCCGGTGCAACGCCGGTATTCCAGGATCTGAACATTCCGGACGAATCGACAAAATGCCCCCAAAAAGGAAATGGATTCTGGCCTCCGCTTCTCCGCGCCGGCAAGAGATACTGTCCCGGCTTGGAATGCAGTTTCAGGTCGATCCCAGCCGCATTGAGGAGCCGCCCCGCCGTCCCGGCGAAACGCCGTCCCGTTACGTGATCCGGGCGGCGCGCCTGAAAGCGAGGGAAACGGCCATCAGGCATCCGGATGGCCTGATCATCGCGGCCGACACCGTGGTGGTTCTGGGGCAACACCTGCTGGGGAAACCCGCGTCCCGGGAAGAAGCCGCCGCCATGCTGTACCGTCTGGGAGGCCGATGGCATGAGGTCTGGTCGGGCCTCTGCCTGCTCGACATCGGAACGGGGCACGCCCGCTCGGCATCCTGCAGCTCCCGGGTTCATTTTCGCACCCTTGCCGCCCCGGATATCGAATGGTACCTGCAAACCGGTGAATACAGGGATAAAGCCGGAGCGTATGCCGTACAGGGCTGCGCCTCGCTTTTCATCGGCCGCATCGAGGGCTGCTACTTCAATATCGTGGGATTCCCGGTTGCAACCTTCGAAAGGCTTTGCACGAGATCCGGTATCTGTCTGAAGGATCATCTCAACGTAAAAAGAAGTTGAATGTTGCAGGCTGAACGTTGCACGTTAAAAGCAAGCTGCTTCGTTGAACGTCCGGATCAGGCAGGGATGATCCTAAATCCTATCGGAAGGAGAACGTGCAACAACGCTTTTTGTTTTTAACCGTCAACGTTTGACGTTCCAACCTGCAACGGCAGTCTGATTAGCCCCACCGCAGCTTCTCGCGCAGCAGATCGAAAAACGTGCCGCCGGGCGGCAGCACGAGACGCAAAGCCGACTCGGCGCGGCTTATCCTGAGGCGGTCCTGCTCCAGCAGGGGCATTCCGACCTGCCCGTCCACGGTCAGCATCACGTCGTTGCCTCGGCGCAGGCACACATGGATGACATCGCCGTTCGGGATCACGACCGGCCTGTTGGATAAAGCGTGCGGGCAGATTGGCGCTATCAGGATGGCGTCGAGAGTCGGATACAGAATGGGCCCGCCCGCAGCCAGGGAGTAGGCGGTGGAACCTGTGGGGGTGGAGATGATCAGGCCGTCGGCGCGGGTCAGGAGCATGGGCTGGGAATTGACGCTGATTTCCAGGTCGATTATGCGGGCCAGGGCGCCCTTGTTGATAACCGCGTCGTTCAGGGCGCGGTACCGGACGACGGTCTTTTCGGTCTTGATGACCTCCACATCGAGAAGCATCCGCTCCTGCAGCTCATACTGTCCCTTGATAAGGCCGTCGAACGCGGTATGCATCTCTTCAATCTTGAACTTCGTAAGAAATCCCAGGGACCCCAGGTTGATGCCGACGATCGGAACCCCGGTGGAGCCGACGAGACGGGCGGCGTGCAGCAGGGTGCCGTCGCCTCCGAAAACGCCGATGGCGTCCACATTCCGCGCAAGCTCCTCGCTGGGAACGACCGTGGCGCGGACCGGCAGCTGTTTTGCCGTCGGCTGGTCGAGTACGATTTCCACATCGCGCGCCCGAAGCCAGGGTATGATATCGTCCACTATCTCCGGCACCCGTTCGTCGCGCCACTTGAATATAAGTCCTATTTTCTTGACGCAGTCATTCATGGGGCGATAATACTCCCGTTGGCAGCCGGAGGTACAATAAAAACTCCCGGTTTCCCCGGGCGCCGGGCACCGAGGAGGCGACGCTGCCGACGACCCGGTAACCTGCCTGCTTCGCGAATTCCGCGACGGAATCCACGGTCCCGGCCTGTTTGCACGGATCGCGCACGATGCCTCCCTTGCCGACCTCGCCCCTGCCCACTTCGAACTGGGGTTTCACAAGAAGAACAACGTCGATACATTCAATGCCGCACGGCGGGGGAAGCGTACCCGACAGCGCCTCTTTAAGAGGCGCCAGTATTTTCGTCAGGGAGATGAATGAGAGATCGCCGACGACCAGGGATATTCCCTCCGGCAGATCGGCTGCCGTCAAATTCCTCACATTAAAGGCATCCCGGACAGCCACCCGCGGATCGGACCGAAGCTTCCATGCAAGCTGCCCTTTGCCGACGTCGAACGCGGCGACCGCGGCGGCTCCATTCTGAAGCAGGCAGTCTGTAAACCCTCCCGTGGAAGCCCCAAGGTCCGCGCAGATCCGGCCCGCAACGGGAATTTTGAAATGCTCGAGGGCCCTCTGCAGTTTGGCGCCGGCGCGGCTGACAAAGGGAAGCTGCCGGAGAATCCGGATTTCCGAATCCGCCTCCACCGACTGCCCCGCTTTGGTTATTTTCCTCCCGTCGACCAGCACCTGTCCGGCGAGCAGCAGCGCCTGGGCCTTCTGCCGTGTTTCCGCATGCCCGCGCTCCACGAGCAGAAGATCGACACGCTTTTTCATGAAATTCTTATAACACACAAAATCAGGATTCACACCCAGTCGATCACGGTGCCGCCGCCCTCCTCATAATAGGGGCTGACCAGGCAGTTCATGCCCCCTTCGTAAGTGACCCGAAACTCCCGCACCCTGAATTTCTTTCCGGAATGCAGGTCCGTGCGCACGGCGTTCATGGACGGGACGGGAATGAAGGGTTGGATTGAAAACGGGATTTTAAAATTTGGTTGCGCGGGAAATGCTGGAGGCGCCGATCGGACTCGAACCGATGCATCGAGGTTTTGCAGACCTCTCCCTTAGCCACTTGGGTACGGCGCCCCTTTACGCAATCGAGCGGGAACGCCATTGTATTCCATTGACTACCGGCTGTCCACTTTTTCGCTTCAGTAGC
>JAFGAO010000163.1 GCA_016933615.1 Acidobacteriota bacterium
GCCGATAGCGATGGAAAAAGGGTTGCGGTTTGCGATACGGGAAGGCGGCCGGACGGTAGGCGCCGGTACGATTTCCGACATTCTGGAGTAATCGGATCGAACATGTTGAATGAAAAGATCAGGATAAGACTGAAAGCGTACGATTACAGGGTGCTGGACCAATCCACATCCGAGATCGTCGATATTGCCAAGCGCACGGGTTCCCGGGTTTCCGGGCCGATTCCCCTGCCCACGGTCAAGAACAAATTCTGCGTCCTCCGCTCTCCCCATGTGGACAAAAAATCCCGGGAACAGTTCGAGATAAGAACGCACAAGCGGTTGGTGGACATTCTGGAGCCTACGCCGCAGACGGTGGATGCCCTGATGAAGCTGGACCTGCCCGCGGCGATCGACGTCGAGATCAAGGCTTTTGGTACGGAACATAAATAAATAGAAGTTCCCCCATCTCCATTTTCCGTTCTGATCCTCAACGGGAAACGGGAAACGGGAAACGGGAAACGGGATACCTGTTATGGTTGATGGACTGATTGGAAAAAAAGTAGGAATGACGCAGATTTTTGATGAAAGCGGAACAGCCATTCCCGTGACGGTGATCAAGGCGGGCCCCTGTGTCGTGGTTCAAAAGAAGATGAAGGACCGGGACGGGTACGAAGCGGTCCAGCTCGGCCTGGTGGAGTTTGTCAAACCCTCGAGGGTGAACAAACCCAAGGACGGGCACTTCAAGAAAGCCGGGGTCCCGCCATGCCGCATCCTGCGGGAATTCGGTTGCGGGGATGCACCTGAAGCGCCGAATGTCGGAGATCAAATACTTGTGGGGCAGGTATTCCGCGCAAACGACAAGGTCGACGTTCTGGGAACGAGCAAGGGGCGGGGCTTTGCCGGCTTTATCAAACGGCACAATTTCAGCGGCGGGAGATCCACCCACGGCTCCATGTTCCATCGCGCGCCGGGTTCGATCGGTGCGTCGGCTTTCCCCAGCCGCGTGTATCCCGGAATGCGCGCTGCGGGACATATGGGGGACGCAAACGTTACGGTCCGCAGTCTGAAGGTCATGCGCGTCCAGGAAGACGAGAACCTGCTGCTGGTCAAGGGGGCCGTGCCCGGCCGCAACGGCGGCTATGTGACGATAAAAAAGGCCTAACGAATATTCAATTCGCATTTCGCGATGCGTGAGGTTCTGTAATGGCGGAAATTGATGTAAAAAACCTTGCCAACGAGGTGGTGGGCAAGCTGGAACTGTCCGACGCCGTTTTCAAGGCGGAGCTCAACCAGCCGCTCATTTGGGAAGCCGTGAAGCACTACAATGACTCCCTCAGGGCGGGAACGGCTTCGACCAAGGCTCGCGGCGAGGTCAGCGGAAGCGGAAAAAAACTGTGGCGGCAGAAAGGGACGGGGCGCGCGCGTATCGGCAGCATCCGGAGCCCCCTGTGGCGTCACGGCGGCACGGCCCACGGTCCCAAGCCGAGAGATTATTCCTACCGGTTCCCGCGCAAGAAACTTCGGGGCGCCATGCGT
Source organism: Acidobacteriota bacterium (assembly GCA_016933615.1). Lineage (GTDB taxonomy): Bacteria > Acidobacteriota > UBA6911 > UBA6911 > UBA6911 > UBA6911. Next base: position 1,516 of record JAFGAO010000163.1, read on the forward strand.
TCGGCTATCTCCGCGAAGCTCAGCGACAACGCCCTGACGGTGGTGGATGCCATCAAGATCGACAATCCGAAAACCAGGGAATTTAAAAAACTGCTGGATGCCATGGGGGCAACGGGGAAAGTGCTGGTCGTCGACTCCACCGAGAACCGGAATCTGGACCTTTCCGCCAGGAACCTTCCCGGAGTCAAGCTTGTTTCGGGTTCCCGCGTCAACATTTTTGACGTCGTAAACAGCAACACGCTGCTTTTTTCAAAGGAATCCATCCTCCAGCTTCAGGAGGTGCTGAGCCGATGAGCCGAAAAGAAAGCATACTGATACTCCCCGTCATCACGGAAAAGAGCACCTTTGTCAGGGATGCGCACAGAACCGTTGCATTCCGGGTTCTGCGCGACGCGAACAAGATCGAGATAAAGGATGCCGTCGAATCCATTTTCAAGGTGAAAGTCGAAAGCGTAAGGACTGCCCGCTTTCATGGGAAGAAGAGGCGCCAGGGCCGCTATTCGGGCCGGAGGCCCGACTGGAAAAAGGCCTACGTCACCCTCAAAGAGGGCGAGAAGATGATCGAATTTTCCGAAGCAGTCTAAAAGTAGGAGCTGGGCACTATCATGTCTTCGATTAAGACTTACAACCCGACGTCACCCGCAATGCGGTTCCGGACGACGCTGAACAACGAGGAACTGTCGAAAGACCGCCCCCTGAAAAGATTGACCCGTCCAAAAACCAGGATTTCCGGACGGAACAACAAGGGGAAGCTTACGATAAGGCATCGCGGCGGAGGGCATAAGAAGCTGTACCGCATTATCGATTTCCGGCGCGACAAAAAGGAAATCCCGGCAAAGGTGGTTTCGCTCGAGTACGATCCCAACCGGACCGCCAGAATAGCCCTTCTAGCCTATGCCGACGGTGAGAAACGCTACATTCTGGCACCCAACGGCCTTGCCGTGGGGTCGGAGGTCATCGCCGGGGAAAGTGCGGATATTCTAATCGGCAACTCTCTGCCTTTGAAGAACATACCGCTCGGCACCATGATTCATAACATCGAGCTGAAAAAGGGCAAGGGCGGACAGATGGCGCGCTCGGCCGGAACGGCGGCGCAGCTGCTGGCCAAGGAATCCGGGTACGCCCAGATAAAACTGCCGTCGGGCGAGACGCGGATGGTGCATCTTGAATGCTACGCAACGATCGGCCAGGTGGGCAACCTGAATTCCGAGAACATATCTCTCGGGAAAGCCGGACGGAAACGCTGGCTCGGCATCAGGCCGACCGTTCGAGGCGTGGCCATGAACCCGATCGACCACCCCCATGGCGGCGGCGAGGGCAGAACATCGGGCGGCAGGCACCCGGTCAGCCCCTGGGGCGTGCCGACCAAGGGCTTTAAAACGCGGAACAACAAACGGACTCAACGCTTCATCATCAAGCGGCGCGGTAAATAGGGAGCAGCATGACCAGATCAGTCAAAAAAGGACCCTTTGTCGACGAGCACTTTCTCAAAAAGGTGGCATCCGCCTCCACGGGCGGTGCGCGCGCTGTGATCAAAACCTGGTCCCGGCGTTCGACCATAACTCCGGAAATGGTGGGTTTGACCATCGCGGTGCACAACGGGAAGAAGTTTATACCCATATATATCTCCGAAAATATGGTCAGCCACAAGCTCGGCGAATTTGCACCGACCCGGATATTCAAGGGGCATACGACCAAAGCTTCGGAGAAGTCCACTTCGGTGCGGTAGTCATTAAACTGAAAGGGATTTAAGATTTATATCCGGGATTTTCAGGCATCCCGGATCGGCAATCTTAAATTGAAGGAATATGGAAGCGATAGCGAAAGGCAGATACTTGAAGGGATCGCCGCAGAAAGCGCGGCTGGTCATCGATCTTATCCGCGGCAAAAACGTGCAGGACGCTCTGGCTATCCTGCGTTTCACGAATAAACGCGCGACGAAATCGATCGAAA
>JAFGAO010000164.1 GCA_016933615.1 Acidobacteriota bacterium
CCGGTTCAGGAACGGATCGACGCGCTGGGTGAACTGCATTCGAGAGGGATCAGGACCTTTGCGATGATCGCCCCGGTACTGCCGGGAGCGGAGGGATTGGTCAAATCGCTGGCCGGCAAGGTGGACCATGTGCTGGTGGATCGGCTCAACTACCACTACGCCGACCGGCTCTACAGGGAAAGGGGAATGGCGTGGGCGATGGAAGATCCGTTCTTCTTCCAGGCTGTGGACGAGATCCGGGCGGGCTTCGAGGCGCAGGGAATCTCGGTGCAGGTCCTGTAGAGACGAAGACGAAGGCAGGGTTTCGGGGACACGTTCCGCTCCCTTCGGGCTTCCGGAACATGTCCCCGAATATTCAAACCAACGTCATCTGAGGGGCGAATGGGGACAAATTTCAAATCTGTCCCCATTCGCCTTGACAACGGTCTGTTGCGTTCAGGATTATTGGGCCCGTTCCCCCCGGACGTAATCCATCCACTCCCGCCATTGCGACGGGCCGACCCGTTCCATCCAGTCGTTATGTCCCGCGCCTTGAACAATCCACATCCGTTTGTCGCCGGAGCGGGACTCATACAACGCGGTCGCGTGCCGGATCGGAACGATATCGTCCTGCCCCGCCCCGACGATACCGACCCTTCCTGAGTAGGATTTCAGATTCCCGACACTGTCATATTTGTCTTTCAGGAATAAGCCTACCGGCACCCACGGAAAATGGGTTTTGGCCGCAGCCAGAAGCGTATCCCATGGGGTAATCAAAAGTACTCCGTCGATCCGGAGGGATGAGTCTCCGGCCAGCCCCGCAGCCACTCCGCAACCCAAGGATTCCCCCAGAAGGAAGATCGGACTTCCGTATTGCTCGGGAGCAAGCCGGACGGTCTCCTTCGCGTCATTGAGGAAAGACTGCTCGCCCAGTTTTCCATCGCGTTTGCCGTAAGCCGGATACTCGGCCAGGATGACCCGGTATCCCAGCGGCCCCAGTGCGGCGACGTAAAATTCCCGATCCGCCGCTGTTCCGGCGTTGCCATGGAAAACGATGACGGTTCCTTTCGGATGCGCGATCTCTGTTGCGCCGATGAAACCGCGATACCCGGCTGGACCGGAAGGCCAGAAGCGGAGATTGCGGACTGCCAGTTCCTCATCGGACGGCACGCTCGGGTCCGGATAATAGAGCATGTTGTTTTGCAGGTTGCAGCTTGCAAGCGACATGATTGCCCCCATGATGATGAC
>JAFGAO010000165.1 GCA_016933615.1 Acidobacteriota bacterium
ACGGCCAGGCCGAAGGCCCGGGCTATCTCGTACCCCAAGCCGCCCATTCCCCCGGTGGCGATGACCAGGGATTCGCATTCGATATTTCCCCCGCCGGCATGAACAGCAAAACGGTGTTCCCCGACAGGTTCAACTCTTCCCGCCTCTGTGTTCAGCCGCAGAACGGCCCCGGCCTTCTGGCACTCCGACAGCAGCATGCCCAGGATGTCCCGGGACGACCTGAGGCAGAACAGCCGGCCGTGCTCCCGCTCTTCGTACGGAATTCCGTGCTTTTCCACCAGGGCGATGAAGTCATGATTGGTGTAACGGCTCAGGGCGGAGGTACAGAAGCGGGGGTTCCCGGAAACATAATCCTCCGGCGACACAGTGCGGTTGGTGAAGTTGCACTTTCCCCCGCCGGAGACCAGGATCTTCCCCCCCGGCGCCCCGGCCCGGTCGATCACCAGAACCTTTCTGCCCCGCTTCGCCGCCTCAAGGGCGCACATGAGACCGGAAGCCCCGGCCCCGAGGATCAGCACGTCGGTGTGTTCGGTCATGTGAGGAAGAATAGTATCAACCGGGCAGTTTGGGAAGAGAGGATGCTTGTTTTATACATTTATAAAGCAGAACTTGAATTATGTATAAAACCGGGTTCTTGCCCGGGAGGACCCCCGGTCTTTTTTTCTTCTGAACAAACCGCCGGTCATAATAGACGAAATCCAGCGGGCTCCTGATCTGTTGAGCTACATCCAGGCACAGGTGGATGAGCAGCGGGACTTCAAGGGACGGTTTATCCTGACGGGAAGTCATCAGCTCTCACTGAGGGCAGAAATCAGTCAGTCCCTGGCGGGAAGAACCGCCCTTTTGAATCTTCTACCCCTTTCCCTGGGTGAGCTTTCCGCAGCCAAAAATCCTACTGACCGGGATTCCGTACTTTTCCGCGGCTGAATGCCTCAAATATACCAGGAAGATATCGATCCGGTGAGATTTTACAGGAACTACTACCAGACCTATGTAGAGCGCGACATCCGGCAGCTGATCCACCTGAGACATGCCGTTGCCTTTGAACACTTCTTGAAACTCCTGGCCGGTCGAATAGGCCAGGTTGTCAATGTAGCCGATATCTCTAACGCTCTCGGAATGAGCGATCCTACACTGACCGAATGGCTCAGTATTCTCGAAGCTTCATTTATACTTTTCAGGCTTCAGCCGTATTTTGAAAACTTCGGGAAACGAATTACAAAAAAACCGAAGATATTTTTTACCGATCCCGGCCTGGCCTCATATCTTCTGGGAATTACAAAACCGGAAGAAATTGCCGTAGGTTCCTTCCTGGGGAATCTCTTCGAAAATCTGGTAATACTGGAAATTATGAAAACCCGGCTCAACCTTGGACAGGATCCGAATCTCTATTTTTTCAGAGAAAATTACGGCATCGAGAAAGATTTACTGCTGACGGGCTTCCAGAAAATCTTTCCAGTAGAAATAAAAGCTTCCAGGACTTTTTCACCGGACTTCTGCATGAATCTACAGAAGATTCAAAAGCTCCACGAGAACATGGGGCCTGGAGCGGTTGTCTACGCCGGAGAGCAGGAGATGGAGTTCAAAAAGGTTAAAATCGTAAACTTCAGGAACGCGGGCAGTCTCGTTGAAGAATCCTTCTCTTGAACGGCACCCGGCTGGATGAACTCCGCTCCTTCCGGCATGTCTTCCGGAACATGTACCGCAAAAGGCTCGACGCGGCAAAGCTCATGGCTCTGCAGGAAGGATTGCCGGAGACGCTGAAGCGGTTCCGGAAAAACATGGAGGCCTTCGTTGCCCTGCTGAGGGCGGCGGTGTAACCGGCGGATTAAAAAGGAGTCACCACCGCCACATCCTTGGCGGTACTGGCCAGGGGGGTCGTGGAGACGACCCCCGCCGGCGAACCGGGTTCCGAGATAGCGAGGATGGTAAGGCCGGCATCCCCCACCGCGTAGGCGTAACCGCCCGAAACCGCGACGCCTAAGACGCCGCCGGAGATCGTTGTCCGCACCGGTATGCCGGGGTTTTCCGGATTCGAAACCTCCAATATATACAGACCTTCGTAGCCTGCGGTCACGTAGGCATACCCTCCGGCCACAGTCACCGATTGGGCGTTACCGGCCCCCAGGACGGTATACGAGGGATCTCCCGGCGACAGGGGCGCCTGGATATTGATGATCGCCAGGCTGCCGGCGCCGTCGGCGATAAAGGCATAACCGCCGGCCACGGCGATACCGATGGCGTTGTTTGCCGTGTCCCTGTAGACCGGGTCGCCGGGGAGGTTGGGATTTGATACGTCGATCACCGCCAGACCGGCAGTTCCGGCAGCGAGGAAGGCATAGTTACCGCTGACCGCTACGTCCCAGACATATCCATCCACCACCTTGTTCGTCGGGCCGACGGGCGCCTCGGGATCGACAACATTGATGATATCCAGGTCGGAAGTATACACCGCCACGAAGGCGTAACCCCCCGAAAGGGCAATAGCCCGGGAAAAGTAGGTTGTGTCGGCCGTGACGGGGGTGCCCAGAACCCCGGGAGTGGAAATATCGACGATGCTCATGAAGAAGTCGTCTTCCGCCAGGTAGGCATGGGTTTCGGTGAGGGCGATGCCGCAGGCGGAGGTTCCGCCGGTGTCCCGGTACACGGGGCTCCCCGGGTTATAAGGATCCGACACATCCACCACTGCCAGGCCGCTTTCACCACAGGCAATGTAAGCCCAGGACCGCTCGAAAGGCGCCGCCTGGTCCTGGACGGCCCCGGAATAATTTCCAGCCCTGTCGTAGACGAAGGCCGCGTAGTAGTGCCACACCCCCGGCGGCAGGGATTCGTGAAGGAAGGACGTCCCGCCTCCCGTGTATACCTCCGTTCCCTCTCCCGGGCCGGCGGGAAAACCGGCGGTGTCGTAACGGATCATGACCCCGGCAAAGTCGTTCAAAGGATTCGCCCAGGAAAGGCTTACCCGCGCCGGACCGGCTTCGGCCTGGAAATCCGTCACCGCCGGGGGAGGCGTGTTGTCCAGAAGGGCGCCGGCTGTGGCCGCCGAGCTCTCGGTGCCGTCGGGGGAACGGGCCTGCACGTGGATGTACCGGATCCCGTCGCCCGTCTCTACCGATGCGCTTGTTTCGTCTCCCCAGTCCAGGCCCGGCAGGGTATCCGGGGTCTGGCTCTGATTTATCTCGTACCTAAAGGTGCAGCCGGCCACCGTGGCCGTCCATGCCCAGGTGACCGACCGGACCGGCGTATCCGTGCCGGTGTCGGATATGAAGATCACCACCGGGGTCCCGGCGTCCGGGTCGCCGGCCGCGTCGTACTCCGGGTCCAGGGGATTCCACCGGCCGAAGGGCTCGGGATTGAACACGGCGGGGCAGGATGCGAGGATCACCGCCAGGACGGCCAAGGCCGCCGCGGTTCCTGTGGTCTTTGCTTTTAT
>JAFGAO010000166.1 GCA_016933615.1 Acidobacteriota bacterium
ATAGGTAACGTACTGTCCAGGAAATGGGTGCTCTCGCTGCCTTTTGCCTTGCGCTACCGCCTTGCTTACGACTCCGGCCTGGTGAGAGACGTTCTCCGCATATTCATTCAGTCCGTATTCTCTTCGCTGCGGCGGCGGGCAAAGAAACAGCACGGCATCCGCAGGACCGAGTGCGGAGAAGAGACCTTCGTGCAGCGCTTCGGGAGCGCGATCAACATGAATATTTAATGTGAAGCGTCTCATAATGTGAAGTAACCGCCGCTGCTTCTTTTCTGACACCGATAAAGCTGGCCCATCGCTCACTTGCACTCCACATAATTATCATTCATTCCCTTTGTTGCAACGGCCTGCATTCAGGCCGAAGGAGGGAACATGAATCTTCAAAATTGTATTTACCCACACCAAACACTTCTGGATGAGTACGTGGACTACTTGAGGAGCGAGCGTTCCCGGACAGAGCCAACTATCAAAGCGCATAGGGACCATATCACAGCCTTCCTCAATGCGGACGGATTTCCGGACATTGTGAAGGGGCGGGGCATTTCCTCGGTTGCCGTCGACGAAGCGCACTGCGTCAGCATGTGGGAGCACGATTTCCGCCCGGAGTACCGGAAACTTTGACCGGACAGGAGAAAAAGAAGCACTTCGGGCTAATTCGGCTGAATTCTGAGAAGCCGTCACCGACAATCCTGAGGGGCACGGGCGGAATCACCGCAGGCTCGATTCATTCCTACCAAATCCGCCGGACTATCCCTCCGGCGGATACGATTCCCACGGCATGGCCTATTCGAGCGAAAGCACGAGGCGCTTGCCGAGCGCGGACGCGGCTTTTTCCAGCTGGCGCAGGCTCGGCCAGTGTTTCGGGTCCTCTAGTCTCTGCGCCGAGGGCCATGACGTTCCCAGGGCCCTGGCAACGTCAGATACGGGACGCTTGCCGCGCATTATGCGGATCAGGATCGCAGCCTGCGTTTTTGCGTCCGGGGAAACCATGCGGGCGCCTTTGATTCGCGAGGGTTTCGGAATAGGCTGTCCTTTGGCGATGCGATGATCGAGCACGAGGCTGAGAACTTCGGCGGCGTTGAAAAGGCATTCGTCGATGGTCTCTCCCTGGGTCACTGCCTCCTCAATGTCCGGGAAACGGACGAAGTAGCCGCCGGGTTTTTGCGGTTTTATAACCGCCGGGTAACGAATGTTCACTAGAACTTCACTCCTCTCTGCCGCTCAATTTCGGCAAGCAACCTCTTGCCGATTTCTTTCGAGCCGTGAACCGGAACGGGAATGACTTTGCCGTCTTTATCCATCAAATGGTGGCTGCCGCGGACGCGAACCTGCCGCCAGCCCTCGGCTTTCAGCCTCCTGATGACCTCATTCCCATTCATGCCAAGAATGATATATCATAATAGATATAGTTGCAATGGAAAATCTGACTGGAGACAGTTTGCGTTTTCACCATTAGAGCGTTTCAGAGCCGCCAGCCTGTGTCCGTCTGTTCGATGATGTGCGGACTCGGCCGCTTTCCGGCAAGGCTGAACACCGCCAGGGCCAGGACGGCCAGGATGAAGGGCCCCAGGCTGAAATGCACCGGCAGTTTGGCCACGAACTGGTCGATATAGCCGAAAACCATTGCGCTCGCGAGCCCCGCCAGCATGGCTGCCAGGGCGCCGGCGCCGTTGGCGCGCTTCCAGAAAAGGCCGCCTAAAAGAGGCGCGGCGAAAACCGCGAGCATGACGCCGATCCCCATCCAGATCAGCCACGCCAGCAGCTCCGCCGGGTAGAGTGCCAGAACCAGGGACAGGAACGCGGACAGCACGACCGCGATCCTGCTTGTGCGCATGATCTGCCTGTCGGATGCCGAGGGCTTCCACAGGTTGCGGAAGAGGTCCCAGGCGCAGGAACCGCCGATCGTCAGCAGCAGACGGTCCGTCGTCGACATGACCGCCGCCAGGACCAGGACGGCGAAAAACGACTGCAGGGCCGGTCCCGTCAAAGACTCCGTGGCCACGATGAAGGTGAAGTCCGTGGGATTGGCGACTCCTTCCGGCAGGGAAAGCCTCCCGTCCTGCGCCATGCTCCGGGCCGCCAGGCCGACCCATTTGACGATGTGATGAAAAACGCTCATGATGACGAATGCCGCCAGGGGAGCCCACCGGAAATACTCTGTTTTCCGGGCCGCCAGCACGTTGTTGATCACGTGCGGCGCGCAGGAAAGTCCCAGGCAGACCATGATTCCGAACGACGCGATAAACACCGGGGTGAAGAACATGTCCGGGGAGACGGGCGGATGCTGCTGCGGGGCGGCCGCGTGCAGCAGGAGCGGATCGACAGATGCCAGGACGCGGTTGATCTCCGCAAGTCCTCCGGCCCGGGACACGATGAGCGGGCCGACCGCGACGACGCCCAGTACGAGAATGCTTCCCTGAAGCAGGGTGGTCCAGCTGACGGCATAGAGTCCGCCCAGGAACACGTAGACCGTGACCAGTACGGCCCCGATCAGCAGTCCAACCGGGTAGGACACCCCCAGGATTCTCTGCATGGTGATGCCGATGGCCGTGTATTGCCCCACCAGGTAGATCAGCGAGATGATCACGACCGCCACGCCGCTTACGCCCCTCACAAAGCGCGGGCTTTCGAACCGGTGCGCGAAGTAGTCCTGCAGGGTCAGGTGATTGTGCCGCCGGGCGATGCGGTGCAGTTTGGGACCGAACAGGCATAGCAGCACAATCAGGCTGCAGGGGACGAAAATCTGGTCGCATATGCTGGTCCAGCCGGTTCCGTAGCTCAGGCCGGCGGCTCCCAGTAGGGCCATGCCGCTGCTCAGGCTGGCGACCATCAGGATTGTAAAGACCCAGAATCCGAGGCTCCGGTCTGCCACAAGGTAGCTGTCGAAGCTCTTGATTTTTCGAGCCGCCCAGAATCCGATCAGGAGCAGCGTCACGAAGTACAGGAGGGATAACAGCCACATGGAAACCGGATCGTTCATAGGGGCGAATCCTCCTCGTTGCGGGTGTCCCGGCTGCTTTTTTTTGAGCCCCGCAGGCCCCGCCAGACCAGTGCGGCGGCAATCAACACGGGGATTCCGAAGGCAACGAGTGTGGTTGAAAGCGGCAGTCCGAACATGATTGCATCCGTATTTTCCAGGATTGAGTTTAATGAGTTCCCGTCAAGATAGCTCCCTGCCCGACCAGAATGCGCTGCAGTTCGTTCACATCCGACTCCAGCATCCTGGGCGTAATGTTGTCCCGGGCGCATAGAGCGGCCGCTACGCCGGCAGCCTGCCCCGATACCATATTCTGCATGAGAAACCGTTGGTAGGCTTCGCGCCTGGCGGAAATGGCCTTGCCCGCCACGAGGAGATTCTCTATATACCTGGGAACGAGGCATCGGTAGGGGACATCATGGGATCCTCCGTTCTTGGGCACATCCGGGGGCTTCATGGTTCCCAGCGTCCCGGGGCCGACCACGTGGACGGCGCCGGCCGGGAAAGCGCTCTTGTAAACGACGTCCTCGAATTTCCGCTCCTCGACGACGTCCTCGCCCGTCAGGACATAGTCTCCCATGATACGGCGGCCTTCGCGGATGCGCACTTCGGGGCAGATCCTGGTAATGTAGGCCTTTTCAAATCCGGGCAGATATTTCTTGATGAATTTCCACGCCACGACGATCTGCCGCCGGCATTCGATTTCGGCGAAGGTCAGGTCGCCGACGTTGGTGGCGTCGCAGTCGCCGATCTGGGAAGAGTGCTGGAAGTGCGCCTGAATGACGCCGCCCTCGCGCGGTATCAGGAAGAATCCGATGCCGCTCGACCCGTGCCATTCGCCGGTTTCCAGGCCCCGCATCTTGATGCTGCGGTACCCCATGACTTCGCCGAACTCTTCGATGGAATCCACCTTGCGGATCCGGGCGGCCAGCTCGTCGTAGGTCCAGGAGTGCTGCGTGTTCTCCTGGAATCTTTCGAACTCGAATTCCTCGGGATTGCGCCTGATATAATCCAGGACCTTTTCCCAGTCGACGCCGTCGGCGGTGAAGGAAAGGGAGTGGGGCTCCATCCTGTCTTTCGGCAGAATTTCGTAGGGAGCGCCGGCGCGCGCCGCGAACTCCCCCTCGCCGGTGCAGTCGATGAGGATCTTGCCGAAGACGGTCTGCCGCCCCGAGACGTTTTCCACCGTCACCCCTTTTACGGTGTCGCCTTCCTTGACGGCATCGACGGCGAGGGAGTGAAGGAGGAGGCTCACGCCGTTCTCCCGCATCATTTCGAAGGCCAGGAGCCCCCACCAGTCGGGATCCACGTAAGCGAACGTGTACCAGCCGCGAAAATCGGGCTCGATATGGGGAAGCGCGTGGCCTTCCTTGAGGAGGCGCTCGTGGGTCTCGGTGATGATGCCGCCGATGATCTGCTCCTGCCGGTCGTTGTACAGATTGGCATAGGCGAAGCCGGGGGGGCCCGAAACGTTCATCTGGCCTCCGAGAGCCCCGTTCCGCTCAACGACAAGGGTTTTCGCCCCGACCCTGGCGGCGGCGATTGCGGCGGCGACGCCCGAAGTGCCGCCGCCGACCACGATGACATCGTACCCGCTGATTCTATCCATTGCCGACTCCCCCAAAATTGGGATCTTCATTGTAACGCGAAAAGCTTTAATTGAATCCAGAATCTGTCGTTCTCGGCGGGAAAATTTGGGGAAGGAAGGTCCGGCCGGTGCTTCGCTTATTGTGCATCCCGGCCGGGTGCCGGCTCTTTCCGGCATGGGGATATCCCGAGCAAATCTTTGGCGGGAAATGCGCAGGCTGCCGGTTGCCTGCTATTGAATGAAAGACCGCGCGGCGGGCCTGTTTTGCTTCAAGCCAGGTTTTCAATGATGATTTCCGGGTTCGCCCGACAAGCGACGGTATGTTGGATTGTGGAGTCATCGAT
>JAFGAO010000167.1 GCA_016933615.1 Acidobacteriota bacterium
CAACGGTTAGCGAAAAGTGTCATTTTCGCTTTCCTTACGAATCAAGGACTTGCGACGACGGTCCTCGATTCGGGCGCCCCGCGCGGGGCGCGTTAATGACTTTTTGCGAAGTCATCAACTATAGGAGAGAAAACGAAACAATGGCAACAGAAATGGTGGAAACCCGGGAAAAACAGGGGCGGGGCCCAAGGTCCCTGGATCGGCAACCTGCTGCGCTCTTTAAGGAAATTGTCCATGGAATTTCCATCCCGGCTCCATGAGCCGCGATGGATGCGCCACCCTTTTTCTCTTTCCCTCTCATCATCCCTCGCAATCCTCCCCGCACCGGCAGGAAGGGGCTTCCCCTTTACCTCCGTCTCCCGGTTTTTTTCCGAAAAAACCCCTGACGGCGCGGAAAAGGGGTTTGGCCGAAACAAGGACAAGCACGATCGCGGAGCAAAACTGGATCAGGGGCGGGATCAGTTCCGCCGCCTGGCCGGCCGCGGCTTCAGCCCGGACCCCGAACGCCTGGTAGACTCCATCAAGGATCAGGCCGGCCAGGATGCTCACGGCGGCTATGCTTCCGAGATACGCCGCCACAGCCCGCCGCCCAAGGATCCCCGTCAAAACGGTTATTCCGGCTATATTGGTTGCGGGGCCGACCAGGAGAAACACGAGGGCGGCTCCGGGGCTGACTCCCTTTAGAATGAGGGCCGCCGCAATCGGGGTGGAGGCCGTAGCGCAGATATAAAGGGGAATCCCCAGGAGCAGCATCAGGAGCATTGCCCCCAATCCGCTCCCCAGAGTGGATGCGATCAGATCCTCCGGCACGAGGATGGTGATGAGCCCCGCGAGGAGCATCCCCGCGACAAACCACCCCGCGATATCTCCCCATAGATCTTTGAAGGCGTATCGAATCCCTCCGAGGAGCTTTCCCCTTAAACAGCCGCCGGCCTGGTCGGGATCGCGCTCCGTTGGCCCGCCAGGCTTTTCCCGGATATGCAAGCCATCGCTACCCCTGGAAACCCGATCACCCCCTGGGGGTTCCAGGATGTTCTGCACCGTCCCCGC
>JAFGAO010000168.1 GCA_016933615.1 Acidobacteriota bacterium
TCAAAAAGCAGATCGCCAAAACCCTGGTGAAGCGCGCGCTGCTGGCCGCCGTATAAATCGGATTGGGCGAACCTTGTGTTCGCCCTTACTGGCGATAAGCGAGGTTTCAGGGAAAAGGAAAAAGGGCGAACACAAGGTTCGCTTCCACGAATACCCGCCTCTGGAATGTAACGATTTCAGGTGCGCTGATTGAATGAGAAAGAAGGGCGAACACAAGGTTCGCCCCTACGGCATCCTCAGGTCCCATTTTCAATTAACCTAATCTGTTCTTTTTTTGAAGGGTGTCCGCGATTTTCTTTAATCCCATTTCCTCCAGTGTTTCTCTTTTGGGCCAGCCGCTGGCGCTGTTCCAGCCTTCGAAATTATAGAACCTGGTCTTCCATTCCTCGAATTTCGACCGGTCGAGAACCCTGCCCATACAGGCGCCGTAGGACCATTTTCCGTTCTCGTATACCGGAAGGTAGTAAGGGGAATCGGTCGGGACGTCGTAAACATATCCGGCAAAGACTTCCATGTCCCGGTGCCTGCCCTGCAGCACCCATATGGAGCGGTCCATATTCCAAATCCTGCGGCCGATCTCCACCCCGTCGGTGAAACTGATGTCTGAGCCGGTAACGGCGTTTAGGAATTTAGGTTCGCCTTCCGGCGTGGCACCCGACATATCCGCGCTGTTCGGAGTGAAGAACAGGGGCCACACCCAGTCGCAGTACAGGATGGATTGAATCCAGAATCGGGAATAATGCCTGTGCCAGGCGATGGTTTTGACCCTGTTTTCGGAGTAGATGCCCGTAGGCCCTTCACTGTAATCAAACATAAACGGGTCCCCGGTATAGGGCGCTACCTTGGAAGACAATATCTCCACGACTTTTTCCGCGGGCAGCACCGGTTCCGTGTCGGCCCCGAACGTGATCCCGGGCATGTAGTGCACGGCGAAGCTTATGCCGTGCTCATTGATATCCCGTTCTCCCAGGATGGAGCCGTAGCCCCATTCCGGTTCGAGCCTGGGGTCGTTGTGTTGGTAATAGCCCCAGTTGGGCAGCGTCAGGAGCCCGCTGCCGGTATCCTCTTCATATCTGCCCCAAGCCTCGGCTGCCCGGGCGACTCCGCCGCCGAGGGCTTCCCCTATATCCTGTCTGTTCGCGATCTTTCGCATCAGTGCGTGGACGAATTCCACTTTGCCGAAGAGCTCCATCGGCAGGTCGCTCTCGATTTTTTTCCCCCGTCCCAGCAGGCCTTTCTTGTGGAGGGCTTCAATATAGGCCAGCATCGGGCGCATCTGAAAAGCGTTCACGCCGTACTGCTGCACCAGATCGCAGGCTACCTTGCGGTCCTTGGGGGAGTCCTGGATGCCGATCGCCCAGATTGTGTCTTCGCAACTGGATTCATTGCTGATTGCGCCGGCCAGCCGCTGGCGGCAGGCTTTGGCGCAGCCGGCGCATGCCTGAGCCCGCGCCGGTTCAAAGGGAACCTGTTTATTCAGGAAATTATCATCGGCCGGACTGTTGTTGACGGGAGAAAAAACAAAGGCATTCCGGGGCTCTTCCATTCTCGGATTATCCACGTCGTACTGGAATTTCCGGTACCAAAGCCGGGCATCCATCAGGGATTTGGGATCGGCGATGTGCACGCTTCCCGTCCCGACGACACTGACGGCCTTCAGTTTCTTTGCGCCGAAGACCGCGCCGAAGCCTCCCTGTCCGGCGCCGTTGCCCGCGTCATGGATGAGGCAGGCAATCCTGGCCAGGCTCTCTCCCGCCTGCCCGATGCACAGTACGGCGGGCTTCTGGGTAGTGCAGCGCTCTCCGATGTCGGCCCATTCGCCGAATCTGGAGCCTGGATTGACCCGCCTCCAGATTTCCTCCTGGGTCTCCATGACGTCCAGGCCCCAGAGGGTTCGCGCGTTTTCGAAAGAAACCTTGTCGTCGGTAATCTGCACCCACACGGGGTCGTCGGAGGCTCCTTCTACAACGATGCCGTCCCACCCCGCGTATTTGAGCTGCGCGGAAAAGCGGCCGCCGAAGTTGCTGCGTGTAAACCATTCCACCGGGTATCCCTGCGGGCCCAGGCCCTGCACCTCGCACCTTCCCGCGGCCGAGGGAACGACCACGCCCGAAAAGGGTCCGGTCATGATAGTCAACACATTCCTGGGATCGAGAGCGCTGAAAGGGAGCTGATCGCCTACAAGGTCCCAGAAGATTGCGGAACCGATGCCGTGGCCTCCGCCGAATTTCCGGTATGGTTCCGTGTCCAGCGTGCCTGTGGCCTTCCGGGTCAGGTTGATTCTTAATATTTTGCCCGTGTATCCGCCTGTCATTGGAGGTCCCCCCTGATCTGAGCTGTGATTCTTTCGAAGCGAAAAACTGTTACGGTCATGCATCGGGGTCGGAATCGGGTTCGAGATTTAAAAAACCGACCCCGATACCGAACCCCAAAAACTCATCCGCAGTCGCAGGATATTCCATCCGGCTTCGCTCTAGCCGAAGCGAAGCTTCGGCCCTGCTTCAGCCTTCGCCTTCGGCTTCGCCCGGAAACCGTGCCGATTCCGGAATTTAATTTCTGCCGTCGGACTATAGTATAGGAAAAGAAAACCCGGGCGCACCAGGGAATTTCAGCTTCACAAATGTTCCATCCCTCATCAGTACGGCCTTAAACAAATGCCGGTGCGCGCTTTTTTACTCTGGCCCTCTGCACTGCGAAGTTATATATTTACCCATACAACCGCGGAACCAGGGGATTTCGACGGTTGCGTTTATAAATATAAATTAAGAGTTGCACAGGAAGAAAGAGACGGAATGAGCCTGCTCGAGCGTGTCCATTATTATTACGGCTCCCATCGACCCGGTCCATGAGGGCTCTGTCCGCACTTTCTTTTTTCAGGATACAGAAAGCAAAAACGGCCCGCCGGGATGATCGGCGGGCCGTTTTTATTTAATCCTTTTGCAGCTCGGGTTAGGGAGAACATTCATGATCATTATCTGTGAAGCCAAGGCGACGGAAGCCCAGGTCAAGGCGGTGGAGAATAAGATAAAGGAAGCGGGGCTTACGGTGCACCGTTCCGACGGCGTCGAGCATACCATCCTCGGCGTGGTCGGGGACCGCAACCGGCTCGATATCGGCGCGGTTTCCATGATGCCGGGAGTCCGGGACGCCGTCATCGTTTCCACGCCCTACAAGCTCGCAAGCCGCGAGTTTCATCCGGAGGATTCCGTCGTGCGCGTCGGCGAGGAAAGACTGATCGGAGGACTGGAATGTGGCAGGGGATTCTGGAATCCAATAGGGACGGCATTGCCCGGGCGCTCCGCCGATTTCATCAAAGCCTTTCGTTGATAAGCGGCCTGGTTTCGGATCAGGGGGTGGCTCTCGCCTGGGAACGGGCTGCGGTCCGGCGTCGGAAGATGGAGCCCGAGAGCTTGCCCAAGCCGCGCAAGCGGGATCTGCGCGGCATGATCGACGAGTACGACCTGCAGATTTTATCGGCCCTCGCCCGCCGGATCGAAGCGGCCCGCCGGATCGGGGAAATAAAGAGGCGCCAATCGGCGCCGGTTGCGGACCCCGACCGGGAGAAACGGATGCTGAAGCGGAGGGAGGATTGGGCGAAGTCCCTGAATCTGCCCCCGGATTTTGTCGAGGAACTGTTCGCCGTCATCCTCAAGCACAGCACCCGGATTCAGGCGGAGACGGAAAGGAAAGCTCCCTTAGTTTCTTCAAAAATCACGGAGATAAATGAGATGCCGATTGAATAGTTTTTCTCTCCTTTCTCGTCCACCTGCTTCTGATTGGTGACCACCGCGCATGCCTTGAGCAGGGGGGCGGTTATTTTCAGGACCGTGCCGCTGCCGAGGTTTTCACGGCACAGAAAACGCATACCCTTCGGGGAAAGGTCGATCATGGTTCCCTTTTTCGGGGTTTCCGGCCATTCGCAAGAATAGGCGATGGGATCGTTCTTTTTCATGCGTGCTATGGTGCGGCGCCTTTCGCGATCGAGGTCCGGCTGCCGGAAGGAGGGCAACGGCGAACCGCAGACGGGACAGATTTTGACTTCCGCGGATTTCGGGATTGCGAGCGGCTTCCTGCAGAAAGGGCAGCAGGCGGCTTCCGTAGAGCCCGGATCCGGCTTGGGTGGGGAGGAATCGGCCCTCTGGAAACGGTGCGCCCGGATTTTTTCGTCGTAGGCTGCCCTGCGCCTGGGGTCGCTCAATGTTTCGTAGGCTTCATTCAGGATTGAAGCTTCGGATGCGGACCCTCCCAGGTCCGGGTGGATCTTCAGTTCGCGCATCATGGTGCGGTAGCTGGCCCGGATGATTTCCACCGGCGCATCGGGCTGGACTTTTAAAATGCGGTAATAATTTCTTCTGTTTTTCATGATACCTATTGCATCAACGCGCATATTTTATGTCGGCGGGCTTCGATAGTCACCCGGATTCTGTTCTCAATTTTGAGCCGGAAAGCGCACATTGTGCCTCCTCTGCAGGCATCTTTTGATTCCTTGGCGTGCGGCGCCGCCGGGCTTTATTGGAATCATTGCCTTTACGGCGAGGATTGTCTTGCATTATTTTATTGGTAATCCGGTCGATGTCGGGCATCGATCCGGCGGCGTTCCCGCAGGATCCCCGATACCGCCGGACCGCATTCGAGCGGGAGGAGGCGCTATGGAAAAACGTAAATTGGGTCTGAGGGTGCAAGTTTCTGCGATAGGCCTGGGTTGTATGGGGATGTCGGATTTCTACGGTTCGGCCGACGGCTCCGAATCCATGGCGACCATTCATCGCGCCATCGATCTGGGTGTTGATTTTCTGGATACGGCCGACATATACGGCATGGGCCGCAATGAAGAGCTTGTCGGGCGCGCCGTTTCCGGGAGGCGGGACAGGGTTTTTCTGGCTACGAAATTCGGCAACGTCCGGAATTCCAGGGGCGATTTCGTGGGCGTCAACGGCCGCCCCGAATACGTGCGCGCATCGTGCGACGCGAGTCTCGGGCGGCTCGGGGTCGAAACCATCGACCTCTATTACCAGCACCGGGTGGATCCGCATACCCCGATCGAGGATACGGTCGGGGCCATGGCCGAACTTGTCCGCGCGGGCAAGGTGCGCTACCTGGGTTTGTCCGAAGCGGCACCGGACACACTGCGCCGGGCCTGCGCCGTTCACCCGATCCTGGCCCTGCAGACGGAATATTCGCTCTGGAGCCGCGATCCCGAAATCGGGATCCTCAATACCTGCAAGGAGCTGGATGTCGGCTTCGTGGCCTACAGCCCGCTGGGGCGCGGTTTCCTGACGGGCCGTTTTAAAAATAACGAAGATCTGGCTCCGGACGACTGGAGGCGCCGCCACCCCCGCTTCATGGGGGAAAATTTCCGGCACAACCTGCACCTGGTCGAGGCCGTCCGCTACATGGCCGAGGAAAAAGGCTGCACACCGGCGCAGCTGGCCCTCGCCTGGGTCCTGGCTCAAAGGGAGGACATCGTGCCGATCCCGGGAACCTGCCGCAGCCGGCACCTGGAAGAAAACCTGGATGCGTGCCGGATCCGCTTCACTCCGACCGAACTGCGCCGCCTTGAGGAGGCGTTCCCCCTAGGGGCCGCATCCGGCGACCGCTACAACGCCCAGGGCATGCAGGCGGTCCATATATAAAAGGAGCGCAGCCATTCCCGCCGAAAGAAAAGAAACCGCAGGCGTAAAAATCCTGCTCGGCGATCCCAAAAAAGCGATCATCCGGCTGTCGATCCCGATGGTCGTGGCAATGTCCTTTCAGACCCTCTACAACCTGGCGGATGCCGTCTGGGTTTCGGGCAGGGGTCCGGACTCCCTGTCGGCCGTGGGTTTCACCTTTCCGTTTTTCTTCCTGGCAAATGCGCTGGCCAACGGAATAGGCATCGGCGGCGGGGCGGCGATCTCCCGCAGAATCGGGGCCGGCGATAAGGCCGGGACCGACAAAGTCGCCGCCCACAGCGTCATTTCCAGCCTGATCCTCGGGGGGATTACCTGCGTCGTCATGTGGATTCTGCTTCCCGCCCTGATGGAATTCATGGGCGCGACCGGAAACGCCCTGCGCCTTTCCATAACGTATTCCAGGATCATTTTCCTCGGGAGCCTGTTTCTTTTCTTCAACGCCCTCGCGGTTTCCCTGCTGAGAAGCGAAGGGGATGCGAAACGCGCGATGGTTGCCATGGCGCTCGGAGGAGTCGCCAATATCATACTTGATCCCGTTCTGATTTATGGCCTGGACCTGGGCGTAGCCGGGGCCGCTATCGCGACCGTTCTCTCGATGTTTCTGACGACGTTGCCTGCATTTTACTGGCTCTTTGTGCAGAAAAAGACATTTGTAACTTTCCGCTTCCGGGGATTTCGCTTCGACCGCAATATTCTCTACGATATCGGCAGAGTGGGGCTTCCCGCGTCCGTTTCGCAGATGTCCATGTCTCTGATGACGTTTCTGCTGACGACGATCATTGCCCGTGTCGGAGGGAGCATAGGCGTGGCGGTGTATACGAGCGGCTGGCGCATTGTCTCCATCGCCACCCTTCCGATGCTTGGGGTGGCCAGCGCCGTTACCTCCGTGACGGGGGCCGCCTTCGGGGCGTCGGATTTCAGGAAAGCCGCGACCGCCTATTTTTTCGCTCTCAGGACCGGAGTCGCGGTGGAGCTGGTTCTGGCCCTGGCGGTCCTTATTTTCGCCCCACAGATCACGTGGATTTTCACCTGGTCCGAAGAGTCCAGTGTGCTGGTCCCGGAACTGGAGAAATTCCTTCGCATCGCCTGGGTGCTCCTTCCGACGGTGCCCTTCGGCATGCTCTCCTCGGGGCTTTTCCAGGGCACGGGGAAGGGCGTCTTCGCGCTGGCGGCTACCCTGATACGGACGATCGTGTTCACGGTCCCTTTCGCATGGCTTTTCGGGGTTCGCCTGGAATGGGGACTGCAGGGGGTCTGGATCGGCATAGTCGCCGCAGGGCTTGCATACATCCCTGTCGTCTTCGGCTGGGCGTGCCGCTACCTCAAATCCCTTGTGCTCCAGGAATCCATCGGTGCTAAACTCGAAAAATCCGTTCCGACATAACGGGAGCGTTTCGGGACTTTGGATCCGGAATTTCGATGCCGGTATCGGGGCGCGGAAGGGCTGAAGAAATGAAAAAGGATGAGGGGAAAATCGATGGGAAGCCCGCACCCTGTCGAATCCTGATTGTCGACGACGAAGAGACGGCTCTCGACCGCATGAAGAGCCTCATGGAGAGAAAAGGATTCGAGGTCCTTACGGCCCCGACCGGGGAGCAGGCGCTCTATTTATTGGACCGACTGAAATTCGACCTGGTGCTCACCGATCTGGTCCTGGGCGGCATCGACGGCCTTTCAGTGCTCGCATATTCCAAAAAGGTATCCCAGGATACGGAAGTCGTTGTCATTACCGGGTATGCTTCGGTGGATTCCGCAATCCAGGCGACCCGGAAGGGCGCGTTTCATTATCTGCAGAAGCCGATCCGTTCCGACGAACTGTACCACATCGTGGAACAGGCTCTCGAGAGGAGCCGTTTGAAGACGCGGGTCCGGGAACTGGAGCAGGAAGGCGCATTCCACTCCCCCGATATCATCGGGAATTCACCGAAGATACAGGCAATAAAATCAACCATTGACAGGATGAAGCAGTCGGAAGCGAATGTGCTCATAGTCGGAGAATCCGGTACAGGCAAGGAGCTTATCGCCCGGGCAATTCACAATCACAGCAGAAGAAGGGACAGGCGCTTCCTGGCTTTCAACTGCGCTTCCTTCGCGGATGAACTCCTGGCCAACGAACTTTTCGGCCATGAAAAGGACGCTTACACCGGAGCTTCAAAGACCACCCCGGGGCTCCTGGAAAGCGCGGACGGAGGCACGGTTTTTTTCGACGAAGTCGGAGACATGTCCCCCACCATGCAGGCTAAGATACTGCGGGTAGTCCAGGAAAAAGAGCTGTTCCGGGTGGGAAGTTCCAGCCCCATCCCGGTGGATATCCGAATTCTTTCCGCAACGAACAAAGACCTGAAAAAATTGGTGGAAGCGGGGATTTTCCGCCAGGACCTGTATTTTCGCTTGAACGTGATCGCCATCCAGCTTCCGACACTGGAGCAGAGAAAGGAGGATATACCGCTTCTCGGCATGAACTGCCTTAAAAAAGCGGCCGGCCGGATGGAAAAACATTTCGACGGTTTTTCCGAAGAAGCGATGGGCCTTTTGATGAACTACAGCTTCCCGGGCAACATAAGGGAACTTGAGAATATCGTGGAACGGGCCGCCGCCCTCGCCCCCGGAAGCCGGATTGAAGCCCGGGATCTGCCCTCCGACCTGCGGGCCTTTGAAACCGTTGCCTTTCGCAAGGAAAAGGGCATGATGAAAACCCTTTCGGAAATCCAGCAAGACTATATCCAGTGGGTACTTTCCCGGGTGGGACATAATAAAACCCATGCGGCTAAAATTCTGGGAATCGACCGCGTGTCGCTGTATCGGAAATTGAAGCAGCAGGAATTTGAAGAATAAAGTAATAATTTGCAACACTATCAGTTGCAAATTGTTACATGCTTCCTGATCGATAAACACGGACTCTTTAATGAATCCCCGCTTTTGCTGTTGCACGATGCAACACCTCGCTCCCAGGGGGAATTACCCTAAATACTTCTTTTCTTTATATAAATCCCTCCAGGCTTCTTTGGACCACCAATTGCATTCTTTTGAAGCCCATGGTCCTATTCTGCAGCAGCCAAGGATGCCGCGATCCGGAAGTCACCGATACCGGCGCCTTGGCCCGCATTTCGCGAAAAGATTCTCGGCAGATGCGGATCAACGGAGATGCGATGGTCAGGGAAAAGAAAATTCTGGTCCTGTGCGAGGACTGCAACATCCGGGAGGAAAGCGTTCTTTATTCCATAGAACTGGCCCGAAGGCTGGAGATGCCGATTCTGCTCCTGATGCTGGTCCAGGAGGCGCTGCGTTCATCCTGTCCGGAAGAAGTCCTGGTTAAGGAATTTGTGGAGCCGATCCAGAAGGCGCGGATCAGGGTGTCGAAAGACATCCGGTACGGAGGGGACAAAGCGGCTGAGCTGCTGAAGTACCTGGCCGTGCATTCCGGCCTGGCAGTTATCGTCTGGGGCAGCGACGAGAGGATGATCGGGAAGCTCGGCGCGGGAAAAACCTGCCATTGGCTCGGCAAGCTCACAGGCATGCTCCCCTGCTCCATCGTATCGCCGGTACCTAGAACCAGGGGCATGAGAGCAGGCACTTAAAGAAAAAAAGGAGGATGGACTCCTATGCAAATTATCTGCGTTTCCCGCGGCAGTTTCGGATACGGTAACGAACTGGCCGTGAAACTGGCGCAAAAATTGGGATACGACTGCATCGCCCGCGAAACCCTCACCGACGGGGCGACGGATCGGGGAATTCCCGTGGGCAAAATCGAATCGGCCGTTCTCAAGCGCCATCCCATCACCGAGGCTTTGGCCCTGCAGATGGAATTGATGAAGGCCTTCATATGCGAGCAGATATGCGGGCGCGCCCTGGAGAAGAGCGTAGTCTATCATGGAAGAACCGGCCACCTGGTCCTGCCCGGTATCAGCCATGTTCTAAGGATCCGGGCCATCGCCAACGACGAAGAGCGCATCAAGATGACCCTGCGGCGGATGCCGAACCTGACGCGGGAAAAGGCCAAGCGATACAACGACCAGGTCGATGAAGACCGCCGCCGATGGGTTCGCACCCTGTACAACGCCGACTGGGAAGACCCCTCACTGTACGATGTTACAATCAACTTCCTGAATATGACGGCCGAGAATTCCGCATCCGCGCTGGTTTCCATAGCCCAGCTTCCGGAATTCAAGGCGACGCCCGCCTCGATGCAGGCCGTGCAGGACAGGCTCCTCGCTTCCCGCTGCCGGTTAGCCATAGGGAGGGACGACCGAACCCGGGAGATCGGCGTGACGGTGAAGGCGGACCACGGGAATGTCGCCGTCACTTATCTTCCGCGCCAGTCGAAAGAAGCCGCCTTTATTCCGGAGGTGCTGGGAAAAATTGACGGCATCCAGTCCATTGTCTGCACCGTTGCGACCACCAATATCCTTTACATCCAGGAAAGTTTCGATCCCGACGCGCCTTCGCTGGAACAGGTCATCCAGGTGGCGGAAAAGTGGAACGCTTCCATCGAACTGATCCGTTTGCTTGAAGGAAAAGGAGCGGCGGCTCCTGAAGCCGTCACTGCGCCGGCTGCGGCGTCATCGGGTCGAGCCGCGGATGGAGGCATTCTGGACGACGCCTCGCCGGCATTGTCCCATGAGGGGCATCCCGACGGCGTGGCTAAAACCTTCGACAAGCTGATTCAAGTGGGGCGGGCCAACACGGTCCGAACGATTCCGGGGGGGGCGCAGAAACTTCTTTCCAGCCTGAACCGGTCCGAGCAAAACAGCCTGGTGGTGGTCGGGGATGTTTTCCTGGCCAGAGAGATGTCGGTCCGGAAGCGCATGAGGCGGGATCTCATCAGTTTTCTGGCCGACCATTTAAAAATTCCCGTCATCAGCACGGAGGATCTCAAGGGCCAGTATCTCTTCGGAACCAAACAGTGGCTTCATATGGCCCTCTGCGCTGTCGCGACTGTCGCGGTCTACCTGGCTGTTTTCTACAATCAGGAGGCCGTTCTTCAATTCACATCGGCGCCCGGCACCGGGCGCCGGGTGCTGTCGGCCGCTCTGGTAGCGCTTTTTGTCCCGATAGTGGCCTGGATTTACGGCAGTTTTTCCCATTACGTTCTGAAGCTCATAAAGCTGGAGTAGTCCGGATCCGGCAGTGTTCATGGGAAAACGGATAGGGTGAATGCGGGAAGGATGAATATATGAACGAAATACTCGGGCATCAATTCATAGAAATGACGTGGTCCATCGCTCTGCAGGTCATGTTCCTCGGGTTCATCGGGGGGATGCTGAGCGGATTCATCGGCTCCGGAGGCGCGTTCTTCATGACTCCGGGGATGATGAACCTCGGGGTGGTGGGGAATGTGGCCGTGGCCAGCAACATCACGCATAAATTCGGGAAGGCCCTGATAGGATCCAGGAAGCACGCGGAACTGGGGAATGTCGACAAGAAGCTCTCCGTTTTCATGGCCATAACCGGGGCCATAGGAATTCAGCTTGCCGCATGGCTCATGGACCTTATGTCGGGCGGGGGGGATGCGCAGGAGGGCGGAGCCGGAGTCGACCTTTATATCAGCATCGTGTTCGTCGTCGTGCTTTCGATGGTGTCGCTCTCCATGCTGAAGGATATTATGAACACCCGCAGCGGGAACGGCAGCGGGCCCTCCACAAAGATTGTGGATTTTCTGAGCAGATTCAATCTTCACCCCATAATCCACTTCCAGGTGGCCGACGTCCGAGTCTCCCTGTGGGTGGTTCTGTTCTGCGGGTTGGCGACGGGGTACCTGGCCGGAACCATCGGCGTCGGGGGTTTCATAGGCGTTCCCGCCATGATTTATGTTTTCGGGGTTTCCGCTTCGGTGGCGGCCGGGAGCGAACTGTTCCTGGCGCAATTCAACGGGGCCTTCGGAGCGCTGACCTATGCATTCAAAGGCATGGTGGACCTGCGCCTGGTCCTGCTGCTTTTTTCCGGATCCCTTTTCGGCATTTATATCGGGGCCTACGGGACAAAGGTCGTAAAGGAGATCTTCATCCGCATGGTTACGGCCCTGATTATCCTTCTGTGCGTTCTGAGCAGGCTGGTCAATATCCCCACCTACCTGCAGCAGCTCGGATATCTCGATATGGATCCTTCCTATAATCCCTATTTCAACCTGGCGAGCAAGGCGTTGTTGTATGCCAGCGGGATAACGGGCGGGGCCCTGATCCTTTTCTTCGTACTGAAAGCCTATTTCCAGCGCAGGAAGATCCAGACAAGCCTGACGACGGGCGTTTCTTCCAAACAATCCGGGCCGATACCAGAGTCTTCCGTTTGAAAAGGAGGGGGGGCCATGGCTGGAATTCTTGAAAAAATAGGCGGCGGCGCTCGAATCCGTAACGCCCGGACGGAACTTCTCCTGCAATTCCTGAGATTCCGGAAATTTCTGGAGAATATGAAGGAAATGATCCGCATCATCGAGGATGGAAAGGACAAGCTCGGGGAGGAATACATTTTCGACAGGCATTATGTCCTGTCTCTGGTCGACGGCGTCCTGGAAAACGCCGCCATGATGGCGTTCGACGCATCCGTCCTGGCCCCGGCCGCCGGACGGAACGTATATCGCCGGCTCGATGCGCAAAGGAAATTCGCACGGGAGGAGTTTCTTCAATCCCCCGGCATCATGCGCATGGAACATTTTCCCCTTTCGGCCGCCCATAAGGATAAAGACCCGGAGACGCTGCTTCTGTCGGCGGTAGTGAACTGGTTTACGGGCCCGCTGGAGCGGGGCTCGCCGTCCGTCATGGATTTTATCCGAACCGCGGCCGATGCCGTAATCGGCAATTGCGGGAAAGACGAACCGGTCGAAAATGCGGGCTCATACTCCGGGAAAGTGAAATTGAGCGGCGGCGGCCTGCTGCAAACCTTCGATATAAACGGGATCGCACCGGCGGGAGGCAAGGGCTTCGTATCTCCGGGGGATATCCCGTGCCGCCCTTTCGGCCTGATGCGTTTGGGATCCGTTGAAAATCCCGTTTCGGCAGGAATTTCCGCAACGGAATCGGGAATCGAACGCCGGATGATCTTCGACCGGGAATCGATCAGCCTAGGATTGCGCTGCAATGAAGGAAAAATCCATCTCGAAGCGACGCTTTCCGGAGACGTTGCCTCCGACTATATTTTTCTGTATTTCCGGAAACCCTTCGATTCCAGGCACGAACTTTCCCGCGGATTTCAGGTGGAAGAAACCGGGGAGGGAATTTTAGCCTGGTATCGGGATGTCCCGACCGACGACCTTGAGAAACAGCTGGTTCGACTGGGTTCCATTCTGCTTCGTTGAGCCGGGCCGCCAGTCGGTTTACAGATAAGGATAGGTATCCCATGAACAGAAACCTGCGGATCATGGTTATCGACGACGAGAATATCGTGGGCAAAAGGCTGAAACCGGCCCTGGAAAAAGACGGCGACATCGTCGAGGCCTTTACCGATGCCAGGAAAGCGCTGGAGCGTTTCAGCGAACAACAGTTCGATATCGTTGTGTCCGATATCCGGATGGACGATATCGACGGGCTCGAGGTCCTCGAACAGGTCCTGGCGCGTTCCGAAAAAACCAAAGTCATAATCATCACCGGGTACGCCACTGTTGAGGTCGCTCAAGAGGCATTGGTCAAGGGAGCTTTCGATTTCATCGCCAAACCTTTCAAGCCGAACGATCTTCGATCCATCATCGACAAGGCCGCCAAGGAACTGGACAAATGAAATTCCGGGAAAGGGGGCGGACTCATGGCCGGGAAGCTGAAGGCCGAAGAGAATGACTATAACTGGAGATTCAGGTATCGCTATGAAACTCTGCGGGCGATCCTCAATCGAAACGGCCGGGTTCTCGAAATTCTTTCCGATCTGGAAGCGGATTACAATCATCTTGCTTTTTCCGATTTTCAGGTGCGCCGCTCCGTGAGGCGGTTATTCGATGAAACCTGCCTTATGGCCCAGGAACTCAATATCCTGAGCCATGGCCGGCATTCCGCTTTATTCGGCGCGCTTGACAGGATCCGGCGGGAGGTGAACGGAAAAGAGCAGGAGGTCTCCGAACGGCAGCAACGCCCTCTGTCGGTTCCTTTAAACGACGAGGAATCCCTGGATCCCGGCCTGGTCGGGGGAAAGGCCGCCGGCCTCTCATCGCTGTATCACAATTTCCCCGGCCGCGTGCCGGAAGGCTTCGTTCTCACCACCGGCGCGTATGAGCAGTTTCTGAGAAAGGGGAAGCTGTTCGAACAGATTCGGCTTCTGCTGAAGGACCTGGAGTATACGTCGGACCGGGACCGCTTCCGCCAACGGTCCGGATCGATCCGGGAAGCGATAGTTTCCGCGGAACTGCCGGCGTCCCTGCACGAGGAGATCCGCCGGCAAGCCGCCGCTTGCGGCGCGGCGGAAACCTCTTTATGGGCGGTACGGTCCAGCGCCGTCGGCGAAGACGGCAGGTTTTCTTTTGCCGGCCAGTTCGACAGTGTTCTGAATGTTTCCCCGGAGGATCTTCCGCGGGCCTACAGGGAAGTAATTGCGGGCAAGTTCAGCGAACGGGCCATCACGTACCGGATCCATTGTGGTTTCCGGGAAGTGGATACTCCCATGGCGGTCCTTTTTATGCCGATGGTCGACGCCAGGGCGGCCGGCGTTGCCTACACGGTAGATCCCGTGGACCCGGAATCCGACACCATGGCAATCCATTGCGTGAATGGCCTGGGTCAAGCGGTGGTTAAAGGCATCGGCGTACCGGACAGCATTGCACTCTCGCGGCAGGCGCGACCGGAAATCCGGCGCATGCAGGCGTCCGGGATCCCGGTCGAAAAGCTCGAGTACCTGTCTCGGGAAGAGATAAGGGAAGTCGGAGCAACGGCATGGAAAGCCGCCGTCGCCTTCGGCCACGATCTGGACATCGAGTGGGCTGTGGATAAAAACGGTCATGTCCGGTTGCTGCAGGCCCGCAGGGTGCAGCCGGCCGGTTCCGTTAAAACCGGGGAGGTGAAGCCCGGGAAGGGGACATGGCTTATCGGCAAGGGAACCACTATTTTCCCCGGAAGGGCTGAAGGCCCGGTTGCCGTGCGCTCCGCGGAAAATCCGGATCCCATTCCCAAAGGAGCCGTTCTGGTTGTCAGGCAGCCGACCCCGGACCTGGCGCCGCTGCTGTCCGAAGCCGCTGCGGTGATCGCGGCTGAAGGGAGCCCGGTGGGGCACCTGGCGACGCTTCTCCGGGAATTCGCCGTCCCGTCCATATTCCAGGCCGGCGGACAAATCGCGGATCTGCGGGAAGGCCATGTAATAAGCGTCGACGCCTCAAGGCGCAGGGTTTATCCGGGATCCCTCTGGCCGGGAATGAAAGAGCGCGTCCTGGCAAGGCTGGCATCCGCCGGGAAACGGAAAGAGGAGGGGCCGCTCTTCCGCAACATCCTGGCTTTGAACCTGGTCGATCCTTTCGGGCCGGGCTTCAAGCCCGGACGCTGCCGTTCCGTTCATGACGCCATCCGTTTCATTCACGAAATGGCCGTACGGTCCATGTTCCGGTTCGGGGATGAACACTCGAGATTCCTGAACCGGAAAACAAAGCGGCTTAAATCTGAAATCCCAATGCCGATTCATGTATTGTCCCTGGAGCAGGAACTGCCGGCGGAAGAAAAGGCCTTGGCGCCGGAATTTCTTTCCAGCACTCCTTTTGAAGCCTTCTGGAAAGGGTTCTCCGACCGCCGGCTTGCCTGGCCGGACCGCTGGGGCGGGGTCCACGCGGCGATCTCCAGCGATCTTCAGGATCAGGTGTTCGGCGGGGCGAAGGGCCCGCGCCGCAGAAAAGATCCCAATTACCTTATTTACGCCCGGGACTACATGAACTTCAACGCCCGTTTCGCCTACCACTACGCCATGGTGGATTCCCTTCTCGGGCCGGGAGAACGGAACAACTACATCCAGCTGCGGTTTCACAGCGGCGGCGGAAGCGATGAACGGCGAAAACGCCGCGCGGGGTTTCTGGAAAGGGTCCTGAGGGAGTCCCGATTCGGCGTGACCCGGGAAGGCGATCTGATCACGGCCTGGTTCCGGAATTACCCCTCGCAGGACACCCGGCTGGCCCTCACGCTGCTCGGCCGTCTCCTGGTCTGTTCGCGGCAGCTGGATATGTTGATGCACATGGACAGCGACGTTACAATGTTCGCGGATCATTTTCTGGCGGGGAAGTTCCAGTCATTTTCGTAAGGCTCGATTCCCCCGTACGGGGTTCGATGCGGGAGGTCTGCTTCCGCTTCGGGCAGCCGGCAAGGAACCTTCTATCATGAACATGACGGTCCAAGACAACCCGATGCCGCCCGGCAGCCCGAACACTCCCAGTCGGGAGCTGGGCAAGGAATACCTCGAGGATATCGCCCTCAAGTCCCGGCCGGTCATCAGCATCCGCTTCAGGCTCTTCCTTGCTTTTCTGGTGATCTTTGCATTCTCCATGATTGTGGCTTTATGGTCCATTTACGCGCTTTCCGGCATCCAGGCTAAAATTCTTTTTCTGGAGGCGGCTGGCGACTATCTTGCCGAGATACAGCAGGCCCGCCGTTTTGAAAAGAATTTTCTTCTTTACGGGACCAACCTTGAAGATTCCATGCAGCACCTGCAGACCGCCGAGGAGATTCTTCAAAAAAACAAGAATACTATTGAGAAGATACTGGGGCGCAATTCCATCCGGGGCATGTCCCTCCAGTTGAGCAACTACCATAAGGTGCTGGAGAAGGTCGGCGAGGCCGGCGACACCGATGAACGGAACCGGTACGAGCCGGAGCTGCGCGAGTATGGAGGGCAGCTGGTTTCCGACGCCACAAATTTCGTAGAAAAGGAACGGGAGGCGGTCGAGGGGGCCCTTTCGCTCTCCCGCCGCGTCCCCTTTTACTTCCTCGGAATCCTGATGGTGTTGATCATCGTCATCACCTCGTTCCTGGTGAAGAACATCCTTTCGACGCTGAACCGTTTCCTTGAGTACACCAACAGGATCGGGGAGGGGGACTTTTCTCCCATATTGCCGAAGAGGAAATACCGCGATGAATTTTCCCAGCTCGGGCTTGCCTTCAACCACATGATCCGCGAGCTGGACAAGCGCCACAAGATCCTGATCGAGTCCCACAAACTGCGCGCCGTCGGGACGCTGGTCGCCGGCGTCGCGCACGAACTGAACAATCCCTTGAACAACACCATGCTGACGGCAGGCCTCCTCGAAGAGGACTTCGGGCGGCTGCCGGACGAAGAGAAACTGGATCTGGTCCGGGACATCATCAAGGAAACGGATAGGTCGAAGGTGATAGTCCGGCATCTTCTCGATTTCGCCCGCGCCAGCGAATACAAAATTGTCGCCATGGACCTGGAGAAACTGCTGGAGGGTTCCATACGCCTCGTTCACAACCGGGTCAAGCTGGCTAAGATCGACCTGCAGATAAAATTGACGCCGGACCTTCCCCCCGTTCACGGCGACGAACAGGCTTTGCAGCAGGTATTCATAAACCTCATTCTCAACGCCGTGGACGCTCTCCCCCCCAAAGGCAAAATCGCCATTACCGATTCCAAAAGCAGCCAAGGGGGGTTTATAGAGATTAAAATAACCGACAACGGCGCGGGCATACCGGAGCATATCTTGCCCCGCATCTTCGACCCGTTCTTCACCACGAAAGTGAAGGAGAAGGGAACGGGCCTGGGTCTGTCGGTTTCCCAGGGGATCGTGCGCCGCCTGGGCGGGAACATCACGGTGGAGAGCCGTGTCGGCATGGGGACGACTTTTACGGTGCTTCTGCCGACAACCGAGGTTCCTTCTTCCGTTTCCGCCGCCGCGGACTCCTGAGAGCGGCAGGGTCCGCTATGTCCGCACGCTGACAGTATGCCCAAACGGCTGCGAACTTCCCGCCCCGAAACAGGCGCCGGATCCGAAGGGATGTCGTTGTGCGCCCGCGGGGTGGAGGCAATGCTGTTTACGCCGGTTGTTCGCGGTATCCCAAGACCATCATGGTGATGTCGTCGTGCTGGGGCGCATTTGCGGAAAAGGAAAGGACGCTCTCCTCGAGACGGGACAGGATCACCGCGGCGTTCGATCGCGCATTCGACCGCAGGAGGTCCACCAGCCGCGGGAGACCGTACTCCTCCTGGGAGGAATTGAGGGCCTCGATGACGCCGTCGGTGAACAGCACCAGGTGATCGCCCGGCTGCATCCGGACGGAGCCCTGCTCGTAGGCCGCGTCGGCGAAAAGGCCGAGGACCGTTCCCCCCGTCTGCAGCTCCTTCATGGAACCGTCGCGGCTCACCAGGAGCGGGGCATTGTGCCCGGCGTTGACGTAGATGCAATTTCCTTCAGAATCGAGCATCCCGAGGAAAAAAGTCACGAAACGGCTGCCTGTCCCGCGCTGAACCAGTTCGCGGTTGACGCCGCCGATAATTGCGGGAATAGGCGCATCGAGGAAATTCTGCGCCGCGAACATTCCCTGAACCAGGGAGGCCAGGATCGCGGCGGGCATTCCTTTGCCCGCCACATCGCCCACCGCGAATCCGAAATCCCCGTTCTCCAGTTCGAAGTAATCAAAGTAATCCCCGCCGATGGAGTAGCAGGGCAGGCTCCGGCTGCAGGCCCGGATGAATTCAAGATTCCTGGTCGGCTGGGGAAGCAGGGCCTGCTGGATCTCTTTCGCGATGGCCAGCTGTTCATCGAACCTGCGTTTGTCCTGGGAATCCTTGTAAAGCCGGGCGTTGAAGATCGCCATCGCGGCTTCCGATGCCAGTGTTTCCAGCGCGTCGATGCGGGTTTCCGACATTTTGGAGCCGATATTGGGGCTGTCCACATAGAGAACGCCGATGGATTCAGCGGGGCCCACGGTTGATGTGCCGAAGTTGTCGCGCGCGGTAATATAGCGCAGGGGAACGCAGGAAATGCTGCGCAAACCGAGCTGCCGCGTGGAATCGTGTCCCTCATTTGCCTGATCGAAATCAAGATCCTTGATGATAACCGGGCGGCCGGTCCTGAAAACATCCTGGGGGACCCGCTTGCTCGTCCGGAAGCACGATCCGTCCAACGAATGCTTGTTGTTGTCGCGGGCGCAGCGGAAGACCAGCTCTCCGCTTTGTTCCTTGAGCATGATGACTCCCCGCTCCGCTCCCGTCAGCTCAATCGCGGTATCCACAACCAGGGCGAGGAGGTCGTCAAGCACCGCAATGGAGCTGAGAGCCCGTAGAGCCTTGAACAGCTTCCCGACTTCCTTGAATCCGTAGAGCGACAATCCGGTTTCGGCCCTGGGATCCGAGAGGCTCAGAAGGCTTTGCAGGAGATCCCCCTTGTGGAATGAAAGGCTCGTTCCCTGCGGGCCTCCAAGCTGAATCCTGTCCCCGTCGGTCAACCGGGCCTGCTGAATTCTGACGCCGTTGAGAAAAGTGCCCATCTTGCTGTCCAGATCGTGCAGGAAATATTCGCCGTCCTCGACCAGCACTTCGGCGTGACAGCGGGATACACCCCTCTGGCTCAAAATCAGGTCGTTTCCCCCGCTTCTCCCCAGGGTCATTCGCGGAGGGCTGATGTCGACCCTGTTTTCCTTTCCGCTCTCGTCAAGATAAAAAATGAGGGCGGTTACGGGCGAGGCCGGATTCTCCCGGCGGGACGGCAGCCTCTGGGCGAGGCGCCGGAGGCTGGCGCTCAGGGAATCGGGGGTGAGTGGGGCGGAAAGGACGTCGGCCGCTCCCTCGCGCCAGGCGTCGAGAATGGTGTTTTTGGTAGCGGAGTCGCTCACGATCACCACCGGCAGGGAAGGCTTCAGCCCGGTTTTCTGTTTCAGCCTTCCCAGGGCGCCGTCCTCTTCTTCGGCTTTCAGATAGACAATGTCTATCGGCTGCTCGCTGATCGGTTTTTTTGCCCTGTCTATATCGGCCGCGGTCCATATCCTGTGCCCGGAACGGGTTAAATGCGCCCGGGCGGAATCTTCCTCCCCGGCGTTGATCCCGATCAGCAATATATTATAGCAGTCTGCCATAGACGATGCTCCGATGTCGCTGTTGCCGCGCACCACAAACAGCCTTGCCTGTTATTTCGTCGATCGCTCGATGCAGTTTAATGAAAGCTGGCAACGGCGGCTTTTTCTTCGTCGTAGGTGTCGAAAACGGTCATCAGCTTCGTAATCGTAAGCAGCTGTTTTATTTTGTTCGTCAAGTTGAGCAGCTTTAAATGCGCGCCGTTTCTGGCGGCGCTGGCGTAGCTGCCCACCAGTTCGCCGATCCCCGAACTGTCGATATAGCTGATTTCGCCGAGGTTGAGAAGGATCTTTTTCGCGCCGCCGTCCAGAAGTTCCCGGACCGTATTGCGGACCGACATCGTTCCCGCGCCCAGGGTGATTTTCCCGCTGCAATCCACTATCTTGACATCTCCAACCGTCCGTACTTCGATCTTCATGATAAACCTCCATATCTCCGGAGAGGTCCTTTTGGGGACGTGTTCCAGTTTATATGCACCGGATTTTACGGTCGCCCGGCGGGAAACATGTCCCGCCGTCAAAACGCCGGTTTCGCCTTGAGCACGCCGAGCTGCAGAAGGATGCCGGTGAAATCGTAGATCCGGATTTCATTTGCTATCTTGCCGCCTGTAAAGTAGAACAGGCAGGAAAGGCGGAACTGGACTCTCTTTCCGGTGGGCGCGAGGCCGCAGAAATCCCTCTGCTGCGTGCCGGTCATCTTTATGAACTGCGCAGCCCGGTCCCGGTCAATCAACAGGCACTCGGTAATGTACTCCGCGTCCGGAAAAATTTTGTACCACTCCACGTAACTTTTATGGATTGCGCTGCGGCCCTTGATCTTTCCCCAAAGAGGGCTTTCTATTTCTCCGTCTTCGGCGTGGCCTATGGCAAGCGCGTCGGCATCATGGCCTTGCCAGGCTGTGTCCCTTTTTCTGAAAAAATCCGAAATTTCCGAGCGTTTCATGATTTTCACTCTCCCTCCGGCTCATTGCAGCCCCCCGGGGTCGCCGGGGATCCGTATCACCGGATTAGGCATTGTTTGCGGGCATACCGTTTCTCGGAAAACTCAGTGCGCTGCTTGGATACCTGGATAATTCGTTCTGTGAAACTGCGATTATTATATTCGAACCATACTGTTTGGAAAAGCTGAATTCAAGGTTTCAATTTTGTTTCAATCGACGGCCTCCGGCCGGGTGATCCTGAGAAACGGTCCGGTCCTGGGAGTATTAATGAACGGCTTCCTTTCTATTGCACAAAACGGTGGATGAACCCGTGAAAGTCGATTTCGTCCGCATCCAGGCCGAACTGGTAGATGAAATGGCTGGCCAGCCAGGAGGAGACGACGGCCTGCAGGTAATTGCCGGGCACGCGCCGGATAATATTCCCGATACCGACCATTTGAACCAGCGACGGCGGGCAATGCTTTTCCACGACGGCCTTGAATATCCCGGCGTCCTTCCATAAATCGGATTCCCGGATGGAATCCGAAACCCTGTTGATCCTGTCGCTCAGCCGGTCCGTCAGTATGGAAAAAGGAGTGCCGGATTTTTCGTGTTCGCTCCACAACACCTCGAACTCGAGCCTGGCATTGTTCCTTATGGTGTAGAGGACATCGCGGATGTAACGATCCCGGAATTCCGGGACCTTTCCGCCGCGGACGCAGAGGTGATCGCCGTACTCCCGGTCCGTCATCGCCAGGGAAGCCAGCACCTCCAGCGACGACGATGTGACCCCGCCCTTGTTCGCGCTCGCATCCTTGAAGATAAGCACGCCCTTCGCCTCCAGGGCCAGCCTCGCCTGCTGGGTCAGGAACAGGTTGGCCCCTTCCACGATGAACCTGAATCGGGGGGCCCCGTTGTCGTCCAGAAGATGTTTCCAGTTCTGAATGGTTATGGAATTGGGCCGCCCCCCGCAGGGCACGAAAAGGTCGGCCTTCAGCAGGGGGTGCAGGTGAAAGGTGTTGCGGAAATCCAGGCCGTCCACGACCTTTGTGCCGTCCGGAAGAGCGACATTCGCGTCGTTGATGCGAACCAGGAATCCGCGGGGGCCGAGTTTTTTTCGGCTGAAATATTCGATCATGAGCCGCTTCCCGGCCAGTTCCTCCAGTTCCCGGCGGTCCAGACCGTCCGGATCGAACAGGACGCCGCTTCCGTCGATCACGCAGGTGGTGATGTCTTTGGAAATCCTGATCTCATTGCCGCCGAGATCGCCGTCCGGTCCGCCGGTCTGCGCTTTCAGAATCCTTTCCTCCCGCAAATCCAGCTTTCGCAGAATTCCGAGCACGTACTCGTGAACGGAGTTGGTCGTCATGCCGTAGACGTCGTGCGGGATGCCCCCTTCGGAAAGTTTCTTGCCCGTGGAAAAGGATTGCCAGAACTTATAGCCCCGCTCCCGGGCGCGCCTGGAGGCGTAGCTCATCAGGTCGGCCGTGCCTTCGTCCGGGCCTATGAACAGGATTTCTTCCCTGCCGTAACTGTCCTTCACGGATTCGTGGGGCTGGATCACGTCGAGCAGCCCGTCGATATACTTCTGAAAGGCCACCTCTTCCCTGTCCTGGTACTCCAGGTTCAACAGGATCGTCCCCTTGGATCCGCCTTCCGGAATATCTTTGTTCTTTTTCTGCTGGGTGAGGGCCAGGTTGTAATTTTCATCGAATATGGAATCGGAGTTCTTGTCGTAATTCTCGGAATCCCTCGATCGGACGATTCGAATGCCGCCGCGTGCAATATCCCGGAAACGGACGTGGAAGCCGCGCAGTTCCCTGGCGAGAACCATAAAGACGCCGTAGGGCTTCTCCTTATACTCGATCGGATCCAGGAACAGGCCCGCGTCCAGGCGGAAGGACAGGGAGGTCTTGTCCCGTTTGTAGAAATTCGTCTTCTGGACGGCTTTGTTGAAAAGATGGAAGAACTCCAGAACCGCGCGGTCGATCTCGTTGGGGGCGCCGTCGAAATTCAGGGGATCCCGGGTTTCATTGTTTAGGGCGGCGGGACTGAAGCGTCTTTCAAAATCGGCATACAGCTTTTTAATCGCTCCGGGGTTTTTGTATATGGTCTGGATGATTCGCGACTCCGTATAGGAGTCTTTTACCAGGCGGGTCCTCAGGGTGCTCAGGATGTCCACGAGGTCCGGGCGGTCCTTCAGTTCCTCCCAGAGGGTCATGTATTCGATATTGAAGCTGCTTAGAAACTGATGGGTGAATTTCCAGGCGCTCCGGGCGTAAAACACTTCGTGCAGGGACAGAACGTGTCTTCGAATGAGAGGCGACAGCTCGTTTTCTGGATTCACGTAAGCCAGGCTTATATCGGTAATGATATTGTCCAGATGGGGCCGCGCCGAGGCCGCGTCCAGGTATACGGAAATGATCAGCCTCCCGTTGGAGAACGGTTCGGCGTACTTGTGGATGCTTACAAGCCCGTAGAAGTTGATGATGTCCGAGATGCCGGACATGATATTGTGAGCGCCCGACTGCGGCACGGAAACCATGATGCGTATTTCTTCGCGCACCTTGTCGGTCACCTGGAAGTACGGCTGGTTCCAGGAGATGGATTCCTTCAATACCCTCCGGTACCGGTCCCGGGCTTCTTGCGTCGTCATTTCCAGGAACTGCCTCGCGGCCACCTTGTTGATGTCGGTTTCCGTAGCCGGTGCGTCGGTCATTTCGTAAATCGGCCGCGCGACGAAATAGCTTCTGAAATGAGACTGGAGATCGATTCCGGGCGTGCGGTAGCTCTGCAGGCGGTAGGAAGGGAAAAGAGTTTCCATCCGCCTCTCTATTTCGACCGCTTTATCGTGCTCGTCGTTGACCAGATACATGGCGCTGTCGCGCTGTTCGCTCACGAAGTCCACGTCCAGCCGGTTGTTTCCGCGATTGATGGCGATGACCTCGGCGGCCAGAATGGACTCGATGTGGCTGGCGATCGTTTCCGCCGGCGTTGTTAAAAAATAGTAGCGGACCATGCCGATTTTGCAGAAGAAGGTGTAGAGACCGCTTCGGACCCGTTCCCTGCAGAAAATCCTGTTTTGCAGGATGCGGTCTTCGATCCTTTTCACGGTCTCCACCGCCAGGCCTGTTTTCTCGGACGCTTCCTGATAAAAATCCATTTGTCGGCACTCCCCGATCGTGCGCTGCGGCTCCTGTGAAGATGTCCGGGATCCGATTCTAATGCCTTCCGCTTCGCGAAACAAACACAACAGATTCGCCCGGGCAAAATA
Source organism: Acidobacteriota bacterium (assembly GCA_016933615.1). GTDB lineage: Bacteria > Acidobacteriota > UBA6911 > UBA6911 > UBA6911 > UBA6911. Next base: position 23,840 of record JAFGAO010000168.1, read on the forward strand.
AAAATGTTCTCAAAAAATTACGTATATCTTAGTAGTTGATCTATTCTCATATCCTCCATTATGATAGCGTCCTTGAAATCCTGATAGAGTTTTCGCTTCGCACTTTCCAAAAACCAAGGAGATGCGTTATGAGGAAGGTCCTTATCATTGCCGCGGCGTTACTGATTCTGATTCCTCCCGTCTTTGCGCAGAATACCGGTAAAAGCGTTTGCGGCCGGGCCTGTCTCGAGGATTATGTCGACAGATATCTGGATGCAATGCTGGAAAACGATCCCAGCCTCGAGCTTTTTTCCAGGGACTGCAAATTCACCGAAAACGGCGTGCGGCTGCCGTTGGGAAATGAAGGCCTATGGTTCGGCATGTCCGCCAGGGGAGGCTACAAATTTTACGTTCCCGACGTGGAGACCCAGCAGGTTGCTTTCCTGGGTGCGGCCCGTGAAGGGTCCGCCGGCAAACAGGGAGAGGGCGCTCTTGTCGCGGTGGCGCTCCGGCTGAAAATATCGAACGGCCTGATTGCGGAGGCGGAGCAGCTCGTTATCCGGCCGGCCAGCGATACGATGGGCATGACCGGGGCGCTTTCCACCGGCGCCAGGGTGGAAAAGCTGGGCGCGCCTCACGCAATCTTCAGGGAGGAAATCCCTGAGGCGGAAAGAGCTTCACGCGAGGAGCTGATCCATACCGCCGACTATTACTTTTCGGGAATGCAGAAGAATGACGGCAAGGGCTATTACCCGTTTACGGACGACTGCCACCGCGTCGAAAACGGCATGCCGGCCACCAATGTTCCGGTTCCGGCGGGCCAGCAGCGGCCGGATCCGAAGACCGCGACCATGTACTCCTCCCATTGGGGCTGTAAAGAACAGTTCGAATCCGGGCTTCTCAACTTCGTGACGCGCATCCGCGATCGCCGTTTCGTGGCCGTAGACAGGGAACGGGGGGTGGTATTCGCCTTCGGTTTCTTCGACCATGATTCCCTGAACTGGACCTGGCAGCTTGCGGAGCTTTTCAAAATTGAAAACGGCAACATACGCAGAATTGAAACAATCTTTCACCGATGCCCCTACGGCATGAATTCAGGCTGGAGCACCTACGAGCAGGGGATGTCGGACGGCATACAGAGCATTCGATAGCCGCCGTCCATCCCGGTATTCAGTTTGCCGTTATCGGCAAGAGCGGGATCTTTGAAATAGAGCCGACGGGCCCGGCCGGGAGTAGATCCCCTTTGGGAAAAAGAAAAGCCCGCCTCCTGACAGCGCGCGGCGTCAGGAGGCGGGCGGGTTGCCGTCCGTATCCGTCTCAGGGAATTAAGGAATATCGGCAAGATGGATTTCGACGAGGTCGGTTGCAAGGACAGCCTCGGAATCGTCGAAGTATCCCTGTTCGCTTAATTTTCCAACGGCATACCCCTCATCGAGCAGTTCCTCGATCCGGGATACGAAGTCATCAAAGAATGTTTGAATTTCAGTCGACCTGCCGATCTTCAGGATATACAGCCCCCTGCCGTCCCGGTCCGGTGCGATTACGGGCGCAGCCGGCAGATCGAAGAGATCGGTGACCACACTGCCCCGCACCAGGTAGTGCAGCGGGCCGGCGCCGTCCAGGTCGACCGTCAAGCCTTCCGGGGAAAGTCCGGTAAAGGGCGTATCTGAGGCCGGCACCCAGTTGATCCTGATGAAAGCCTTGAGGTCGGTTACGTTAGTGACGGAAAAGGCCGAAAAATCGGGCGGCGCCATGCCGAACGGCGCGACAAATCCCTTGATTTTGACCGGTGTCCCGGCCGCAACTTCCCCGAGGTCCATTGTGGCGCTGTCGATCTCGTAATTTGCGGGGTCGGCGTCGAACTCGGGCGCCGTGCCCGTGCCGGTGAAATCAAAATTCCCGACCCTGAACTTGCCGATGGACTGCAGATCCAGCGTAAGCTCGGCCACCGGATCCTCCCCGTCCACTTCGACCACGTTTCCCCGCACGGTCGTCATCATCATGCGCACCATCCCGTCCGTAGCGTCCATTTCGAGGTTCCCGGGTTCCAGGCCGCTGAAGGCGCCGAACGCCGTGATGTGCTGGCCGACGGAAATATCGTCCTTTGTATAGATGTCGCCGCTGATCTGGCGGGTGACAAGAGTCGATTCCGCGACTTCAACCGTGACTTCGTCGTTGAAAACGAAGCTTGTGCCGGACCGGATCAGGCTGGCTCCTTTTACCGTCAGGGTGTCGCCCGTTCGCGCCGCCACCCAACCGCTCACGGCATCGAACCCTGCGCCCGGTACGCTCGTTCCCGCATAGACTTCCCAGGCCTCGAATCGAAGTGGATTGAATCTGAGGGCGCCCAGGGCCGCAACCGGAGACAGGTAGCCGAGGCTTTCCAATTCCGACAATCCTTCCAGGCCTTCAAAAATCTGGCCGTCGATGTGAAAGACCGTCTCGTCATCCGTAATTACAGAGCGGATCCCGAAAAGCCTGTGGCTGTCCGTGAGCGCGCGGTAAAACGGGCGCAGGTTCACGGAAAAAGAGCTTTCGTCAAAATTAACGTCGTCGAGCAGGCCCCGGATTCGATGTATTTTGTCCGGATGGGTCCGGTTGACGTCGGCGACCAAAAAAGGATCCACGGTCAGGATCGGTGAACCGGGGACGCTGAAATCAACCTGGTTCGACGCCTGCAGGTCGAAATCGAGCAGCAGGTGCGCCGCAATGCCCGGCGCTATGGTGAGCCTGTTTCTGTCTTCCAGCCGGACCGACATTTCAAGGGTCGCGACCGGATTCCCGTCTTCGTCGACGATTCCGGTGACCTGAACGTTGTCGCCGCTTTCATTTTCAACCCAGATATCCGCGTTCTGGTAATCGAGGGTCATGGTGGCGGCCACGTAGACCCCGGAGGGCACCGTCGCTGCCGTCAGAAATTCCGTCATTTCCGTATATTGCGCGAAATCCACCCGCGCCCTAAGCGGCAGGACCGACACTTCCGCCCCGTTTGCCTTCGTCAGATTCAAGGACAGTACATCCACCGTATAGCTGGAAAAATCGCCGGCCGCGTCGGTCAGGCTGATGACGATATCCCCCTCTTCGACGCCGCTCACAGGCGGGGCGCCGGTACTGGTTCCGCCTCCGGACGCGCATCCGGAGATCGCTAAAGCCAGCGCAGCCAATACGATAAAAATAAAAACCGAGGATTTAAAATTTCTGATGCCGAATTCCATGGTTTCCTCCAATTTTATGCCGTTCACGGGGCAAGCATTTGTTTCTTCATTTGTACTAAAACACCAGTCCGGGGGAAAAGTTTCGCTGCGTTTGCAGTCTTATCGGTTTTTCATTCAGGAAAGATTACAGGGCAGGATTTATTCGCAGCCGCCGTTTGGCAGGCATTTGAATATCCGGATGAGATCCGTGCTGTAGGATCATGAAATGCCTGCTTGTTCGACATTCAAATGACCCGGAAGCCTCTCAGGAACAGGGTCGCGATCCCGAAATACACCAAAACGCCCAGCACGTCGACAACGGTGGTTACGATGGGCCCGGTGGCCACGGCAGGATCGATATTGAATCTTTCCAGCAGCAGGGGCGTGATCGTGCCGCTACTGGCCGCTATCAGCATGGAAAGCATGAGGGAAACGCCGATGATAATGCTTAGAATCAATATGTCCTTTATGCCCGGATTGAACAGCAGCGTGAAAACGGTGAGAAGGAGCCCGTAGGTAATGCCGAGTATCGCTCCTATGAAGACCTGCCGGAAAAAGACTTTCGCAAGATGGTTGAAATCGATGCGCCCGGTTGATATTCCGCGAACAATGATGGTCGACGACTGCGTTCCGATATTGCCGCCCATGCCGATGACGATCGGCATGAAGGCTGCGAGAAGGACGAACTGTTTCACCAGGTGCTCGAAATTGGCGACGATAATGGATACGATGAAGCCGCCCAGAAATGTCGCAAAAAGCCAGGGGAACCTTGTGCGCGCCGATTCATAGGGCGTTTTCAGCAAAATCTCGCGGTCCTTGCCGACGCCGGCCATCTGGAGGAAATCTTCCGTCGCCTCCTCGCGCAGCACATCGATGATGTCGTCCACCGTCACGATCCCCAGGAGCACGTTGTTGTGGTCCACCACGGGAAGGGCCAGCAGATCGTAGCGGGAAGCGATGCGCGCCACCTCCTCCTGGTCGGTCTCGGGGGAGACGGTCAGCACGTTGGTGAGCATAATGTCTTTGAGTTTCGTATCCGGCTTCGCGGTCAGGAGCTGGCGCATGGACAGAATGCCGGTCAGCCGGTCGTTTTCATCCACGACGTAAACGTAGAAGACCATCTCCGTGTCTTCCTGTTCATGCACGGAATCGATCGTATCCCGGACGGTGTCTTCCTGCCTCATTTTGAAGGGCAGCGGAACCATGATCCCGCCGGCGGATTCCGGCGGATACATCATCAATTCCTCCAGCTGCCGGGATTCCTTTTCCTTCATGATGTCGAGGATCTGGGCTTCCAGTTCCTCGTCCAGGCTGCCGATCAGATCGGCCTGGTCGTCCGGGGCCATCTGGGTGATGATTTTTACGATTTCATGCGGGTCGAGCGTTTCCAGGATATCGTGCGCGATGGTGGCGTCCAGTTCCGAGATTAAATTCGCCTTGAATTCGTAGTCGTCTATTTTGCTGAAGACATACAGGCGTTCGTCCGCGGTCAACGACGGAAAAATCCTGGAAAGGTCCGCGTGGTGCGTTTTTACGATGATCTTTTTGATGCTCTGGACGGCGTTCCTGCGGATCAGACGGCGGAAGGTGTCCAGAAGAATAATGAATTCTCGGTCCCTCATGGCGGGCTCCTTAGGTTATTGAGCGCGGACTCATAACCCTAATAAGATACTTGGTGGGCATTGCAAAAGAAACCATTCCTTACAAAAAAAATCGGCTCCGGAGCCGGAGTTTAGGAAATGGTCCGGAATCCGTAGGGGCCGCTCAATCAAAAACTTCGCGAAAAACAGGGGCCGCATGCGGTATGCTTATATCGCGACATTATTTAAGGAGGAGCCCTGATCCATGTTCGAACAAGGCGCCATCCGCCCTCCAAACGAAGCCGGCAGCCTGCTTGTGCGCGTCACGCGCAACTGCCCCTGGAACCGGTGCCGCATCTGCCCGCCGTTCAAGGGGCTGAAGTTTTCCCTGCGCCCGGTGGAGGAAGTCAAAAAAGATATCGACGAGATGGCCGCGGTATACCCCACCGGCAGCGGCGGCCCGGAATCGGCGTTTCTTCAGGATGCCGACAGCCTGGTTGTGTCCACGGATAAATTATTGGAAATCATCGGCCATATCCGGAAGCGGTTCCCGTCGGTAAGGCGCGTGACCACCTACGCGCGTGCCAAAACCATGAAGCGGAAAAGCATAGAGGACCTGAAGCGGTTGAAGGCGGCGGGGCTGACGCGGATCCACTCCGGAATGGAAAGCGGCTCGGCAAGCGTGCTCGCGCTGATACGGAAAGGGAACACTCCGGACGACATTCTCTCCGGGGGGCTGCAGGTGGTGTCTTCCGGGATCTCCCTTTCCGAATACATCATGCCGGGCGTGGGCGGCCGCCGCTACAGCGAAGAGCACGCCAGGGAGACCGCGAAAATTCTCAACCGGATCCGTCCGGATTTCATCCGCGTGCGCACCATGGCCGTCCACCCGCTGTCGCCCCTGGAGCGCCTGATTTCCGAAGGCGCCTTCGAGCCCATGACCGACGCGGAAGTCGTGGCCGAGATCCGGCTGCTGCTGGAGCATCTCGACGAAATGCCCGCTCATTTCCGCTGCGGGGATTTCAGCCTCAATCTGCTGATGCAGGCGGACGGCCGCTTGGACCGGGACAGGCGGGCCATGATCGCCGAAACAGACAGGTTTCTCTCCCTGGATCCTCTGCGGCAGAAGGCTTTTTCGCTGATTCAGCGCTCCTATCCGGGAATGGTGTCCCTTGACGTGGTCAATGACGCAGAGCTCATGGAAGAAGCCGGGATGGAAATTGAGCGCCTGGAGGCGTCCGCACCGGACGGATTCAACCGGGCCATCCGGAGCCTCATGGCGCGGCAGCTCCCTCCCCTGCCTTCCGACACCTGGCCGGAATAGTCCGCAACGCCGTTCGTTTCAGAGAAAGACTCCTTGTGCTTCAGCGGAATATTCGGTCGATCATGAGGTTGAGGCGTGAAAGAAGGATCTCCTGATTTTCTGGAAATTCTGAAAATCCTGTCCAGGCAAAAAGCGGCGCGAACAATATGAGCGACTCCATAAATGTAGAGAATCTGTTTAAGCGGTTTGAAAATGTCGAGGCGGTTGCCGGAATATCCTTCAGCGTCGGGCAGGGAGAGCTGTTCGGCTTTCTCGGGCCGAACGGAGCCGGCAAGACGACCACGATCAACATGCTCACGGGGCTGGCCCGGCCGGACAAGGGGGCCATTCGAATCGGCGGCATTGACTGCACCGGGAATCCTAAGGCCGCCCAGCGGCTGGTCGGCATCGTCCCGGACGAAAGCAACCTGTATCCGGAACTCACCGGTTTCGAAAACCTGTGCTTCTGCGCGGCGCTATACGGAATCGCGAAAGCCGAAAGGCAGTCCAGGGCCCGGGAGCTTCTGGATGATTTCGCTTTGACGCCGGCGGCGGACCGCAAGTTCGCCGGCTATTCAAAAGGTATGAAGCGCAAGCTCACCGTCGCCGCGGGAATCATCCACCGGCCTCCCATCCTGTTTCTGGACGAGCCCACCACGGGAATCGATGTTGCCAGCGCCCGGCAGCTGCGACAGCTGATAGCGAGCCTGCACCGGGACGGGACCACCATATTCCTGACAACTCATTACATCGAGGAAGCCGAGCGGCTCTGCGACCGCATCGCGTTTATCGTTTCCGGCCGCATCGTTCGAATCGACACCGTGGAGCGGCTGGTACAGCCGGTCAGCGAGAAGCACGTGATGCGGATTGCCTGCGCCCAAATTCCGGCCGGCATAGAGGACCGGCTCGCGGAAGCGTTCCCGGAATTTGCGGTCGCACTGTCGACGGGCGGATTCATAAGGGTGGAATCCGGAAAGCCCGTTAAAGTCGGCCCCCTGGTACGCTTCCTTGAAGACAACGGTGCCGAGGTCAAGGAAGCGCGGCGTGCGCGGCCGTCTCTTGAGGATGTCTTCGTAAGCATAACCGGCGTCGAGGCGGACGCCATGCGCAGGGAAAAGGAAAAGAAGGGAGGCGGCCAATGAAACTCTGGATCGCCTTCTGGAACATCCTGGCCAAGGACATGCGGACCTATTACCTGAAGCCGCCCAACGTCAGTTGGGGGCTTATCTTTCCCCTGGCGTGGACGGGCATGTTCTTCATCAGGTCCGGCAGCGGACTGGACAGTATTACGGCGCTGCTTCCCGGCGTTGTGGCCGTCGCCATTCTGTTCGGAACCACGTCGATGCTGTCGGTGACCGTCACGTTCGAAAAAAAGAACCGATCCTTCGAGCGGCTTCTGCTGGCGCCCATACCCTTCGAGCTTCTTATGCTGGCCAAGACCGGCGGGGCCATCCTGTTCGGCATGGCCAATGCCTTCGTGCCGGTCGTCATGGCGGCGTTTCTGGCCGATCTGTCCACGGTTTCCTGGGGCGTTTTTGTTCCCGGCGTTTTCCTGATTGCCGCAGCATCGACTTTTCTCGGCCTATTCATCGCCGTATCCGTGAGTGAGGTGTTTGAGGCCCAGACCTTTTCCAACTTCTTCCGCTTCCCAATGATTTTCCTGTGCGGACTTTTCTTCCCCGTAGAGAATCTGCCGGTTTTTCTGAAACCCCTGTCCTATGCATTGCCCCTGACCTACGGTGCCGATGCGCTGCACGGGGCCGTAGACGGCAGCCACTGCATGCCCTTCGCCCTCGACCTGTCTCTCCTCGGGGCGTTCTGCATAGGACTTTTCGCGGTGAGCCTCTGGAACATCAAACGGAAATGGATTGCCTGATCCGGGATTTTTCCGGGTTGAGCGCCATAAGCGGCTTTTTATTCGAGCAAACGAGGGGAAAGACTGCCTGTCCGGGAAGCGCGGCGATTCTATTCTTCGCCAAAAACAGCGGCCAGTATTGACTCTCTCATAGTATGGCTTCATTTCAAAATGTTAAAACTTTGTCGCATTCGACGGTCCACCGGGCGAACTCCTTCATGTTGCTCAATTTCACGCCTTCGATGAGCGATACCTTATCGGTGCCGCGTGCTTCGGAACAGCCGCCGCAGCTTTTCACTTCCCCGCCTTTGAGGATTACGGACTTGAGCATTCTCTCGATATTGTAGTAGCCGCTTGGGGTGTTTTGATTGGGCAAGCCGCAGAAAACCGCATCGGCAAGAAGGAATATCCTGATTCCCGCTTCTTCGCCGTGTTCTTTCTGCAGCGTCATCGCCATCCTTAAAGCATTGTAGGCTTTTTCGGTTCCATAGGGGGCGTCATTGATGATAATCAGAATTTTCTGCATTCTTTCCTGACTCCTTATTTCGGCTCGTCTTCAACGGCGACCGGCAAACCGCGCGCCTTCCAGTCAAACACGCCCTCTTGCAGCCTGAATGCCTTGTAGCCATGCGCCTTGAGCAGCGCCACCGCTTCCAGCGAGAGCACGCAGTAGGGACCCCGGCAGTAAGCGACAATCTCGCGTTCGCCCGGCAGGTCGGAAAGCTTCCGTTCAAGTTCTTTGAGCGGAACGGACAAAGCGCCGGGGAGATGCCCGGCCTGATATTCCTCGGGCGGCCTGACATCCAGGACCGTAACGGCGCCGTCCCGGACTTTCGCAAGGAGCTGGTCGCGGTCGACCGGTTCCAGATCGCCGCGGGCCTCCATAAAGCGGCGGGTAATGTCTCCCACCTCCGCCAGGCGGGTTTCCGCCAGCAGGCGGAGCGTCCTGAAAAATTCGCAAACCTTTTCGTCCGCCAGCCTGTAGGTGACGAAAAGGCCGGACTTTTCCGCTTCCACCAGCCTCGCCTCGCGAAGCGCCTTCAATTGCTGGGACACATTGGTAAGACCCAGGTCGGTCTCCCTGGCCAGAGCCTCAACCGTACGCGGACCCTGGCATAACAGATCCAGCAATTCGAGACGGCCGGGATTGGAAACAGCTTTGCCGATGCGGGCAAACTGTTCATAAATAGCAGTTTTGAAGCGACGGTTTTTGTTGGTCATAATAATTCAAAGATCCATAATTTATTGAAATAGTGAATTAATGTCAAACGTTTTATCACTGTAAAAAAAGCCCGGCTTGGAATGCTTTCACGGCGGGTCCATTCATGCTTTCTTGGAAGCATGACGGAACGGAAAGCGCATCGGTTTCCTTACCACCCCCCGCCCCAACGCGCGGCCCTGCAGGGGCCGGGAAGCAGCTAAAAATTTATTTTACACCGGACGGAGACCTTTTCTGGCTCGGCGGCCGCCCGCTTCGACGATTGATTGAAGATCGCGCCTTTGCAGGCAACGATTGGAAGTCGAATCTTTCCAATCTATGCCGCGGAACCAAGCCGCACCCTAATCTTGATCTCGACGCGCGATCCGAGCCTGTTGAGGATTGATATGAGGCGATCCACGGTAAACCGTCCGAGGTCTGCATTCCGGATTCGGGAAAAATCGGCCGCTGCAGTCCCGGTGCAGGCATGCGCGGCTCGGACGCTCAGGCATAGCCGGTCGAGCGTTTTTATGATCTCGGCGGCGAGGATCGCTTTGAGCTGTTCCACGTCTGCATTTTGATGTCCGAGGTCGCGGAAAGTGTTCCCGCCGCCCCGCGCTGTTTCCACCTTCTCCCTTTTCATCGCAACATCTCCTTCAATGCTCTTAGCCGATCTTGAATCAGGTCAACCTCATGCTTCGGCGTCTTAATGCCGCGAGTTGACTTCTTCCGGAACGTATGGATTACCCAAATATCCTCGTCGAGCTGAACAGCATAGACAACGCGATACGCATCACTTCGAAACGGCAGGGCGATTTCAAATATGCCTGACCCCATCCCGTGCATCGGTTTTGCGATGTCCGCCTTGCCGCCCTCTGCTGCAATGGTCAAGGCGGTCAAGCATACCGAGCGGACTCCTTCGGGCCATTTCTCAAGTTCCTTGAGCGCCGGCTTGATCCACGAAATCGGTCTTGTGCTTCGAATCATTGATATGCTTCTCGGCTCAAGGTCATGTTGTTATATTTGACAACCCCTGTCAAGCAGAAGGTTTTAGCCCGTCGGACATTTATTGGTTTGAGGCACTGAACCTATCGGTGGCGATTCTTTTCTGCGGCAGAATCCGGCGACGGTTGGTTTATAGCTATATCCTCCCAATCTATTGTTTCGGGCAGAGTGTTTTTATTCGCAGAATTTCAGGCCCGACAGTCTCAGCCGTACGGACGGGCGCTACGCTTTGAGCCGTTTCGTCGCGTGCAAGGCCCATTACCTGGCGCGCGGTTTTCTGGCCGGCAGCGACCGGTACATTCTCTGCGGATACGGCAGCACGGGACGGTCCCTCTTTCGCGCGCTTGCCGATCTCGGCAAGCGGCCGTCCCATATTGTCGAGGTGAAGCCTTCGCGGGTCGGCAAAAGGATTCACGGCGCTCCCGTGATCCCGCCCGGGGTTCTGCCCCGAATAGAAGCGCAACCGATTATCGTCTCGGTCGCACGGGCGACCCTCGGAGCTTTGGGCTTCATCGAAACAAAGGACTATGTCTGCGCTGCATGATTATCAGGAATTTTTCGGGGTCGATTTTTCAGGATTGGACCACAAGAAATGTTTGTCAACAAAGAGGTTGCCTTCATTGGCAGGGTAGCGGAGAACCATTACGGGAATATTTTGCCCCTTTTTGCCGAGCTCAAACCGTTGCGCACAGGCACTAAGGGCTCGCGCCAAAATGGAAAATTATTTTTGTGCGAATCCTAAGGTTTTTCTATCTCGCTGATAACCTGCCTGATGATGCGACGGCGATCCACGCCGGAAGATTCCGGGGAATTTTCATGGAATGCCGTCTTCAGTGCCGGCAGCGCCGCGCTACCGATTTTTATGAGTCCGGTCTTTGCCGATTCCACCGTTTCCGGGTCTTCAGCCGGGTCGATGGCGTCGATAAGAATTCCGATTGCCCGCTCGTCCCCTATCCGGGCCAGCGCCCGTATGGCGCTGTGGCGCGTGTCGGCCATATGGGCGGCGGCCATGAGCGCTTCAACGGCTGCGGGATCGCCGATCTGCCCGAGCGCATCGGCGGCCATCTCCCTGCCGAGCCAGTCCTCGTCCCTTTTGTTGAGCGTTTCGACGAGGATGGGGACCGCTTCCGGATCTCCAAGCAACCCGAGCGACGGGATGGCGGCGGCCCATATTCCCGTGCGTTCAAGGATATCCCGTTCGAGGATATCTATAAGCGGTTTGGCGAGTCGCCGATCCCCCAGTTCCCCCAGTTGCACCAGGGCATCCATGCGGGCCTGCCCGTCCGCGGTTTCGTCCCGGATGATCTCGAGCAGGGAAACCGCTTCCGGGGATAGATCCCCATATTCCAGACTTCCCTCTGGCGGGGAAGGCGCCGGGCCATGGGGACTACAGGATATAAACAATCCGGAGAGGACGAATGCGCAAATCCGTATAGGTGCTTTCATAAGGCTTCCTGAAGGGTTTCAGTATCCCAGGTCTTTCAATCGTTTCTGAGCGTCGACACTGCCTTTTGCGGCGGCATCCCGGTAATGCCGGACTGCCAGGTTGACGTCCTTCGGCACGCCGTAGCCCATTTCATGCATATAACCGATGTTGAAAATCGCGATGACATTGCCTTGAAGACGGGCTTTGTTGTACAGCCTCATCGCTTCCGCATAATCCGTTTGAACTCCCAGGCCCTGCCGGTGCATGGTTCCCAGGTTATTGGTGCCCGATGGGTCCCCCGCAAGATCCGCGCGCCGGTACCATGAAGGATTCCAGGTCGGTGTAGACCGGGTTGTGCATGATATCGTGCATGAAATGCCGGATCATCTCCATCGTGATGCCCGGTTCGGTCGGATGGCGCGCCGTATCGATTTCCGCCCGGACGCCCTTTAATTTTGCCTGCAGCACGATAGTGTCGATGACGTCCTGGCCGGTAACGCCCTTTTCATGGGTTCCTTTTTCGAAATCAATCTCCTTCAAGCTGCTCTTTGAAGCATCCTCGTTCGCCAGCATGGCCCGTTCGGCGAATATCCTGCCGTGCTGCCCGACGTACACCTCCGGGGTTGCCATGCCGTGCGCGGTGCAGACGGCGTCGAAGGTATCGGCCGACATGCCGATCCGCTCGAAAACGAGGGCGTCGTAGCGCTGCTTCATGGCCAGCGCCAGCTCCCTGTTGCCGCTCACGAAGCTGAAGTCGATGTCTCCGGCGAGTTTCATCTGGTCCCAGTTCTCGGTGGCCCAGCCCCCGATCTCAGCCAGGAATACCTTGTATTCGACGCCGTCGATGACGTTGCGGCCCCGGAATTCCGCGACCACATCCTTGATGGTGTCGTATACGAAATCTCTTCTCCAGGACAGCAGTTTGTGTTCCACGTAGGTGCCGCCGCCCTCGTATTTGCCTCCGAACAGATACCGGACACCGTCGATTCCGCGGAAAGTTTCCACTTCGGTCTTCAGTTCCATCAGGAAAAAGCGCGGCTCTTTGGGCAGGTCCATCAGGGACAGTTTCCGGTAGAACTCCGCGGCGCCGAGGTTTCCGTGCTTCACGTCCAGCAGCATATTGGCGACCGCGACTTTGGCGTCCGTAATGGAATAGCTGTGGATCACGTGGGGCATCGCGTCTCTTTCGGCCTGGCGACGCCGGTCTTTTTCCGCATCGGAAATGCCGGGTTCGGCCGAATCATCGGGCGGGATTATGCTTCCGGCCTGAGCGGATTGGGCGTATAAGCCGGGCGCGTTGAATATAAGAAGGAAGCAGAGAGAAAACAGCAGAAGGGAAGAAACGGGAATCCGCAAGACACACCCCCGGCATTCTGTTCAAAATAATGTTTATATCGGCCTTATCGGCCGTCATCATTGACCAGCCCCCGGCATTTGTACCACTTTTTAACTTAGAGGCATAGAAATTTGGAGGACACCCATTCAACCCGATGTATGACGCATAATCCGGATTGATTCCGAGGGGGCGGACCCTGTGCGGATAAACAGGAAGTCGGAACTCATCGAATCTCTTCTCTGATCTTGCCGCTTGCTGGGAGTTTCTGATTGTTTGCGCCGGGATCTGGAGGGCCACAGCGCAAGTGGCCTGCCGGCCCCGGCCTATTTCACAAAAGCTTCGCCTTCGGGAGTCCGTCTCCATGCGAAATATTGATCCATGACCTTGAGGGCATCGGCGCTGGGGACCGGACCTGTGTGAGGTGTCCGGGCAAAGTACATCAGCACGGGATTGGCGTCGCTGAACGCCGGCCAGCTGGGGAGGCCCGGGCCGTTGGGGTCGCCGGATTTGGCGAAGTTGGTCCAGTAGGTGGCCATGGCCTCCGAAATCGCCGCGTCCGATTCGACGGACTGCTGATTTGGATTCATGTTCTGGAACACGTAAGCCACTTCCTGCCCGTGCGGCGATCCCTGTCCGGCCTTCGGTGAATCGGACGGATAATCCGGGTGCTGGTCGAAGTAGTAGTAAAACACCTTGGACTTGCCAGTCTTCGACTGCAATCGCGCCCAAATCCAGGTTTGCCATCCGAACGCCGCGTCGCGCATCAGGTCGCGGGCCGTTTTGGCCACCTTTCCTGTGCCCGGGGGATAGGCCGCGATGAGTCTATCGGCGAACGGGCCGAAGCGGGACTTCACATTGAAAATATAATCCTCCGGGGTCGCCGGGGGTGA
>JAFGAO010000014.1 GCA_016933615.1 Acidobacteriota bacterium
AATTCCACGATGAATGGATGATGGGGATTCTATAGCAGAACCGGGCCGCGGCACAAAGACTTTGCATCCCCCGGGCCGCGATCGTCAGCGGTCGATTCCAATTTTATTTTCCCGGGCGATCGTATACGATCGCATCACCGTCTGTTATCGGAAAGGGCGGACATCCGCCCGAGACAGTCCATGGGAGGTCCGGATGGAATCATTCAACTGCCGCGTAGGAATGCTTGCTCTCTGCGCTCTTCTCGGCGCGGACGGCGCCGTCGCCCAGAACCCGCTGGTCATGGACCAGTTCACCGCCGATCCGACCGCGCGGGTGTTCGAGGGCATCGTCTATGTCTATCCTTCCCATGATATTCCGGCAAGCCCGGGCAGGGGACGCGCCAACTGGTTCGTCATGGAGGACTACCACGTGTTCTCTTCCGAAAACCTGACGGACTGGAAGGATCACGGGGTCATTCTGAACCAGACCGACGTTCCGTGGCTGGGGCGCGAATCGTTCGATATGTGGGCCCCCGACTGCGTTTTCAAAAACGGGAAATATTATTTCTATTTCCCCGCCGGGGGCAGGATCGGGGTCGCCGTGGCGGACCGCCCTTTCGGGCCTTTCAAGCCGGAGCCGCAGGCCGTCGACGGGGCACGCGGAATCGATCCCTGCGTGCTCATCGACAAGGATGGTACGGCCTACCTGTACTATTCCATGAACGCCATATTTGTGGCCAGACTGAAAGACAACATGGTGGAGCTCGATTCCCCCGTGCAGAGGATCGAAAACCTGCCGACCAAGGGACTCGTGGAAGGCCCCTTCGTTTTCGAACGCAACGGCATCTATTACCTGACCTATCCTCACGAGGTGGACGGCGCCGAGAGGCTGGAATACGCGACCGGGAGCAGCCCGATGGGGCCTTTCGAACCGAAAGGGGTGATCATGGACCGGTCCGCCAGCGGGTGCTGGACCAATCACCACTCCATCGTGGAATACCGGGGCCGGTGGTATCTGTTCTATCACGACAAGGACCTGTCCCCGGAATTCGACAAGAACCGGTCCATGAGGGCGGACTTTCTCTATTTCGAGGAGGACGGCGCCATCCGGAAGGTGATCCCGACCCATCGTGGAGTCGGGATCTCCGACGCCCTCAGGGAAATTCAGATCGACAGGTACAGCGCCGTCAGCCCGGAAGGGATGTCCGTCGCATTTGTAAACCCCGACCGGAAGCGGGACGGCTGGAAAGCGGTTCTGACGGCCCCCGGTGCATGGGTGCAATACGACAGGGTGGACTTCGGGGCAGGGAGCTTGCGCAACGTCGTGTTCCGGACGTCATCGTCAACCGGCGGGCGCGTCGAAATCCGGATGGACGGGGTGGACGGGCCGCTGATCGCCGAGGCGGGTATTGCAAACCGGGCCGACTGGAGCGCGGTTCGGGCTCCCGTTTCCGAGAGCCCTACCGGTGTGCACAACCTGTTTGTCCTTCTCAAGGAAGGAAAGAACGTTGAGATCGACTGGATCCGGTTCGAATGATCCGGGTCAGTCCTGGGGGGCCACGTCCCGCACATCGATAAGCCACCGGCCGTCGATCCGCACGAGGTCATTGACTTCACGGCCTGCGGAGGTGACGCCCTTATCCGATAACGCCCCCATCCAGTAGGCATGAAAGCGGGCGCGGTCCTGGTCGATGAATTCAATGTGGGGATTCGTCACGACGTGATACAGGCGTCCCGCGGGCGCGCTCCCCTCGTTCGCGGGTGCCAGGGTCCTCCTGGATCCCAGGATCATGTTCTTCAGCGCATCCGTTCCCTTGGCGCTCATGCTGCCTCCCTTGAACTCCCCTTCCGGCGTAAACAGGGCGGCATAGCGCTCCGCGTCTCCCGAGTCGAGCGCCTGGATGTAGTCCCACATCAGCTGTTCGATCGCGACGCGGTCCTCGATGCGCGCCGGGTCCTTTGCCGCCGTGCATGAGGATGAAAAAACCAATGCTGCAAGTGCAACCGTCAGGAAAAGCAAAATCCGCAATCTGGACATATCCGCTCCTTTGTCAAGCGTTCTGTGGAGCCTCCGGCTGGAGGCGTCCTGTGCTTTATGGAAATACCGTACGGGATTCTACTACAGCCGGGCGCCTGCGCAATGGAGTATTCGCCGGTCGGGAATCTGATTCCCGTGATGCGCTTCTCGCCGAGAAACGGCGGCAGCTCGCGGCGGAAACGCTGCCGGTCCTCGGGTGCGAGAGCCCGGAAGGAAACGACTTCGCTCTGCAGGATCGTCTTCCATTCAGGGGGGAACGGCCGGGCCAGAAAAGCTTTGCGACGACGGATCTTGCGCGTCAGGAATGCATAGACCAGAAGCGTGGTCAGACCCGACAGTGGAATCAGGATCCACAAGGAGATTCCCGTCATCCCCGGATTCCAGGCTCCCCCCGCTTTCAATGGCGGGATTTTCCGTTTTTGCAGGCTGGAACACTCAAGGGTTTTTTCAATGAGCCTGCGGTGCCGCCTTCTGCAATAAATACCGGTGCGTTAGGAATCGATGCTGATCACGCTGATCTTCGGCTAAAATGCCCCCATTACTGGCCGGTTTGCATTTATCTGCCCAGATCCAAGAAGCGGCCTCTCCAACGCCGCCGGATCGAAAGGCGCTGTTTCGAGTCGAAGCCAACTCGGTCGTCGTCGAGGTCGCGGCGGCCGACAGGAACGAAAACCCCGTAACGGACCCGGCCGAAAAGGAATTCGGGGTATACGATGATAACAGGCTGCAGACTATCCAGACCTTTCAGATGGAACTGGCAGGACGGGTAGAAACGGCCGTTCAGACAGCTTCCGGACTCCTGCCGAAGATTATGGGTGCGCAGCTGAAAAATGCCGGTAGGCCCCGATGGCTCACCCTCGTTATCGATGATCTCACCATGGAATCCGTCCGAGAATTCCATCGGGCGCCGATACAAATTGAACCGATGCGCCGTAAATGGTTGTAACGGCAACGCTAAAGACCCCGCCGCGGGGGGGGGCGCCTATTGGCCGGCATCGACTCGCCGGAGGCCATCGCGAAAATCCCGGCCTGCCCGGGCCTCCCGATCCGCCCGCTACCCGCCGCCCCGGCCCCGCCCGACCCGGAATCGCCGTCTTTTGGACCCGCCCCGGCAGCCAGTCTGCCCTGCAATAAATGCCGGTGTGTTAAAAATCCGTGTTGATCGCCCCGATCTTCGGTTAAAATGCTCCCATGGTCAAGAGGATGCAATCTCAGCCGACATAACGGGGGTTGTCAGAAGAGGGGAGGGGGAAGGGAATACGGGATCCCGGACGGAAACAGCAGCTGATTCTTTCTATCCTATGGAAATGGTTGGAGTTTTGCTGGTTCAGTTTTTCGGGATCCGACTGCCGACTGTCAGAAGCTCAGGCGTCAACAATTTCCCCGATCGGGATAGAGAACAAAAGGGTGATGCATCGCCATCCGGCTCTGGCTGAAACTTTGATGGCGGGGATCGATCTTTTAGGTTTACATGATTGGTATTCAATTTCTCTTTGAAGGAGGATCAGGAATGAAACGGCATTTAATGATGGCTGCAATCGGGGCCCTTTGTATCGGCCTGTTTTGCAGCTTACCGGCTTTAAATCATGCGCAGGCACAGGGGAAAAGGGCGGTACCGGCCGCTGAGAAGATCACTGTGATCAATCCGATGGGAACGCCGCCGCCGATAACGGCAAAGGCGATGGCGGAACCGCTGTCCACGCTGGACGGCAAAACGCTGTACCTGGTCAACACCGGTTTTCCCAACACGGAACGCCTGATGGAAGAATACAAGAAGTGGTTCCAGGCCAACTACCCCAAGACCACCATCGTGGACCAGAGAACCGGCATGAGCAACCTCACGCCGGCGCTGAAGAAGGAACTTCAGGAGAAGGCGGATGCGGTGATCTTCGCCCTCGGGCATTGAAGTGTCTGCGCGCCCGGGGCGGTTCGCCTCGCAATCGAAGTCCAGTCAGATCTGAAAAAACCGGCGGTGCCCGTTCTTCTGTCGGAGTTTGAAGAGCAGGAAACCGAAGTGGCCATGCTGGCCGGCATGCCCAATGTCCGGATTCACTATATCCGTGGTCCGATCTGGGCAAAAACGAACGAACAGATCAAAAAGCAGGTCATCGAGGGAAAGAGCCCGGTTACCGGGAAGCCGGCCATGGCCGAGATGGTAGAGATGCTTACCAAACCCCTGACCGCCGAAGAAAAGAAAACGGGGGAACTCAGAAGAGACAGGGGCCCGGCCACGTATACCGGCACTGCGGATGAGCTGCAGAAATTGTACCTGGAAAAGAGATACACCGATTTCATGCCGATCATTCTTCCGACCGAAGAAAAGGTCGAGGATATGCTGAAAGGCACCAGCCACGCCCCCGATGAAGTGGTCGGCCGCATGAATCCCGGATCCGACGCCGGCGATACCTGGACCTATACGGTCAAGGATTGTGCCGTCAACGCGGTCATGGCCGGAGCCAAGCCGGAATATTTCCCGCTCATCCTGGCCATAGCATCGGGCAATCAGACATCCATCAATATCTCCGATAATGGTTTCGCATCTGCCGCCGTGGTGAACGGCAGAATCCGCGACGAAATCGGGCTCAACTACGATGTCGGCGCCGTGGGACCCTATGCCCACGCCAATGTCGCGGTCGGAAGGGCTTGGAACCTCATTTCCATAAATGGCGGAAACTGCGGAAAGATCGGCACGACCTACATGGGCACCGTCGGCAACGCGCAGAATGCCCTCGCCACCATCATTGCCGAAAATGAAGAGGCCTCTCCTTTCGAGCCGTTCGCCGTCAGGAGATCCAACTCACCGGCCGGCAGCGGTTACGGTTTCGGCAACGCCCCGGGCGGCGCCTCTCCCAAGTACAAGAGAGGCGACAATGTCGTCACCTTGCTCTCCGGCTGGGGCGTTCTTTCCGCGGCGAACTGGAAGGTCAACGCCTGGCAGTCGCTCATGGACTATCCCAAGATCATCAAGGGCATCTATGAACAGCAGAATCCCGGTTTGTTCGGGACCTTCATCATCCTGAGTCCGCCGATCGCCAATTTTGTCAAGGACGCCGGATTCGACACGGTGGAAGCCCTGAACAAGTATGTCACGCAGCCGGACCCGGCGGCCAAGGCCGCGGCTCCGGCCGCGAAGCCCGGAGGCCGCGGCGGCTTTGGGATGATGGGGGGCGGCGTCGACCTCATCGTCACCGGGGCGTCCAACAACAACTACTGGATGGCTGGCGGCCTGAGACCCGGCCAGGCGATTGACATCGACAAGTGGCGGTAGGCAGCCGGTAGTCGACAGTCGTTCAGTCGGCAGCGGGTTTTACGGCCCGCTGCCGACTTTTTTTGCCCTGACGCACATCTCGAAAAGAGGTCCGGGGCCCAGGGGATCGCCCCGATTTTGGGCTGACAGCAGGGTGTATGCCTCTCCGGTCATTCTCAAGTATCAGCCTGCTACGGTTTCCTGACCTCGTAATCCGGCCAACCGGAGGGTGTGTTCTCCGGCATGATGTCCATGAATGCCTCCACCGCGTGGATCTGCCCGCCGTAGATTTTGAACGCTTCGAACAGTGTCAGCGCGTTCCCGGGCCCGTAGTTTTTGGTGTTCCCGAAATCGAGTCGAAACAGCACGACGCCCATTTCTTCATCTACGGCTGCAACCCGATAGGTGAGGTCGGGGTGTGCCATGACGGGTTGGGTGCGAATGTCCTCACTCCCCGCCCTGGCGCCGGGACCGGCGGTGGTGACCCCGTTCTCGATGCGGTAGGCGCCCGGCGCGAATGGGGCGTCGACCTCT
>JAFGAO010000169.1 GCA_016933615.1 Acidobacteriota bacterium
AGCCGGAATCCGCTTTCGGGTGGGAAAAGAGCGTGCAGTTGAAATCCACGCCGATGCCCCTCTCGCCGGCCCACCGCACCCAGGATCGGAAATGTTCCGGCCCGATACCGTCCCGCTCGACCCGGACGCCTCCAAAATCCCCGTACATCGCGTGCAGGTTGACCCGGTGGCGTCCCGGGATCAGGGAATACGCCTTGTCCAGATCCCGGCGGATTTCCTCTAAGGTGTTCGCCCTGCCCGGGTAGGCGCCCGTGGCCCGGATGCCGCCCGAAAGAGCGGCGCCGGCGTTCTCACACCCCCTTACGTCGTCCGCCTGCCAGCAGTGCAGCGAAACGGGCGTGCGGTCCAGCCGGTCCAGCGCGCGCTCGGCATCCACCCCGATTGCGGCATACTCTTCCCTTGCAATTTCGTAAGCCTTTTCAATTCTTCGTTCTTTTTCCATGAGCAGGCCTAGATTGTTCTCGGCTCAAACGATTCCAGGGACGGTCCGTTCAAAAGCCTCTCGTTGATGGAAACTTCTATTCTGAACCTCCCGATGCGCTCGGCGGATGCCAGGTTGTGGGCCGCCTGCTCCAGGGTGGTGTCGCCGGCCGCGACGACGCCGAAGCCTCCGACCACGCAGCATCCTTTATGCCACCGCAGCATATCGAGGATCGGGTTCCCTGCGGACCGGTCGTCGAGGCGGGAGGCGTCCACCAGCCCAAGGCGGGGATTCAGGTAGATCGCCTCGGCGTCGATGGGGGCCACAACCGGATGCGTTTTACGATCGTAGGGAATGTCGGTCGATTCCCCCAGCAAAGCCCGCATCCCGAACCTTTCGGCCAGGATGGCCATGCCTTCGGCCGTGGCCAGCGGATTGGATGCCGTGATGCACGTCGTGTAATTGGTGTTCGTGTATATCAATTTATGGAGCATGAGCTCGAAGCCGTCTGCGTCCCGTATCGCAGTGGACGTCCGAACCAGGGGCAGATCCATTCCGGCCGGGATCGCCGAGCCGGAGCAGAATATCATCTCTTTTGCGGTCACCTTCCGGCTCATGGACCCGGTTCCGAAAGCCCCGATCATCATATCGTAAATATAGGCCGTCCAGTGGGCGAATTCGCGTATGGTGGAATCGTCCTCGACCCTGCCGCCTTCGGCAATCGATCCGCCTTTCTCAATTCCGTAGGGAGGATAAACCGAGCCGGCGCCCTCCGCTTCTATCTTGTCCTGCAGGGGGCGCAGCCGGACGCCGCGGCGCGCCAGATTCAGCGCCAGTGCCGCGCTGTTTTCGAAGACGCTTAAATGGCGCAGGCAATCCTCGAGGGAGGATCCCCGCGCAAAAGGTCCGTGCCCCTTCACGAGAGTGATGGGCGCCCGGGCCAGGTACTTCGGGATCCGTTCCTCCATCTCGATCGAACCGACCGGCTGACGGTAAGCGCCGGCCGCCACCCGGCCGACGAGCGAAGCGCCGTGAATATCCACCGGCTGAAAGGCAAACTCCTGGTTTCCCTGCGGGTCGTCCCCGAGATACTTCAGGAAAAGCCGGCAGTCCCGGTTGTCGAAGGACAGGCTAGTGGAAAGAATGTGATGGCAGTGAATGCAGGCGTTGGCTCCCTCCAGGCTTAAAACCTTCCGGTGAATGTTGGATTCCGTGGACGCCCTTCCGTCGCCCCAGCTCACCTCCCGGAAGCGGATGGGAACGATATCCCTCGGGATCAGCGCGCCTATCTGGGAACCGGATGCCGTGGTGTAGAACAGACCGGGATCGTAAGGGTCGACGGACGACAGATTGCCGCTGTGCGTGTTGTTTCCATTGACGCGGCGGATGGCGTCTCCGACCCTGCGGAAATCCTCATAGATTGCATTCAGGTCTGTTTTTGGGCTCATCTTCGTCACCTTTCGGAGACGGCCATCGCATTTTGGAAACCGGGCAACCGGTTCCGCACGATATTTTCCAGCTCGAGCTTGCAGTACGTTTCCTCCGTGGGCCTCCCGTCCTCGTCCCAACCCATGGCATCGTAGTACTCGCGGTGCATCTGATCGAAGGCTCCGCGATCGCAGACGACGCGGCGGCCTTCGATTTCGAGCTCTTTGTCGTAGAAACGGCCGGGGAGCCAGTCGGCGCTGCCGGTGAATCCGGCAAGCAGGTTGAACGTCCTCTCCAGGGTCAGCGTCCTCCAGGCGATTCGCTCCAAAGTTCCCGCGCTGTGATTCAGCCCGGTCACCGCGTTTACGAGCAGCGCAAACTCATCGAGTGTCAACGACAGGGAAGCAAAAGCGCAGGCCCCGATACTATCGATGGCCGTGTTGGTCAGCGCCGCATTCCGGGCGATTATGGCGGTTCCCTCGATGCGGTCCCCGGGCCATTCCGCGTACCCGGCGCAGTAGTCCCGTATCGCGGTGTAGCCGTTTTCCAGATGGCAGCCGCCCCGGTTGTTCATTTCGTAGCAGAGGCCCTGAAGGTAAGCCGTCCGGGGATCGTAGGCCGGCATCTCCATCTTTTTGATGCTCATGGACAGCTCCTCGTGGCCGTACCGCCGGCAGAACCGGTAGGAGCCCTGTGCCAGGATTGCTCCTATGCCTTCGGACCTTCCTATGGCGTGGACGAGGGGCAGCAGGATCTCTTTGCGGCCGAACCGGGGCTCGCCGTGAAGCTCGCAAAACGGCCCGACATCTTCGAGGAACGCCTTTTCCCCGGCGGTTATGCTCTCCTTCTTGTCAGCCACAAGGCTGTAAAGCTCGAAAAATGCGGCGATGGTGCCGCCCAGGGAAATGGTGTCCAGGCCATAGCGATTGGCCCAGTAATTTGCGCGGGTTATGGCCACCAGATCGTATATGGACAGGTTCGCACCCAGCATGGCCACGGTCTCGAACTCGGGGCCTTCCCCGTCTTCGACACGGTTTCCGCTCCCGTCCAGAATCCCGGTGACCCGGGTGCAGGCGATGGGGCAGTTGTAGCAGGCGCCTTTTTTTGATTCCACGCGGTCTTCCCCGGAAGCAGCCGTCGCGCGGTGCCGGCGCAGGGCTTCCCCGCTGATCTTTTCGACGTCTTCAACGCGATGCCTAGTGTCCTGCATATTGTTGTGAAGGAGTTCGTTGTAGTTGTGCACCATTCCCAGGATGCCCAGGGTCCCCATGGACGAAAGAATCCCGAAGGCCTTCTCTTTCCGGGTCATTTTTCCCAGGTCCAGCTTCATCCTGGCCTTATACAGGGCTCCGCTCTCGTTGGCCGCCCGCAAACCGGCGGGGTCCGCGACCGCAATCCTGCACGCGGGATCGGGCTCCACCACGATCGCCATAAGGTTTTTGGAGCCGAAAACCGCGCCGCCGCCGCCTCTTCCAAGGGCCCTGCCCCGGTCGTTCATTATGGCGCTTATCCTGGACATGGCCCGTCCCGCCGCACCGATCGTCATGACCCGGGATCCCTTCGGTGCGTTGCTCAAGAGCAGATCGGTAATTTCCTCCACGTCGAGCTTCGCCAGGGGTTCCGCATCGTGAAACGCCGCGCCTTCCCTGGAAACGGTCAGGTAAACGGGCGCCGGTGATTTCCCCGTAACCCGCAGGGCGTCGTAGCCCGATTTCTTCAAGGCCACGGCCCACTGGCCGCCGGAGTTGGCGCTGCCGATACCGCCCGTCAGGGGTGATTTGAAGCTGACGTGAAACCTGCCGGAGGCGGGCATCGGAGTCGCGGTTGTGGGAGCCGTGCAGAAGATCAGGATATTGTCCCCGCACAGGGGATCGACTTCCTTAAAAGCGTTTCTGTACTTACCCTGCTTCTCAAGCGAAAGAAAATGCTCAAAAAGAAGCGCGATGCCCAATCCCCTTCCGCCGAAAAAAAGACGGCACGCCTCCGGGTCGAGACCGGAACGCAGGCAAGTCCGATCGGTGAGGTTTACGGTCAGAATCCGGCCCATATAACCCCCGGGCAGCGTTTTCCTCTCACTGGACATAAAATTTCCTGATTCCCGCCGGCCAAGGCTTTCATGTTCATGTGCGCGCCTGAGAATACGGGCGCTCCGTATGCAGGGATAACATAATTTATGGCCGGATTCCAGGGCATAGGGCAAGCTCCGCAATGCCGGGGATTCGCGGATTACGGGGGACTTTTTTCCTTCATGAAAAAGGGCGCCGCTGCAAACCACAGGACCATGCCGACTCCCATAACCGCCTTGTGAGCGGGTGCTTCCATGACGCCCGCGAAGACCAGGATGGAGGGGAGTACGGTTGCCAGCAGGCCGAGCCATGCAATGCCGGCAAGGAATATTTTCATAGTCCCGCCTCCGGACGGCTGTATCTCTGGACAAGCACGCTGCCGCCGGCATATAAAGCCGCGGCGATGAACCAGGCAGGGATGAACAGGAAGAAGTTTTCTATGCCCGCATACGCATACAGGACCAGGCAGAAACAGAGCGTCAGAATCCACGCCGCGCCGGCGGCCCAGTGGAACGGGATCCCGGCTTTTTCCGCATAGAAGCTCTCGAGTTTCAGTTTCGGAAGCACCCAGTAATCCAGAAAGATCACGGCGCCCATGGGCATCAGGATCAGGCCGTACAAAGCCACAAAATCCAGGAGCTTCATGACAAGGGCGGGGAAAATCGCGCCAGCGGTGGCCAGAGCTCCCGCCAAAAGGGTGACCCTGAAACGGCTCCAATTCCGGAACAGCACCTGAAAGGCGAGCCCCGCGCGGTAGATCGTAGGATTGGCCGTGGTCCACCCCGCTATGATGACGCATGCGGCTCCCGCCAATCCCGCGATATTCACGGCCATGGGCCCCGGGGCCACGGACGTGTTGCCCGGGTCTTCCTTCAGCTGGAGCGCGTATAAAAGGGCCGCCGAGATCCAGGCCATGTAATGCCCCACGAACATGCCCGCGGCCGAAGCGTATCCGTAACCGGCCTTGCGCGCATACCGGAATATGGACAGATCGGACATCCCGACATGCATGGCCAGGTTGCAGAACCAGGCAAAACAGAATACGTGCCAGAACCCGTATTGCGTCTGCCCCTCTATGGGCACTCCGGTCCAGACGACGGCATTGGCGACGGGCCAGAAATCCGCGGGCGAATGGATTCCGAGCCCGGGCAGGGCGGCGATGCCGCAAGCCAGGAACACGAGCACCATCCAGGGGGAGGCGATATTGGCGAAACGGGCGACGGCATCGTAGCCCCTGGCCGCCACCACGGAAATGACCGCTCCGACGGCCAGAACCGCGACGATCCATCCGGCGCTGTTGGGCAGCCAGTCGGCCAGGCCGGGCATTTTCATCCTGAAGGGAATTCCCACGGCGGTTGCGGACACGGAAACCATGGCGCCGGCGAGAAAACAGAACATCAGGCCGTTGGCCACATTGTACACGGCAACCAGCCGGACGCCGCAGATGCGCTCCAGCTGGTAATACATGGTTTGGCGGACGCGCACGGCTATGGGCGCGCAGAGAAACCGCCAGCTCAAAACCGCCATCAGGTTTCCCAGGAGCAATCCCACCAGCACATCGAACGCCGAGACGCCGTGGGTCACAAACAGAGGTCCGATCATGAACTCCGTACCCGCCGCGTGTTCCCCGGCATACATGCCCACGAAGCTGCCGAGGCCCTTCAGCCTGCTTTCCGGAACGGATTCCCTTTCAAACTCATTGGCGCCGGCGGCGGACGCCGCGGATTCGGTTTTGCCCGCGTTGGTTTCTTCAGTCATCGGCTTAAACCGCATTCCTTTGTTTTGGGATATTCCTGAATTCGAGGGATCATTTTAGGTTGAAATCTCCGCAAATGACAGCGATAACTATGGAGTCCCTGAAATTTTCCTGCGGGCGGTCACACAAACGGGAGGGGCTATGAAACATTCCTATGCAGCCGTTGCGTCGCTGGCGCTGGCGCTACTTTCCACCTCCGGAGCGGAGGAAACCGAATCCTTTTCCGTGCAAGGCGGCAGGCAGGCGGGCCTGGTTCTGAAATCCGATGTTCTGGCGCCCGGCCCGGGTGGCGCCAAAGACCGCTCCCTGCAGATCGATGCAATCTTCTATGAAACCGAAAAGCGCCGGGTGTCCATCCCGGCAGAATGGATGGAAGCGGAAGCCGGCGTTGCCGGCAAACCGCTGGAAGCGCGGTCGAAGACGGCCGACGGCCGCACGTTGACGATTGCGGTCGCGCCGCGGGGAAATGATTTTGCGATCCGGATAAGCGCCGAGCCCGGCGACGGCATCCTCAAGTGGGGCCTGTCCATTTCCGCAACCGAAAACGAATACTTCACGGGATTGATGGAACGGGTCGTCGACGGCCCGCAGCAGGCGTCGTGGGCGCCCGGCCTGCAGGCGGCGATGGATCTTCGCGGACAGAAAGTCGAGATGATCGTCAAGCCGACAACCTCGGTCTACGCGCCTTTCTTCATCTCTTCCAGGGGGTACGCCTGTTTCGTCCAGGGGACCTGGCCGGGAAATTACGATTTTTGCAGAGAAGATCCGCAACGGGTCAAAATCCGGTTTGAAGGCCCGGACTTTGAACTCAAGATCTATACCGCGGATGATCCGGCCAGGCTGGTAGCCGCGCACGCCCTGGATGCGGGCCCGCCGTTTCTCCCGCCCAAATGGGCCTACCTGCCCTGGCGCTGGCGGGATGAACATTCGCACCTCGACCGCTACTATGACGGCACTCCGGTCACCGGACCGTTCAATTCCCAGGTGATGGAAGACGTGCTGATGATGGAAGCCTTCGGGATTCCCTGCGGCGTCTACTGGATAGACCGGCCTTACGGTCCCGGCCGATGGGGATACGACGATTTTGAAATCGACCCCGCGCGCCTCCCCGACTTCGAACGGATGGTCCGCTGGCTGAACGGGCGCAATATGCAGCTTTGCCTGTGGATCGCCCCTTTTTTCCAGGGGAAAATGGAGGAGGAGGCCCTGGCCAGGGGTTACAATCTTGCAGGCCAGATGCCTCAAATCAACAACTACCCGATGGTCGACCTCACCAATCCCGAAGCGAAAAGCTACTGGCAGCAGGGAGTGGCGAAGCTCGTGAAACTGGGGGTGGCGGCGTTCAAGCTGGACCGCGGCGAGGAAGGCATTCCCGAAAGCGGACCCCACAGGGTATTCGACGGGCGCTCCATACGCGAGAACCGCAATGCCTATCCGGGGATGTACGTGCGGGCTGCCTACGAGATCGTCAAAAAACACCGCGGCGACGATTTCGTGCTGATGCCGAGAGGCGCCTATACCGGAAGCGCGCCTTACGGCGTGTTCTGGGGGGGCGACATCGGCGGAACCTAGGAAGGACTGAGGGCTTCCATCATCGCGGTTCAGCGGGCGGCCGTGATGGGATACCCCAACTGGGGTTCGGACACGTGCGGCTACAACCAGCAGCTGATGGAACAGGAAGTCTGCGCCCGGTGGCTGGCATTTTCCTGCTTCACCCCGATTATGGAAATCGGTCCGACGCGCAATCTGGCTTTCTGGAGCCTGCCCCGCGATCCCGCCTACGACACGGAGCTGATCGCCGTCTGGAGGCTCTATGCAAGGCTTCACACACGCCTGGCGGATTACACCTACCGTCAGGCGCAGGAAGCGCATAGAATCGGTACGCCGATTGTCCGGCCAGCTTTTCTTGCCGACCCCGTGGCCCCTGACGCGTGGCGCCACTGGCAGACATATCTTTTCGGGCCGGATCTTCTGGTGGCGCCTATCTGGGAAAAAGGCAAGCGGTCTCAGGTAGTCTATTTCCCGTCCGGTGAAATATGGCGCGATGCATGGCGCCCCCACCAGGTTTACCGTGGAGGGCAGGCGGTCACGGTACCGGCGGAAATGCACCAGATACCCCTTTTCATCCGCGTGGGCTCCGGCATCGAACTCGGCGATCTAAACAAGGAGTATGAGGAAGCGCTCCTGAACGCCGGGCAGAGGCCGGACCTTTCGCGGCTCGACGCAGAACTCAGTGCCGAGTTTCCGGATCCGGCCATCCCGGATTCCATCAAATAAGGAATTGAATTACAAGGAAAGCGGAAATTTTCCTCGAAGCAGAATTAAGGACTCCTATCTGCCTGTAAACCCTGTTTTTCTCGGTCAATTCAGGTCTATCTCATTTTAAAACATGTGATTACTTTGGTCTGCCCTCGTCACCGTGCCCCTCACCAGAAAAATTGGATTTAGTGCAGTATCAGAATTACAGCACTTAAAATTCGTGCAAAATGCAAGAGCTCCGCAGGGCAACCCATTCATTTTCATGATTTGGGAAAAAAGTTTCATGCCCCTCCCCATCGCAAACAGCTTCAGCGTATACTACCCTGCGATTCTCGCGGCCGGCCCTTCACTCGGCAACACCCCCCAATGGACTGATAATTGCATATAGGCTTTCTGGATTCGTTTGAAAAATGAAGGTCAAAATCAACGTATAATACGGAAAGGATTCCACTATGGCAGATGTTAAAAATTTACTGATCGCGGTTAACAGCGGCGTGAACCACCCTTACAACCAATATGCCGCCTACGTCGTGGCGTTTCTGGCCAAGAAGCTTGCCAATATCGAGAACGTTTCCATTTATTATGGGCCGGAGGGAGTCGCGGTCACCAGGAAAGGGGAACTGGCCAAGCTGAAAATAGACAACTCGCTGAAAGAGCTGGTTGCGGGCCAGGTTGCGGGCCTGAACGCTTCCGATTTGCCGGACAATCTCGAGCAGCTTGCGAGATTCGAGAAGAACAGCCTCGGGATTCAAATATTTTCCTGCGGCACTTTTCATGTAATTGACGGTATCGGCAAAAGCCTCGAAGATCTGTCCAACCTTGAGGATTTCATCGTTCCCCTAAAGCTTCCCGACGCGGCAAAGGCGCTTTTAGGCGCGGATAAAATCCATTATCTCTGATCCCGGATTCAGGGATCTTTTCCGGGATCGGCAGGGGGAACCGGCCTGCATGCGGGCCCCGTCACGGAGCATCAAGTTTGACGACGCAACACTTCGATGGCATCGCCGGGAATTACGACGCGTGGTATGACCGGCCCGAAGGAAGGGCCGTATTCGGCGCGGAACTGAAATGCATCCGGTCCCTCTGCGGGTGCTCGCAGGGATCGTGGCTGGAGGTGGGAGTCGGCACCGGCCGCTTCGCTTCCAGCCTGCACATCAGAACCGGCGTCGACCCTTCCCTTCCGATGCTCCGAATCGCAAAGGGGCGCGGAGTCGCTGCCTGCGCGGGCCTGGGGGAAGATCTGCCCTTTCCCGACGCATCTTTCGACGGAATACTGCTGGCGCTGTCGCTGTGCTTCATGCCCCACCCCCTCAGGGTATTGAGGGAATGCCGCCGCATATTGCGTCCCGGCGGCAACATCCTGATTGGAATCGTTCCCGCCGGCAGCTCCTGGGGGAGGGCCTATATCCGAAAAAAGGAGGCGGGACACCCCGTCTACGCCTCGGCAAACTTTTTCCAGGTTTCCGAAATCCTGTCGCTGCTCGAGAAAACCGGATTGACTTTAAGCAAAGCTGCGGGCACCCTGTTCTGGAGTCCCGAACAGCCCGCGGAGGCCGATCCCCGGGTTGAAGAGGGCATCCGGCCCGATGCCGGATTCCTGGCGCTGCTCTGCATAAAAGCGGCCGGGCAGGATACAGGGAATTTCGATGATAGAAAAGATTGAACTCTGCATTAATCATTCCATAAAAGTCGGCAAGCTGAATCCGGGCTGCGCGCACGTTTCCTTTAAGCCGGGATACAACGCGCTGATCGGCCGGAACGGATCCGGAAAGTCCACAGTCCTGAGGGCCGTTGCCCTGTGCCCGATGTGCCGTGTTTACGGATCCAGGGATGGAATAAAGTATATTACGACGGAAACCCTCAATCCTAAATTCGGCGGAATTTTCGCCACCCGGGAACTGATGGTTCAGGGAATCCGGGCCATGTTCCGGTCTCACGGCCAGTGTGTGCTGGACAGCCTGAGAAGCCAGTCGCACACGGATGAAACCGTCGTTCTGATCGACAGCCCCGAAACAGGGCAGGACCTGGACAATGAGATCGACATCCACCGGGGCCTGCTCAAGATGGCGGAGAAGTATCAGGTAATCGTTGCGACCAACAGCCTGGTTTTTATGAGAAACGCGAATTTAATAGATCTCGGGAAAGAATCGCTGGCCCGTCTCATCGAGTCGGTCAGAAAAATCAGCGGTGATTTTGGTTAGCGTTCTTCCATGAAGTTCTGTATCCCTGCCGCAGCATACCCGCCTTAGGGTTCTCGTAAAAATAAATTTGCATTCTGGCGCCAGCCCTTAGGCCGGTCAGAGACGCAGCAGCCAGTAGGCCAACCAGATAAAGGCGACGGCGATTATCCCGGCTCTGACGGTTCCGGGATTCACCCGCAACATCCCCTTCCTGTCCGTTGCTATTTCGAAAATCCAATAGGCGGAAAGGGCCCAGGCGGATAAAAAGAGAAACGGGCCGAAGAGATGGTGCTGCACAGCCGCCCCCCAATCAAGGCGGGCGGACGCGTGCAGTGAATGGCTCAATCCGCAGGTGAAACAGTTCCACCCCGTCCATTCTTTGAAAAAACATCGGAATACGGTTACTTTCCCGGGATCCACACAGAACGCATAAAGTATGAGGGAAAAAAGCAAGCCGATTCCGGCAACCCGGTTTCTGCGTTCGACGGGGGTCAGAGGGCCGTTCTTGATTCTTCGCCGCGCGGTCGCTGTAATTGCACGCATGAAGGATGTCTCCCGCTCCTGGTCAGATACCCGGGGCGCCCATACCGGCCGTGGGCGATACAGGCGGCGGCGGTACGCTTCCGGGAGGCACGGCGTCATCCGGAAACACCGAATAATCCGGCCCCCACTGAGCCAGGAACTCGAGCGGAAAAGCGCGAAATACGAAATAAGCCGGCAATAGAAAAACCGACCCGATATAGGGCAGCGCCAGAATGATGAAACCGATGCAGCAGGTA
Organism: Acidobacteriota bacterium; assembly: GCA_016933615.1. Lineage (GTDB taxonomy): Bacteria > Acidobacteriota > UBA6911 > UBA6911 > UBA6911 > UBA6911. The sequence goes on from JAFGAO010000169.1 coordinate 10,890, forward strand.
AAACAGCCGGCGAGAAAAGCCGCGATGAATACTGCGATCAAGAGCAATGCGAAGAAAAGGCCGTAAAGGACAAAGTGAAGGAAGCGGCTTGCGAGAATGGGCAGGAACTTCCGCCAGGCCTGCAGTATGCGCAGATCCTGCTTGTACATGATGGGAATGACGAAACTGCCGGTGAAGAGGGAAATATAGCCGGCGACCACCGAAACCACCAGCCATAAAATCCCGATTGCTGCAAGGGCGAGTATGCCCGGCAGATCGATATGGCCGCGTGCGTACTGAACGATTTGAACAAAAGCCAGAACCGCGAAGAACAGCATTGCCAGGCCCACAACAACACCGAAAGCGATGCGCCATAAAAACAGGGAGTTGCCCCGGGATTTGTATTCGCGCCAAGGCCTTATGACGAGGGCTCGATTGTGGACAACATTGTCGAGAAACATGAAAGCGCCCCGGGAACTCAGCCAGGTCAGAACGATGACGATGCCGATAAATACAATAACGGCGATCAGGATGGCCGCCGTCAGAAGCGGGTGACTCTGTATCCAGTCCGACACGCTTGCGGCAATCCGGCCGATATCGGGCAGGTTCGCGGCATCTCCACTCCTGAAATTTCCCGGAGGCCACCCTCCGCTGAATCCGCCGTCCAGCAAATGAGCCAGAAATGCGGTAAATCCCAGAGCGAACCATTTTCCTATGTCGAAAGGCTTGAAAAGCGCCTGTACCATGCGTTGCCAGGCTTTGGACAGTGGAATGAAATATTCAATATTCATGGCATTTCTCGACTCCGTCTCCTCATTATTGGTTGTTCGCGTCTACGGCGGCATTGAACGCTGCCGGTCAGACGGCGGTCCGTCGGACCGTGTTCCGACCACAGCGTGCAAGCAGGCCTCCCCGGGTGCCATAAACTTGAGCAGATTTTAGATTTAAATCCGAGCCCGTTCCATACTGTAGTAAAATCGCGACCGGAAACCCGAGGAACGTAAAATCATGATCCGTTGCCGGAAACAGCTGGAACACTGAACCGTTACATATCAGGAAAATTATGAAAATTCCAATTCTTTTTGCAATTCTTATGGGCGGCGCTTTCTCTCTCGGCGCCCTGATCGATCGGGGGATTGCCGATCGGAAAGAGCTCTTTTTGAATCCGCCTGAAGATTGCCGCATCCTGATGCGCTGGTGGTGGTTCGGCCCGTCCGTCAACAAGGCGGAGCTCGAGCGCGAAATGAAACTCATGAAAAACGGCGGCATCGGAGGATTTGAGGTGCAGCCGGTCTACCCTCTTGCCCTCGACGACCCGGTCACGGGCATCGAGAACCTCCCCTTCCTTTCCGAAGAGTTCCTGGACGCGCTCCGCTTCGCATCCGACAAAGCGCGGGAACTCGGGTTGCGCATGGACCTGACGCTCGGAAGCGGCTGGCCTTTCGGCGGGCCTCAGGTGCCGGTCCGGGATGCGGCCGGCAGGTTGCGCATCGAAAGGCTTCCTGTTCCTGATGGCGCGCGCAGCCTGGCGTTGCCGCACACAAGTACCGGCGAAAGATTCCTGGCCGCTTTTCTGTGCGCCGTCCGGGGCAAGCAGATCGCCGCTGAGGGGATTCGCGAACTGGCCGACATCCGGGACGGAAGCCTCACGATCCCCGAAGGGCTTGAGGGCCCCCACGAAGCTGTTGTTTTCATCGCCGGCCGCAGCGGGATGATGGTGAAACGGGCGGCTTTGGGCGCTGAAGGGTTTGTTCTCAATCACTACGACCGGGCCGCCGTGGAAAGATACCTGGAAAACGTCGGGGACCGCCTGATGCAGGCGCTCCGTCCGAATCCGCCCTACGCCATCTTCTGCGACAGCCTGGAAGTGTACCAGAGCGACTGGACCGACGGCTTTCCGGAGGAATTCCGCCGGAGGCGCGGGTACGATTTAACACCGCACCTTCCCGCCCTTGCATTCGATCTCGGCGACCGGACGGCCGCGATCCGGTGCGACTGGGGCCGAACCCTGACGGAACTGTTCCATGATCACTTCATGAAACCGGTTCATGCATGGTCCCGGAGGAACGGGACGCTTTTCCGGGTCCAGGGATACGGGATCCCCCCCGCCACCGTTTCCAGCAATGCGGACGCGGACATTTCCGAAGGTGAAGGAGTGCAACACAGAGCGGTCAGCGCCACGCGCTGGGCCTCTTCCGCCAATCACCTTTTCGGGCGCACGGTGACGTCCTCGGAAACATGGACCTGGCTTCACTCCCCCGCTTTCCGCGCAACGCCGCTGGACATGAAGGCCGAGGCCAATCTCCATTTTCTGCAGGGCGTCAACCAGCTGATCGGTCACGGCTGGCCCTACAGCCCGGAAACGGTCGATACCCCCGGGTGGCGTTTCTACGCCGCGGGAGTTTTCAGCAATACGAATCCCTGGTGGATCGTGATGCCCGATGTCGCGCTCTACCTGCAGCGCTCGAGCTGGATGCTGCGGCAGGGCGTCCCCGTAAACGATATTGCGTTTTATCTGCCCGTATCTGACGCCTACGCGGGGTTTTCCCCCGGCCAAGCCAATCTCATCGAAAGCCTGCGCACCCGGGTCGGTCCGGATGCCGTCGGCGCCGTGCTCGACGCCGGCTTCAATCTCGATTTCTTCGACGACGACGCGCTCCTAGGAATCGGAGGCATCAACAACGGGACACTTTTGCTGGGGGAGAACCGATACCGGGCCGTCGTACTCCCGCATGTGGAACGTATTCCGACGGACAGCTACCGGATGCTGGCTGATTTCGTACGTTCCGGAGGCACCCTGATCGCAACCGGGCGGCAGCCCGCACTGGCGCCCGGATTCGCGGCCACGGAATCGGATCACGAGGAAATCCGGAGCATCAGCCGGAAGCTCTTCTTTTCCCCGTCGGAAAACGCGCGCTTTGTTGCGGACGAAAAAACGGACCTCGCGGCCGCCCTTCGGGACGCGCTCCCTCCCGATGTCCTGCTTCCGCCGGAAAACTCGGAGATCGGTTTTGTGCACCGAAAAACCGGCGATGCCGATATATATTTTCTGGCCAACGACTCCAATGTGCGCCAAAAAACGCGCGCTTCCTTCCGCGTCACGGCAATGCGGGCCGAATGGTGGGATCCGATGTCGGGACAGACCCTGCCCGCGGAATTCTCCACCGACGGGAGGGAAAGAACGCACGCAGCGATCGACCTGGAGCCCTATGAAGGGCGGTTTCTGGTATTCACCGGGCAGGGGGATCCGGAGCCTGCCGCCCCCAAAGGCGCCGTAACGGCATCGCTCGATCTCAGCCGCAACTGGCGCGTCGCCTTTGGGCCAGGCGCGCCGCCGAAAACCATGGAGCGGCTAAGCTCATGGATCGAGGACGACGCGACCCGTTATTTTTCCGGCGCCGCCTCCTATGAAAAAATCGCATCCATTCCGGAGAATATGCTGAATCCGGACACCAGACTAATACTGGATTTAGGTAAGGGGACGGCGCTGCCCCGGATACCGAGCAGATCCAACGGGATGCGGGCCTGGTTCGAAGGCCCGGTGCGGGAGGCGGCGGTCGTGTCCATAAACGGGCGGCGCGCCGGAGCGGCCTGGTGTCCTCCCTACGAAGTCGAAGTGACGGGGCTGCTGAAAAATGAAGACAACTCAATTGTGATAACGGTGGCCAACACCGCCGTCAATTATATGGCCGGCAGGCCCCTGCCCGATTATCGCCTGTTGAACCAGCGCTACGGCAAGCGCTTCGATCCCCAGGATATGGACAAAATCCAGCCGGTCGATTCGGGCCTGTTCGGACCAATCCGGCTGATCGCGATTCAAAAGTGACCGGACCGGACGCTCCTGCAAGGAATAAAACCCGGGATTTCGGATCCAAAGGATGGAATCATGATGCGCGCATTCAAAGTATTCGTTGCGTCGGCGGCGACTGCGGGGTTGCTGCTCGTTGCGGGATTGAGCCTTGCCCGGAACAAGGGGGACGGCCTGGAGCGGGGCTTCAAAAATCCCCCCGATGCAGCCCGGCCGCGGGTATGGTGGCACTGGACGGGCGGCAATGTAACGCGCGAAGGTATTACCAAGGACCTGGAATGGATGCAGCGTGCAGGAATCGGCGGGGCGCACATGGCCGACATCGGCATGGAGGGAGGACAGGTCGTCGAAGACAAAATCGAGTTCTTCACCCCGGAATGGTTCGATGCGGTAAAACATGCGGCCGCCGAATCGGACCGGCTCGGGCTGGAGCTGTCGATCTTCAGTTCGTCGGGCTGGAGCTTGACCGGCGGGCCGTGGGTCAAACCCGAACAGGCGATGAAGAAACTGGTCTGGAGCGAAACCGGCGTCGAGGGCCCCATGGCGCTGCAGCGTAAACTTCCGCAGCCTCCGTCTCAGCCCGGCGCATTCGGCAGCCTCAGGGGGCTGGGTTCCGACCGCGGCGGCGGGGAAAAACCACCCGATTCCTTTTATCGCGACAGCGCCGTGATCGCCTTCCGGACGCCCCCGGATGAAACCTGGATCGAAGATCTCAAGCCGCGGGTGACCGCAAGCGGCGGCGTCATCGACCCCCGGCTTTTAATGGACGACGATCCGGAGACGGTGGCTGCGATCGTTTCAGGCCCCGACGGCGATGCATGGGTGCAGTACGAGTTTGCTCAACCGGTTCGCATAAAGGCGGTGACTCTGCTGGCGCCGGGGCGCGGCGTGCCCTTCGGGCGCATCGAAAAAAGCGACGACGGTAGAACCTTCAGTACCGTCGTTGCACTGCCCGGAGCGGTGCAGTATCGCGCCAAGGGGCTGAAGACCTACGCCTTCCCGGAAACGACAGCCCGGTTTATCCGGGTG
>JAFGAO010000170.1 GCA_016933615.1 Acidobacteriota bacterium
GAAGAAAAGAACAAAGGTACGGATGGGACGCGGATGAAGAGAGGAGAAGAAAAGAATAAAGCTACGGATGGGACGCGGATGAAGAGGGGAAAGATTCAGAGATGAAATATGGAGCTTTGGCGATTCGAATATCGCTCATATAGATCATGATGATGCCGCGGGCAACAAGGCTTTGAGTGTTATTTCTTGCATCGGAGAAACGTGAAAGGAACAAAAAGGAGCTAAAGATTTTATGCAAAAAGAAAAAGGGATCGGATATTGCGGTCTCGCGTGCGCCGTCTGCGGTGAAAATGCGGATTGCGCCGGGTGCCGCAGCGGAGGATGTCCCGATAAAGACTGGTGTAAGAACCTCCGTTGCTGTAAAGAAAAAGGAATAGAAGGATGCTGGATGTGCGGGGAGTTTCTGTGTGCGGACAGCACGGTGGACACGAGACGCCTCCGGGCGTTCGGGGGATTCATCAAAAAATACGGCGTCGATTATCTTTTGGAATGTCTCGGGAAGAACGAGAAAAACGGGATGGTCTATCATTATCCGGGAAAACTGACGGGCGATTATGACATACCCGGAACGGAAAACGACATCATCGATTTGATTTTGAGCGGGAAAAAGACGGGGTAAAAAGGAAAAGGGAGGCTGCGCGGGGAAAGATTGTATTGTAAATATGCCGACGGGATAAGGAACGCCGCTTACAATCCCCTTCCGAGACTCCGCCGGCGCCGGTAAACCGGTCGCGGGCGCTGACATGAAGCCCGCAGGTGTTGACGTGAAGTTGTCGTGCGTTGAATTTGCCTTGTCGTTCGCCGACGGGGCTTTGGCGTTTGTTGGATTTTCGGTTGTCGTTCGTTGACAAATGCCCGGCGGATGCTGACGAAGAGGCGGCGTTCGTTTACGGAAGCCCGGCGTGCGGTTAAATCAAGGCGGCGCAGACCGGCAAAGGCATTGGCGTTCGCTGACGGGAAGGCGACGCGCGATGACGCGAAGGTCTCAGGTGTTGACGGAGAGGGCGGCGTACGCCGACAGAAGGATCGTGGGCGATGACGGAGAGGGCGGCGCAGGCTGACGAGAAGGGAGCGGGCTCAAGCCTCTTTCGCTGACGCCGGCCCACTCTCTCGGAGAGATAATCACAGTGTATGGCGATGCCATTATACAGCGACCTCACGGTATTTTGCGGCGTAGTTTCCAGTATGGATTCTGAACCGCTTTTATCCTTTTTTTACTTTGCCTTCTGCCCCATCCCCCGCCTTCAACAGCGTCATCAGCGGTTCCCCCGCCGCGCAATAAAAGCCCGACCGTCATTCCAGGTTCTCTCAAAATGCCGGAAGGTTCATCGGGATTTTCATCGGCAATCAACGGCGCTTTTTCGCGCCCATATGCATCGGCTTCGGCTCCGGACGTTGTTCCGGATGACGGCTATAAATTTTTTTTACAGAGTATGTTTATGCAAAAATTGGACACCGTTCTCCAGGACGCGAAAGCGCTTCTCAAGTCCGCAAAGAGTCACGCGGCCGCGGACGTGAGCCGGGAGCTCGCCAAGAAAAAGCGGAAGGAAGCCACCCGTTTCCGCGACGAGAGGCCTACAGGGAGCTGCAGGAGGCCGCCCGCCAGGTGCGCAGCGCCGTCAAGTCCGTGTTCATGGGCCGGCCCGAAGTGCTGGTCGAGTTCGAGTCCACGGTGAGGGCCAAGGCACGGAGGGTGTCGAAGCCGGCAATGGCGGTGGAGAAGCCTGCGCGTCAGGTGACGGCAGTTTAGGGGACCACTGATTACACCGATAGGAACTGATTACACTGATGGGAGAGGGAGAGAAGAAAAAATGATAGTAAAAGTCATAGCCCGCGATCCCAAGCCGGCAACGTCGAGATCGATTTCTCGGCGTTGAACCGGTCAAATAACCGTCTTTTCCCGGAGGCCGCCGCCTCCCGGTTGCCAGGATAGCACCAATGGTATATGTGCACTATCTCCTCCTCCCGCATCATCCGTCATCTCTGCAAGAAGGTTCTTGGAAAATCCATTTCCCCTCACACTCTTCGCCATTCATTTCTACGGAAACAGGAAACGCTGGCTCTCTTCCATGATCTTGCGGTGCCCTTTGACAATAATCTGGCTGAAAGGGACATTCGGATGAACAAGGTATAGCAGAAAATCAGCGGATGCTTCCGCTCATTTACGGCAAGCCAAGACTTCTGCAGGATTCGCGGTTTCCTGTCGTCCGTGAGAAAACAGGGCCATCATAGCATGGATTCACCGGTTGCGCTCTTCGAGCATCAGGACGTACGAAAGCTCCTTGTCGCACATAAACGCCGCCGCTATAATAGCCCCATGGCAAAAGCACCATCACCCTACGGCACGGCCACCATCCACGGTACGACTTTTGGTCGTGAGTTTTACTCCGGCAAGATGATCCCCGCCCGTGTTTTGGACGGCGGCGACTTCTCCCTCTGGCCGCAGGCCCTGGCCGACACCACTCGCTTCAAACTGATCCTGATGCAATCACGTAACGCCATCCTCGCAATCGGCGGGCGGAATTCAGCCGTCATTACCCCCGCCGCCGTCTTCCTGCCTCACGCGGCCGACATTCGATTGTCCGTCCCCTCAGCGGACCCGCGCGATAAAATCATCCTCTTTCATCCGCGTTATGTTTTCGACAGCCTACCCTTCGATTTTGATTTCACCGATGAGCCGGATCCGCTCCAGAGTATCGACGGCTATCTCCTTTTCCGGTTCACCGAAAAACGAGCTGTGGCGGAACGGTCTCTCTTGCTTGAACCCGGCGTCGGCCGCTTCCTTGACGAATCCGCCGGGCGCATGAAAAGGGAACTGGAAACGCAACCGGACTGGGCCTGGCCCTGCCGGGCGCGGAGCTTTCTTCTGGAAATGCTCATCACCTGCACGCGGCTGCAGGAAACAAATACCGGACTTTTTTCGACGGAAGGCGCCATGTTGGCGGAACCCGGGCTGGAAGAGTTGTTCGGTTATCTTGTTTCACGGATGCGGGAGAAGCTCACTGTGGAAAGCATCGCCGCCGCTTTCGGCACCAACCGCACAAGCCTGCAGGAACGAATGCGCCGAACCACCGGTCTGAGTGTGACTCAATACCTGATCCGCCTGCGCGTCCAGACCGCTTCCGTCCTCCTCCGCAATACCAGTCTGCCCGTGGCGGAAATCATGGAGCGTACCGGATTTGTGGACGAGTCCCACTTCAGTCGTTCTTTTAAAAAGTACGCCGAGCGGTCTCCTTCCGAATACCGCAAAGCCTTCATCATCCCGGAATACGTACAGTAGCGCTTATCGCGATTATCACTCCTGGCTGGATCTAAAAAAGAAGTAAACCCTTGAATGGACTCCATCAGGATGTTGAAAAAGTGGAACCTTTTCAACATCCTACGCCTGAAATGGCTCGATTTGCTTTTTTGGGGCGGAAAAACCATGTTTCACGGGCAAATCCGTGCAATTTCGACATCCAAGGAAACTGTTGAAAAATCGCATTCGGTTTTCCAACAGCCTGCTAAACTCTACGGTGAATACATCCTGCGGATTAGCAACCATCTTCTGCCGATTTGCACTGCCGATGCTTCTCCATTCCCCCTATCATCACCCTATCCGATTATAAATCGGGCAATCGCATTATTAGGGAGAACTACATGAAGAAAATCACCGGAATGTTGTGTGGTCTGGCATTGTTCCTTACCGCGGTCGCTCCGGCGTTCGCGCAAACCTCAAACCAGGTGCGGGTAGGCGTCGTTTTTTCCGGCAGCGGCATGATGGACGGCACGGAACTGAGCGAAGGCGTACTGACCATGCTCTTCCTGGAACGAGGCAAGGCTATCGTTACCTACATGGCGCCCGATATACCGCAGGCGGACGTCATCAACCACGCCGGCAACAAACCGGATGAAGGGAAAAGAAACGTACTCGCCGAATCGGCCCGCCTCTCACGCGGCAACATCCGGGACATCGCCTCCGTCAAGGCGGCGGACCTGGACGCGCTCATTCTCACCGGCGGATTGGGCTCCGTAAAAAACCTTTCCGACTTTTTGTCCAAAGGAACGGACTGCACGGTCAATCCCGACGTGGCCCGGCTCATCCGGGACATGTACGCCGCCAAAAAGCCCATCGGTTCCATGTGTTTAGCGACGGCCAACGTCGCCAAGGTGCTCGGCCGGCACAAAATCACGGTCACCATCGGTGGGGCGACCGGCTTTGTCGCGCAATTGCAGGCCATGGGTGCAATACATGTGATCGGCGGAGCCGGAGATATCGTCATAGATAAAAACAACCGGATCGTCACCACGCCGGCCATGATGGTCGGTCCCTCCACGGCCGATATCGCCGTGGGCATTGAAAAGATGATCAAGCAAGTGCTGTTAATGGCCGGCAAATAATCGCAACGGCATAACAAGTTGGTTGGGGCGATATCTTGTCGAAATGATAGAAAAAGTTATAGTCCGCGATCGCAAGCCGGCAACGTCGAGATTGATTTCTCGGCGTTGGACCGGCCATATAACCACCTCTTCCCGGAGGCCGCCGCCGCTTGGTTGCCAAGATAACACCGAAGAGGGCGTTTTCAAGAGACCCCATGTCCCAGAGACCCACGCAGACGTATCCCGTCCCGCTTTCCCGGCCCGAACTTGAGGCGTATCGATTTTCATGAACATATACGCCTTACGGCGGCCCTCTGTCCTTGCTTTCCAAGCACGTAATGATCTTGCGGATCTCATCCGGATCGCGAATAACGGCGATGACGGACATACGACTCCTGCATTTGGGGCAACAGAGCTGCGGGCATTCGGCGGGTTCATTAAGCAATACGGCGCGGAATTTCTTTTGGAATGTCTCGAGAAGAATGAAAGAAACGGGATGATGTATCATTATCCGGGGACATTAACCGGTGATTACGACATGCCGAATACGGAAGACGAAATCATCGATATGATCTTAACCGGGATAAAAAACGGGTAAGGACAAATTGCGTTTGAAAATCAAATCGTCGTTTAATTCGTTTTTTTCCATCAGCTTTTTTTCTCTTTCCCTTCACCTCCGCGTTCATCCGAAGTTTTTCTCCCGATGCGCGAGTAACGCAAGCCCGCCATTCGAGTTTCTCTCAAGCAATCCCGCCGCCCACCGGCCCTGAAAAAAAATCGAGTGATTTCGCCCTTTTCTACGCTGTATTTAGTGAGGGGAAATGTTTTTTCGGGCGTTCCGACAAAGCGCCGGAAGGTTCCGACAAAACGCCGGAGGATTCCGACAAAGCGCCGGACGATTCCGACAAAACGCCGGACGATTCCGACAAAGCGCCGGACGATTCCGACAAAACGCCGGACGATTCCGACAAAACGCCGGACGATTCCGACAAAGCGCCGGACGATTCCGACAAAGCGCCGGA
>JAFGAO010000171.1 GCA_016933615.1 Acidobacteriota bacterium
AGAGTTTCCTTAAGAAAGATATACCCAAACCCGGGCCGTGGCGAGATTGCCTGTGTTATGCTTTACCGGTCATGAAAGTGCGAGCGCTCCACTGGTTCCGTCTGGACCTCAGGTTGTCGGACAATCCCGCACTGGATGCAGCGGCGGAATCGGGTTTCGACATCATACCCGTTTTCATATGGGCCCCCGAGGAGGACGGCGGCTGGCCTCCCGGCTCAGCCAGCCGATGGTGGCTGCACCAATCCCTCCAATCCCTCGACAACGACCTGAAGCGGCGCGGCTCCGGACTGGTTCTGCGTCGCGGGCCGTCGGGGCGGGCGCTTCGCAGCCTTGTCCGCGAAAGCGGAGCCCGGAAGGTCTTCTGGAACCGGCGCTGCGAACCGGCCCTGCGCCGAAGGGACGCCGTTGTCCGGGAAACGCTCTCGTCCGAAGGGATTCAGGTGGAAACATGCAACTCGGCACTGATGTTCGAACCGGAAGAGATCAAAAACCGGACAGGCGGTCCGTTCCGGGTGTTCACCCCCTTCTGGAACGCGTGTCTTGCATCATTCGGGCCGGATTTCTCAGGGAATGCCCCTGAGGTTGCCTGGGAACGGGGTCTCCCGGAATCGATTCCGCTTCAAGATCTGAAGCTGCAGCCCGAAGTTGACTGGGCCGGGGGTCTGAGGCGTTCATGGAAGCCGGGAGAGTCCGGAGCCCGGGAATTGCTGGACCGTTTTTCGGCGGGTGCGATGGACGCGTACGCGGAGAAGCGGGACTATCCCGCATTTTCCGGGACCTCCCGCCTTTCTCCCCATCTGCATTTCGGGGAAATATCCCCGCACAGAATCCGCGCCGCGTGCGCGGCTAAAAAAGGCAATGCGTCCGCTGAATTCCTGCGCCAGCTGGGCTGGCGGGAATTCGCGCATCATCTGCTGTTTCACTTTCCCGAAACTCCGGAGCGGCCGCTGCGGGCCCAGTTCGAGCGATTTCCCTGGAGACGCGACCGGATGGGACTGAAACGGTGGCAACGGGGCGGCACCGGGTTTCCGATTGTCGATGCGGGCATGCGGGAACTATGGGCCACCGGCTGGATGCACAACCGGGTGCGGATGATTGCGGCATCCCTGCTCGTCAAGCACCTCTTGATCTCCTGGACGGAGGGGGCGCGCTGGTTTTGGGACACGCTCGTGGACGCCGATCTCGCCAACAATACCCTTGGCTGGCAATGGGTGGCCGGGTGCGGCGCGGACGCCGCGCCCTACTACCGCATCTTCAATCCGGCGCTGCAGGCAGCGAAATTCGATCCGGGGGAATCCTACATACGAAATTGGATCCCTGAGCTGAAGACGCCGGAATATCCCGGGCCGGTCGTGGATCACCGCACGGCCCGGCAGCGCGCCCTCGAAGCGCTGGCAAGCATCAAGCGTCAGCTTCGCCCCGCCCGCCTTTGATTTCGCGCCTGCGGAACACCGCGTATCCGATCAATCCACCCAGCAGGCCGAAAAGGGGGGTGAGGATAAAACTTAGGATCACGTTCAAAACTGAGAACCCTGTCAATTGCCGTTCCATTTGCACGGCCTGATCCGGCGGCATCTGATCCATTACCCCCGCTGATTGGATCATGCCAAGAATCATTTCGCCCATGACATTCCCGAAAAATAGGAAAATAAGGCCTCCCAGGATGGTGCTTAGGACCGCACCGAAAAGACCGGCCAATGCGCCCAGCCCCATACCGTCCCCGCTGGTCAGGGCTTGCATTTCATCAGTCAAGGCCTTCTTGTAGAAGTACACGCTCATGAATCCGCCTAATAGAATCCCTGCACAGCAGGAATTGACCAGGTTCAGATATGGTATGGCTCCTATCACGCCCATGATGGCACCGCCGTACAATGCGGGAACGAATTTATCGGGTTTCAGTGGCATTCGAAATTCCTTTTCGTTGGTACATCGTTAAGGTCCGGGTGCCGGCAAGTTCGGAGACGGCCCGTATCGCCGCCGGCACAATGAAAAAGGCTAAAGTGAATCCGAGGATGGATCCCGTCACGGCGCGCGATGCCGTCGCAGCCTCGTACATGCCGAATCTCAGGGGGAAGGCATCGACAATCGTCGGAACGGAGGCGATGAAAAGAAACAGACGGGAGGGCAAATCCGGCCTCGCGACGCCCCGCGCAAAAGGGTAGATCAGCGTCCCGGCAAAAAATCCGAAATAAATCGCGGCGCAGCGGGCGCAGACCCCGAAGGGCATTCCGCCGATGGAAAAGGAGCGTTCGCTTATCTGGTGGCAGATGGAATGGAAGAAGGCATAGAGTATCAGACCCGCTCCCTTAAGAATTCCCGGGGACGCGGCGCATACCGGCGCAAGCACGATGGCGGCGCACCACAGCGCCGCGCCGACAAGTATGATGGAGTAGGTGGTTTTTGCGTATTTCATGGAATCGAGATGACATTATTTAATAATTTTCCTATTGTCAAGCAAAGGAAAAAACCATGTTGCAGGTTGAACGTTGCACGTTGCAGGCCGAGTGTCGGGATAGGCAGGTAACGGATGGCGGAAAATGGAATGAATATGCCGTTGCGGGTTGCACGTTGAACGTTGAACGTTCCAACGTGCAACGTGCAACGACGCCGTATTGTTTACATGTTGTAGCCTTCCTCCCCGTGCTGGCTTAAATCGAGACCGCCGATTTCGTCGTCCGCGTGGACCCGAAGCCCCAGGATTGCGTTGACGATCTTCAGGATGACATACGTCCCGACCACGGCTATTGCCATTGTGATCAGTACAGCCGCCGCCTGGTTGAAAAACTGACCGACATTCCCGTCCACCATGCCGACCGGCAGCGCCTCTCCCCCGTCATTCGTGAAAACCCCGTTGATGGCGCTGGTGGCAAAAATCCCCGTCAGGAGGGCGCCCAGGGTCCCGCCCGCGCCGTGGATTCCGAATGCATCCAGGGAGTCATCATAACCGAACCAGCCCTTGACTTTGGCCACCATGAAGTAGCAGAAGGCCCCCGAGACGAAACCGATCAGCAGAGAGGACATCGGGGTTACAAATCCCGCGGCGGGAGTGACCGCGACCAGTCCGGCCACCGAACCGGATATCGCCCCCAGCACGCTCGGCTTCCCGGTACGAATCCATTCAACCACGATCCAGCCGAGCGTCGCGGCGGCCGCGCTGAAATGGGTGGCTACAAACGCGCTCGTAGCCAGGGACCCGGAAGACAGCGCGCTGCCGGCGTTGAAGCCGAACCAGCCGATCCACAGCAGGCATGCCCCGACGGTGCTCAGAACCACACTGTGCGGGGGCATCGGTTCCCTGGGATATCCAAGCCGTTTCCTGAGGAACAGGGCGCAGACGAGCGCCGATACGCCCGAGGAAATATGGACCACGGTGCCTCCTGCAAAATCGAGAGCCGGGATCCCGTTTCCGGTAAAAACATTGAGGAATCCTCCCTTGCCCCAAACCATGTGGGCGAGAGGACAATAGACTGCAAGGACCCAAAGAATCATGAAAGCCACCATGGCGCTGAACTTCATCCGTTCGGCGAATGCCCCGGTGATGAGGGCCGGCGTGATAATGGCGAACATGAGCTGAAAAACCATGAACGTCTGCAGCGGAAACGTGGAAGCGTAATCCGGATCGGGGACCGCCCCCACTCCGTTCATGAACAGATGGTCGAAACCTCCGATAAATGCATTCCCCGGGGCGAAAGCCAGGCTGAAGCCGACGATGGCCCAGACCACCGTGACGATCGCCATCAGCATGAAGCTCTGCATCATGGTCGAGAGTACGTTTTTCTTGCGCACCAGCCCGCCGTAGAACAGCGCCAGTCCCGGTCCGGTCATCATCAGGACGAGGGCGGAGCAGACCAGGATCCACGCATTGTCGGCCGCTCCCGCGGAAGCCTCCACCTGGGCCTCCAGGCGCGCAATTCGCAGTTCGTCTGAAATTGCCGATTCGGACTCCAGGATTATTTCGGGCTGCGCGAATGCGTACCCGGCAGAAAACAGGAAAAGAAGTGAGAACGCGCCAAGCAAACAACGTTTCTGCAACATATTTCGATACCCCTGATATGAATTTGCGAAAATGCACACCCCGACGACCACGTCACTCCCCCCATCCCATTTAAAGAGATACAGGAAGATGGGAAAGGCGGAGAAAATGCTCCGAACGCAGCTGGAGGATTGACAGGTGGCCGTCAGGACCGGCATCGCCGCAGCCTAGAGTGAGTTCTCCCCCCGTTCTCCCGTGCGAATCCGCAGGGAATCCTCCAGGGGGGAAACGAAAATCTTCCCGTCTCCTATCTCACCGGTGTGCGCGGCGCTGCGAATGGCCTGGATGACGCTTTCCACCTGATCGTCCTCGATGGCTATTTCAAGCTTGATCTTGGGAATGAGATCGATGCTGTACTCCGATCCCCTGTAGCGCTCCACCTGCCCTTTCTGTCGGCCGGCGCCCCTTATATCCGTTGCCGTAAGCCCGACAACTCCGGCGTCCGAAAGGGCCTCCTTGACCTGCTGCAACCGGTGCGGTCGAATAATTGCACAAACCATTTTCATAGTAGAATCCATCCCTTTTGATGGTATCGATCCCCAATTCTTGCTTTTCATCCCCAAACCCGCAGGGGTTGGAGCCGGGATAAATGCCGCCGCTCCTGCGGCCGTACGGCTGGGTTACTGCAAGACACGTGCCAATGAAACGGGCCGGGGCCGGCTCCGGGAATGCCCCTTTTAATTTATTGATTATAAAAAGCTTTTGTAGGTGATGCCCTGCGGGGTGCCGACGGAACGGATGGGGATGTATTTTACATTTATGTATTATCTATTCATTTTTAGTACATGACTGTAATTTTTTAAGGCTCTTTCCGCCGAGGGAAGGCTTCCCGAGCGCGTGGCCGTTAAAAAAACGCGGCATGACTGTCTGGAAAAAGCGCGGATTTTTGAATATTCCCGTATTTTTAAAACACGCCCGCCCCGGTTCCGGCGGCGTGCACGGACTAAATGAAATACATAATTGTATTAAATAAAAATAATATAACAATTATGTATCCAATGATTGGATCGGGCCGGAACGCGGTTTTTCGCTTCGCTGCCGTCAGGACCCGATGCGGACCAGCCAGTAGTTTTTTCGGCCGCGGCGCAGGACGATCAACCGGCGGTCGATGCTGTCGGCCAGGGAAACCTTCCGGCCGGTTTCCGCAATACGGCGGTTGTTCAGGTAGACGCCCCCGGCTTCAATCGCCCTGCGGGCCTCCCCCTTGGATCGAACGGCCCCGCACTCGGCGAGCAGGTCCGGCAGGAGCATCCCGTCGCCCTCGAATTTCGCCGCCGGCAGAGTGCCCGATGGGACGTCGGCGAAAATATCGAGAATCTCATTCGCAGACAGGCCCGTCACTTCACCGCCGAAAAGAACCAGGGACGCCTGCTCCGCCTTCCCCAGGGCGGTTTCATCGTGAACCGTCCGGGTCATTTCCCGCGCAAGCCGTCGCTGCGCTTCGCGCTTTTCCGGGTGCCGGGCGGCGGAATCCTCAAGTTGCGAAATTTCCGCCCGGTTGAGCCAGGTAAAAAATTTCAAATAGCCGGTCACGTCGCGGTCGTCGGTATTGAACCAGAATTGATAGAAACGGTAGGGGGAAGTCCGCCCGGGAGACAGCCAGACGGCGCCGGATTCCGTCTTGCCGAACTTCGTCCCGTCCGCCTTGGTTATGAGGGGATAGACCAATGCCCCGGCGGTACGAGCGCGCATGCGCCGGATCAGTTCCACCCCGGCCGTGATATTTCCCCACTGGTCGCTTCCTCCCGTCTGCAGCGTGCATCCGGCGTGATCGTGCAGATGCAGGTAATCGTAGGACTGCAGCAGCATGTAGCTGAACTCGGTAAAGGAGATCCCGTCCTCGCGCGCCAGGCGCGATTTGACCGAATCCTTGCTGATCATATAGTTCACGGTGAAATATTTGCCGACATCGCGCAGGAAATCGACCAGATTCAGCCCGAGAAGCCAGTCGGCGTTGTTCACCAGGCGGGCGGGGTTGGTCTTGATTTCGAAATCGAGGAAATGGGAAAGCTGCCCCTTGACGGTATTCACATTGGCCTCGATGGTTTCGCGGGACAGCAGCTGGCGCTCTTCGGACTTGCCGCTGGGGTCTCCGATCATGCTCGTGCCGCCCCCTGCGACCGCAATCGGGACATGCCCGAACCGCTGAAGACGGGCCAGTGCGATCAAGGGCACCAGGTGCCCGACGTGCAGGCTGTCGGCCGTCGCGTCGAAGCCGTTGTAAACGGCGACCGGTCCGCTTTCAAGCATTTGCGGCACATTTTCCGTTGCGTCGTATACCAGTCCCCTCCATTTCAGTTCGTCGAAGGCACTCTGTTTCATATCCCCATGCATCTCCCGTCGAAGGGCTCGTTTTGATATCAAAGTTTTTATAATGCGGCGGCAAAATTCCCCATCCGCCGTTTCCCCGAAAACACTGCCGCGAAACCGGGCTGCAAAAGTGTACCACCATTCACTCACGTCGCCTACCGCCGACCGGAACCCGTGATTTTTTATCGGTTGAAATCCCGGCCGGGGGATCTACGGAGTCGAAACCGTCGAAGAGATCGAAAAGATCCGCCCCGGATTTTGTTGCCGCATCGAACCCGCTTTGCAGTAAGATAGACCCGTCCGCAAACCTCCATTCTTCTTTTTGCGCCTGAAGGGGCTGGACTCGGAAAAACCGGAATAATGCGTTTCTCATACGACCAACATGTTTTATACAATCACTGTGGAGCGCACCGCGATTTTTTGCGCGGCGCCGGCACTGTTGAAGAAAACCTCAATGGATTTATTCTGAAATCTCCGGGGATCCCAACAGGAGGACTTTAAAGATGTCTGACGAAACCACCAACAAAAGCGAAGGAGGGGGCCTCAACCGCAGGAACTTCCTCAAGAGCGCGGGC
>JAFGAO010000172.1 GCA_016933615.1 Acidobacteriota bacterium
CGCACAGGTGTGCGTGGGTATCCGTGAGGCCTTTCATGGATATCAGGATAGCTGAATGAAAATAAAGAAGCCAGTAGGGGCGAACCTCGTGTTCGCCCGTCTTCACTTAATCCGTCAATGCTGATAATCGGCGAACGAGCAATTTAAATATGCCGTTGATGGCGAACCTCGTGTTCGCCCGTCATTACTTCAACCAACGCTTACCGCAAAACAAAGAAACGATCCGAATCCTGAAAATTTACGGGCGAACACAAGATTCGGCATAGATCTCGGCACGCAGATAAAAGGGCGAACACAAGGTTCGGCATAGATCTCGGCACGCAGATAAAAGGGCGAACACAAGGTTCGCCCCTACAATCCCATGGAAATTTTTGTGCGTGTTTGTCCGGCAGCTCCCGGTTTCAGGTGATTTCGCAAAGGCGGAGGAAAACATCAATGCCGGGATCCTTTCCCAAACGCCCGGCCAGGGCCGGATCGTCCCACCGGAAAAACGGGTTTGTGGCGCGCTCCTCCTCGAGCGTCAGCGGCACTGTCGGCGCGCCTGAAGGATCGGTCGCCTCAAGCTTTCTCAAACGCAGGGCCAGGCGCTTGTTGCCCGGATCGATTCCGGCCGACTCGCGCACGTACTGGAGGGTGTATTCGTGCGAACACCAGATCTTGGTTTCCGGAGGCAGTCGCCGGATCTTTTGAATGGACTGAAACATTACGCCGGGCGTTTCCTCGAACAGGTTGCCGATCGTTCCTCCGAAAACCGTATCTCCGGAGAAAAGGTGACCGCCGCCGTCGGCTGAAAAATAATAAGCTATATGGGCTTTTGTGTGCCCCGGAACGGCAAGCACGCGGGCTCTGGCGCCGCAAACGGAGAATTCCTCTCCTTCCACCAGGAAATGAGTCTGTCCCGGGATGCGCCCGCGGTCCCCCGCGCCGCCGAAGACCGCAATCCCGGGGAAGCGTTCGAGCAGCGCCCGGTTTCCGCCCGTGTGGTCCCGGTGATGGTGCGTGTTCAGGATGGCCGTCAACGGGCGGCCGCTGGTTTGCAGATAACGGAAAACCGGTTCCGCGTCTCCGGGATCGACCGCCGCAGTTTCCGGTCCCGCATCGCCGGAAAGCATGAAGATGTAATTGTCGGCAAAGGCGCGAAGCGTGGTTATTTGCATATCGAAAGACGCACGATTCCAGTTTTAATTCTTCAATAGGTTTAAACTATAGTAAGACCGCAACGGGAAATCATATGAAAAATTTTAATTTTATCGGATGCAGGTGGAAACGGATCGATGGCAGCAGGTTGTCGAACATCTTTGAAATTTAATCGATGGAATATGTCACTAAAAAGGAAAGCACCGATGGCGGAGAAAGAAAAAAAATTCTGGGCAGGATTCGACCTGGGCGGTACCAAAATGCAGGCCACAATCTACGATGACGGTTTTAAGATTTTGGCCGCCAGGCGCAGGAAAACCCGCGCGCAGGATGGAGCCGGGAACGGAGTCGACCGCATGATCCAGACCGTTTCGGAAGCGGTGGAGGAAGCGGGGCTCAGGACCGGTCAGCTGGCAGGCATCGGGGTCGGCTGCCCCGGGCCTCTGGATCTCGACAAGGGCATCCTTTTGGATACGCCCAATTTAGGCTGGAAAAACGTGAAGCTGGCGCAGCAGCTCGAAGATGCATTGGATTGCCCGGCCGTTATCCTGAACGATGTCGACGCCGGCGTCTACGGAGAATACAGCTTCGGCGCCGCCAAAGGGGCGCGCTGCGCGTTGGGCATTTTCCCCGGTACGGGCATCGGCGGCGGATGCGTGTATGAGGGCGAAATCGTCCGGGGCAAAACCTCCTCCTGCATGGAGATCGGGCATATCCAGGTTGTGCCCGAGGGGCCTCTGTGCGGGTGCGGAAGGCGCGGCTGCCTGGAAGCTGTTGCCGGCCGCCTTGCCATTGCCGCCGCATGCGCGGCGGCGGCGTATCGCGGCGAAGCGCCCTTCCTGCTTGCAAAGGCCGGCACGGATATCTCCGGCATTCGCAGCGGCGCGCTGGCGGCTTCCGTCAAGGGCGGGGACATCGCCGTGGAAAAGATAGTGCGCGAAGCCGCGCGCCAGATCGGCGTCGCCGCCGCCAATGCGATCAACCTTCTGGCGCCGGATATTCTGGTTCTGGGCGGCGGTCTTGTGGAAGCGATGCCAGAGCTTTTTTGCGGAGAAGTGAAGCGTGCGGCCGAAGAACGGGTCATGGATTCCTTCCGGGGCACCTTCCGGGTTGTGGAAGCCGAACTGGGCGATGACGCCGCCGGGATGGGAGCCGCCGCCTGGGCCCGCCACAAGCATGGAGATTCCTAACGGGTACCCGTTGCCGTTTCTGCCGCGGTGCCTTCGGCATTCGCCCATTCGGTCCATGAGCCGTCGTACATCGGCCGCGTCATATAGAATGGAAGAACGATGATCTATTCGTGGATTCTGGATTCCGGGGGGGCTGGACGCGGCGCCTGGCAGGGAGGCGTGATTTATGAATTCATGCGCTGGTGCCGTGCAAACGGATGCTTCCCATCGATCACGATGGGAGCGTCGGCAGGCGGTTACGCCGCCGCGGATGTGGGGACCGGCACCGAGAAGACGGTGATGAAGGGTTGGACTGTCTGGGGCAAACCCGAGCTCATGCGCAAAGCGCATTCCGGCGCGCCTGGCGCGGTCGGTAAAGGGAACCGTTTTCGTGCCAATCTGAACGCGTCCGTTTTTTACGTGATGGATGAAGAGGAACAGGCGGATGTTTTTGACGGAGGCGATCGAAAAAAACTGCTGGTGTTTACCACCCGTGTGCGGCGACAAGACGGGAAAGAGTTTGAAAGGGGCGATTGCTTCCGTTATTTCCTGAAATCCGCAACCAGGAAGCTGCCGAAATTGCTGAAATATCTTCCCGGCGGGTACGCGGAGGATCCCGTCATCTTTGCGACGAACCTTCCGGAAGGATTCGGGTCGGAGCATGTGAGGCCCCTGACCCGGGAGAACTGCCACGCGGTGATCGAAGCCTCCTGCCTGGTCCCGTTCGCCATGGGCGCGCCCCTGCGGCCGAAAGACGTGAACACAAATTCGTTTCCTTCAGACCGCCGGGCTGTTTTTATCGATGGAGGCTACACCCTTAAAATGCCCATGGCCCTGTTCGAGGAGGATCCGCGTTTCCGGGAACTGGCGCGATGGGCCCGGGCGGACAAGACCGTCGTTTTCTGCTGCGACCCCGATGGCCGGCTGTGGGAATCCAGCGCAAGGCTGCGGTGTTTGAATTCTTTCCCCGCCGTCGCCGCGGCGCTTGCGCAGGGGCGTCTACTGGTAATCCATCCGGATCATAAGGTTGAAGCCGGATTCCTATGCACCGACAATCCCGCTATTATGCGGACTTTCAACCGGGGCAGGGAGCAGGCACAAAGGCTTCTTCAATCAGACAGAGTGCGAAGATTCTTCAATAATTAATTGAAATCATCTGCTTTTCCGGCTGTTGAACCTTGCCATAAG
Source organism: Acidobacteriota bacterium (assembly GCA_016933615.1). Lineage (GTDB taxonomy): Bacteria > Acidobacteriota > UBA6911 > UBA6911 > UBA6911 > UBA6911. Next base: position 3,495 of record JAFGAO010000172.1, read on the forward strand.
GTCGCCGACGGAGGCGGCCGGTTTTTGCGCCGGCGCTTTCTTCTTTTTGGGTGAAGATTTCGAGACGCTGCCGGCGCCATTTTTCATGGACAGGGAGATGCGTTTCAGGGACTCGTTCACTTCAAGAACCCGGACTTTGACGATCTGCCCCACTTTGACGATCTTTTTGGTGTCGTCCACGAAACGGTCCGCCAGCTGCGATATGTGCACGAGCCCGTCCTGGTGCACTCCGATATCGACGAAGGCGCCGAAGTTCGCCACATTGGTGACAATCCCTTCGAGCTCCATGCCCGGCAGCAGATCCTTTATTTCTTTGACGTCCTCGCTGAAGCGGGCGTAGCGGAATTCCGCCCTTGGATCCCGCCCCGGCTTTTCGAGTTCCGAGAGGATATCGCGAAGCGTAGGCTCCCCGACGTTTTCCGATACCAGATCCTTCAGGTTGATGGATTTGAGTTTGTCGGAAGCCCCGGCGATCCGGTCCAGCGGGACATGAAGCGTCCGGGCTATCCTTTCCGCGATGAAGTAGCTTTCGGGGTGCACGGCCGTGTTGTCCAGGGGATTCTCGCCGTTTCGAATTCTCAGGAATCCGGCCGCCTGCTCGAACGTCTTGGGGCCGAACTTGGGAACGGCGAGCAGCTCCCGGCGATTCCGGAACGCCCCGTGTTCGTTTCTGTAGACGACGACATTCCGGGCAACGGATGCCGATAAGCCCGACACGAAACTCAGCAGCTCCTTCGATGCAAGATTGAGGTCGACGCCCACGTAATTCACGCAGCTCTCAACCGTGTCGCCGAGTTTCTCTCTGAGCAGCTTTTGATCCACGTCGTGCTGGTACTGCCCGACTCCGATCGACTTCGGATCGATTTTAACGAGTTCGGCCAAAGGGTCCTGCAGCCGCCGCGCAATGCTGACGGCCCCGCGCACCGTAAGGTCCAGGTCGGGAAATTCCTCGATCGCGGCTTCGCTCGCGGAATACACCGAGGCTCCGGCTTCGCTGACCATCACCTTGACGGGCTTCCGTTGCATTTGTGCCAGGATCTCTCCCGCAAAGAGGTCGGTTTCCCGCCCGGCGGTTCCGTTTCCGACGGCAATCAGCTCGATGTTGTGTTTTGCGATCAACTGCTTCAGGGTTTCAGCCGCCCGGCGGCGTTCGCCCTCCGATTTGTGGGGATAGACCGTTGCGAATTCCAGGAATTTGCCCGTCGAGTCGACGGCCGCCACCTTGCAGCCGGTTCGGAAACCCGGATCGATCCCGATCGTGGGTTTCATTCCCGCAGGGCTGGAAAGCAGCAGTTCGCGCAGGTTGGACTCGAACGTTTTTACGGATGCGCGGTCGGCCTCGATCTTTTTTTCCAGCCGGACCTCTCCGATCAACGTTGTTCTCATGAGGCGTTCGAAGGCGTCCGACAGCATGGCTTCGTAGAAATGAACGACCTTCGGGTCGGCGGAATGGATCTCCTGCGAATCCAGGTAGGAGGCAACGACGGCGGCGTCGAACTCGATGGTGAATGTGAGGACGCCTTCGGTTTCCCCGCGCCGGAGGGCAAGCATGTTGTGGGGAGCGATGTCTTTTACCTTGACCCGGTATTCGCGGTACATCTCAAATTTGGTGGAGCCTTCAGGGTATTCCGGAAGGATCCGAGAGGTGAAAACGCCTTCCTTCATCAGGTATTCGCGCAGGTACCGGCGCAGGTTCGCCTTTTCCGAGACTTCCTCCGCCAGTATGTCGGAGGCGCCCTGCAAGGCTTCCGCCGCGGACCGAATGCCGTATTCATCCGATATGTGGCCTGCCGCCGCCGCCTCAAGGTCGGCGGGCGGGGCATCCGGACGATTCAGGTCTTTAATGAATGCCGCCAGCGGTTCGAGGCCTTTCTCTCTGGCGATCGTGGCCCGGGTGCGCTTTTTGGGCCTGAAGGGAAGGTACAGGTCTTCAAGTTCCGTCTTCTGTCCGCATGCTTCGATGGAAGCCTTCAGTTCGTCCGTCAATTTTCCCTGATCTTCGATGGATTTCAGCACGACTGCTTTGCGCTCTTGCAGTTCGGTCAGATAGGTGTGCATTTCCAGAAGGGCGCGAAGCTGCGTTTCATTCATTTCGCCGGTTTTTTCTTTACGGTACCGGGCTATGAACGGGACCGTTCCCCCTTCGGCAAAAAGCGCCAGGGCGCTCTGAATCTGGCCGGGGCTAAGAGACAATTCTCGAGCGATGGTTTCCGTAATATTCATAGGGATGCATCCCCTGCGCGAAAAAAGAGCAAACGTCGGACGAAGTGGAAAAATCTACCTGCGGATTGCCGGGAACTCAAGAGTATATTTCGCGAGGGGGGCGAACCTGGCGCTCGCCCAAAATAAAGGGCGGCCGACCGCGCCTCATTCCGGATCGGCCCCGCTGCCGACGGAATTCCGGAGCCGTATCGACAAGCAGCAATGCCGGCCGCATGGCAACCGCGCGGATTCCGTTACGGAGGGAAAAAATCGGAACCTGCCCCTATTTCGCGCCGGATCAAAAAGCTTTGCGGGGGCGAGGAGTCCCGATATCATAGCTTTTTCGAACCGGCAAGCCGCGGATCTTTCGTAAAGTCCCCGATTTCGGCCTGCCGGTACAGGACAAGGAAACCCAATGCCGGCCCAACCGTCTTCCGCCAAAAGAAAAATCGACCATCCATGCATCCGGTCCGTTGCCTTTAGGCTGCGTCAGAGAAGAGGGAGGAAAATCCGGGATCTGATAGAGGGGATTCATTGGAAAAAACATAAGGTCGAAATTGTCGATGTGGGAGGAACAAGGGATTACTGGAAGATTCTTCCCGCGGATTATTTGATCCGGAGAAATGTCCGTATCACACTGGTGAATATCTCCCCTCCGGAAGATCCCCGCGACGGACAGGACGCCGTCTTTTCCTATGTGCAGGGAGACGGGTGCCGTTTAAAGGATATCGCGGATAACCAGTTCGATATCGCGCACTCGAATTCCGTGATCGAACATGTCGGGGATTGGGGGAAAATGGTCGATTTTGCCGGCGAGATGAGGCGGATCGCGGGAGCGTATTACGTTCAGACGCCCAATTACTTTTTCCCCGTCGAACCGCATTTCTTATTTCCGTTTTTTCACTGGCTGCCGCTCTCCGCAAAACTCGGGTTGATCATGCGGTTCCAGTTGGGCTGTTTCCCGAAGGCTTCCAGCAGGGACGAAGCGCGGGGATATGTGGAACTCTGCCGGTTGCTGACCCGACGGCAGCTTCATCGCCTTTTCCCCGATGCCGCGCTTTACAAGGAGAGGATGTTCTTTCTGGTGAAATCTTTTATTCTGATCCGAAGCGGCGTTTCCTGAAATCCACGGCGGGAATTTTCCCGCCCGGCGAATTTCCTTATCCGGAAGAGCCGTGTTCGTGCTTCAATTCGAAGATTATGGCATCCGTACCCCGCAGCATGCATAAACTGCTGAGGCAGGTTTCCAGATCCTTCTACCTGACCCTGCAGGTTTTGCCCCACACCGTCAAGCCGCAGCTGAGCATCGCCTATCTGCTGGCGCGGGCGGCGGACACGATTGCCGACACGGGTCTTGTCGAAGTCCGGAAAAGGATGGACGCGCTCCTGCAGCTTAGGAAAAGCATTGAAGAAACGGCCGCCGGGCGTCCGGTTTCGCTGCCCGATTTCGGCGTGCTCGCCGAAGCACAGAACGAAAGGGAAGGGGAAGGCACCCCGGCGGAACGTACCCTGCTGGAAAAACTGGATTCGGTGCTGGAGGCAATGAGGCGTTTTTCGGAGAATGACCGAAGGTGGGTGCGCGATGTCCTGATCACCATAACCCGTGGCCAGGAATTGGACCTGCTGCGTTTCGGGGCGGCGTCCGCGTCTCAAATCGCCTCGATCGAGACGGAATCGGATCTGGATGAATACATATACTGTGTCGCCGGCTGTGTCGGTGAATTCTGGACAAAAATCTGCCGCGCGCACCCGTTGGCCGGCGTTCGGATGGATGACGAAAGGCTCGTAGCGGACGGGATCCAGTTCGGCAAGGGCCTGCAGCTGGTCAACATACTGCGCGATCTGCCCAAGGATCTACATCAGGGCCGGTGTTACATCCCCAAAGCCCGTTTGGCCGAGTACGGGCTGGAGCCGCACCATCTCATCGATCCGGCCGCCATCGAACGCTTCAATCCGCTCTACGAACAGTACCTGGAGCTGGCGGAATCCTATCTGTCCAGGGGCTGGCGCTACACGACGACCATCCCGGCAAGGTTTGTCCGCATCCGCCTGGCCTGCTCCTGGCCCATCCTGATCGGGATCCGGACCTTGCAGCATTTGCGCTCCGACAATGTCCTGGACGACCGCCACCGCATCAAACTGAGCCGTGTGGACATGCGGCACCTGATTCTAAGGTCTGCGGCTCTTTATCCGTTCCCACACGCATGGAAGGGGCTGTTCGAGAAGGTGAGGCGGGAATCTCCCCTGTAAGAATCGTATTTAGAAGCAGGAGATGTTGTCATTCGCTGGCACTATCGCTTATAGAAATGGTGAAGGATCGAAGTCCTTGCCTTCCGTAAAGCCCATTCTTTTCAAGCGGCGGCTGACTTGGGGATAGAATTGAGAGCCGATAATTATGAAAGGCCTCTTTCCTGCATTGCGCGACAGAATGGATGGAGAGAAGATGAAGTGTTCCGATATTTTCTGACCTTCATTTTTCGAGCCCCGATCTATAAATCCTTCAAACTTATATCCCTGCCTGTCCATCACCCCGCCTAGGTGCCGGGCGGCTTCACCCGTTCCCCAGATATAGATTTTCCTCTGATTTATCGATACCCCCGAAAAAAGATATGCAATTCCCAATTTTTCAAGGTTGTCCAGATCTACGGATGGTGGGGTGTGTATCTGTCTCTCTTCCCGGTATAGCCGGAACAGTTTGTGGTAAAGGTGCAGCAAACGCGGAAAATGTGGAGCGAGAGCTCGAGGACTTTTATCCACCTGCATAACGACGTCGAGACTGATCCCTAGACATGTTTCACTAATTCCCAATTTGGGTAAATATAAAATCGGGTCCGGTCCTGTGCTCAGCAATTTTAAAATCTTTGCATCAGGGATACGGACCGCGTCGCCTTCCACGCGGAGTTCATTAAACTCCTTAGAAGTTCTGGCTTTCCAGAGCGTCTTTCCCTCTGCCGTGGTCAGAACGATTTTCGCTATATTCATTACAGCTATTCTGTCGAGTGGATCGAATCGGATCACACAGTTATTATTCGTTCCCTGTGTATGAAAATTATAACGGATAAGGTTCCATCCCTCTTCAGGAACCTGTTGTTTGAGGGAATTTTCCTCCGCATAACCCGTAATGCCCGGTATGAATAACTGGGATATTCCAGAAGCTGCGGAGGCGTCCCGCCGTAGTAACTTATTAATCAGACGGACATACTGCGGTCCGGTTGTCTCCAGGGAGTATCTGCTATGAATCAGTTTCTCTGCCTTCCGCCCGTTCCCGGAAAGAATTTTCTCGTCTGCAAGTCGGTTTAAAATCCAATCGCCCATGCCGGCAACATCGAGATAGGGGGCCAGGAATCCACCGCCCTGCCGGCAATATTCTTCCGCCCCACCGGATCCCTTAAACGCCAGGGTCGGTTTGCCCAGAGCGCCCGCCTCCAGCATTACAAGCGGGAAAGGATCTTCCCTGGAAGGGAGGCATAAAAGATCGGATGCAGCAATATAGGGATAAGGATTATCCAAATCTCCTAGAAACCGCAGGTGAATCGATCTGCCGAGCTTTTTTATATCTCCCTGAAGGATTTCCAAAGCCGGGTCATGCACGGCGGAGCCTATCCAGAGGAATTCCAGTTTTCTGCTCGGCTGCTTGTTGCGTGCACAGTATGCGGCCAATTCAATATAGAGATCGATCCCTTTTCTCAGGTCCCGGGTACCGCAGCCAAGAACCGCCAAAGCCTTCGCGTCGATTCCCAAGGATTTTCTCACCTGGTGAGGATGCTTCTTTTTCGATTTGGCGAGAATGTCCGAAGGCAAAACCGAGCCGGGAATCACGCTTATCCGGGCGTCTTCTATTCCCTGATTCCGCGTCAGCGAGGCTGCGGCTGCTTTCGAGCAGGAAATGAAATGGCTGGTGTGCTTTTTGACTTCACGAATGTTGGCGCTTCCGTGAAGCCCTATGACATAGTCCAATTCGTGGACATGCGTAAGGATAGGGATGCTTCCAAATGGCAGTGTTTCCAGGAAAAGGCCGTTGGTAATGGTATTGGAGTAGATCAAGCAGACATCGTGAAGATAGGAATCTCCAATAGCGGAGTCCTCGGTTTTGACAACGTCCCCGACTTCCCGGAAGAGCGGTTCCAAGGGGCCGCCCCGGCGCAAAAGGATTTTGAATCGATTCGGAATACGGCCGCGGAGCCAGCGGAGGATATTCAACAGTAGTATGGGCGCCCCGGTACGCGAGGCATCGTGGGAAATAAAAAGAATAGTTTCTTTGCGAGGTGAATTAGTCTGCTTTTTCACCTGAATCTCCGGTTTGTGGTGTGGTCGAAAGAATGGGTGTCTTTCCACCCTTCCGTCCATGCGATGGAATTCGTGACCCATCAGCAATTGATGGATAGTATACACATGAGGCCATTTTCTTTTTTGAGAATTTTGCCGGCTGTCCGGCCAACAACATGCATTTCAAACATTCCAGGTTGTGAATCAGCATCTTATTCGGAAACAACAACGCTGACCGAGTATAACGGCCCGCGGGCTAAAATTCGAACCTTCCTGTTGCATTTTTCCATCCATTCCAGCAGCGCTTTCCATTCTCCCTCAGGACATTGCGGGTAGATGCCTGATGATTTCCAGTCGCACAACTCGTCAAATACAATAATGGTTCCCGGCGTCAATTCCGATGACAAATTTCAGGCTTTTTCGAAATGCCTCAGCGTGAAGTCCCTGTCCGGTACCAATATCCAGCACCGTCTGAAAGGATAATTATTTCAAAACCGCATCCAGCGCTTCTCCGGCTAAAAAAGTATTGTCCATTGTCCTCAAAATCTAATGAGTAAGCGTTAAATACCAGTTTGCGATTCCGACAGCCGAATAATCGAAACATCTCAATCCGTCAAGCTAAGAACTTCATCGACAACTTCCATCGGATCCATAGAAAATAATTCTTACACTGAATAAATCCTGAAAAGAAGGCGTATGCGCAATGAAAAGATTAAATAAAGTTTTCAGTAATTTGCGTCGATTTAACTGTTGTTGATTGAAGCTCTGTTATGCAGGATAACTCATTGAGTGAATAAAGCGATTAAAATTCGAGTGCGTTTTAAAAGGCAAGAGATATTTCATGTTTATATCTTTTCTACTTCCGTATGTCGATAGAGGTCAGGGTCCCATTTACCATTGGGTGTTGGCAGCGCAGATGTCGAGAGTGAACCTCAACGATATTATCATTATTGCGGACGACCGCTATTTCTCGGCGCGCTTCGATTGGGGGAAGACCGTGCATATGCACGGATTTCATTATAAGAATCCCGATATCGGTCAGTGGGAGAAAATTCGGAAGATCATTTTTCAGGAAGATATATTTAAGGAGCTCGATGTCAAAAGTCGTTCAATGCTGGATGCCTTCCGTACCCTCCTTACCAGGGATTACCCACCGTTGCGATATGCACTCCGGAATATATTGAAAGATATCTGCCGGAACGGGAATGTTGAAGGAATCTTGACCTGGTGCAATGTTCCAAGCCTGGAACTTGCTGCCGCCGAGTGCGACCTTCCTGTGATCCATAATGAAATCGGACCGTTTCGGCCGCCGAATTACCTTGGAACTATGTATTTCGATTTCAAAGGAGTGAACGGGAATACAAGTGCGGCTCAGGATATGGCGGCATTCCTGGAAGATACGCGCAACGATAAAGATTTTACTCCTATAAGCATGGAGGAAATGCGCCGACTGTTGATGATGGAACCTGACCGATTTCATCAGCGCTCCTCTATTACATATAAAAGCGGCGTTGCTCTGCAGGTTGAGGATGACTCCAATATGCTGGCGTTCAATTTTGGGATGAACAACTTTGAACTTATTTTTGCCGCCCGCAAAGGATTAACGCCCGATGAATTGCTGATACGCCGACACCCGCAAGGATATCTCGAGTATTCGCCGTCGTTGGGGACTCTTGACGATTCGGTGGATTCCATTGAATTCATCCTCCGGTGCAAGCGCATAATTTGTACAAATTCGAGTATTGCGTTTGAGGCAATGTTGCTGGAAAAGCCGGTCGAACTGCTCGGAGATTCTCCGATTGCCTGCCTGTCGCAAAAGAACCTTTCGATGTTTTCTGCGCGGGATCTGCTTATATGTTTGAATTTTATGTTTCTGGGATACCTTGTCCCGGTTTATCTACTCTTCGATCTGGATTATTATCGGTGGCGCCTGACAAACCCCTCTTTACGCGAAATTTACATCAGGCATCTGGAATTATTCCGACGGCTCCGAGAGGATAACGATTTAAACCGTTTAACGACGGTTCTCGAATTGCAGTAGGCAATGCACCGACATTCGATTTGGGCTGTAGAAAGGATGTAAAACATGGGGTATCGAACCGGTTTTGAGTATGACATTTATTCCGGAGACCCGGCCCGCATCGCGGCAATTCTGCGTCGGGATCTTGAGGCGCTTTTCCCCGGCATGACAGACAGCGACTATATAAAGACGCACATCAAGAGATAAGTCTACACAATCGATCAGTTGCTGCCACATATAAAACCCGGCGCTTCCGTGCTGGATGTAGGCACAGGGCATCCGTACCCGTTCCAGATTCTGATATCTGGATTGGGAAAGAATTGTACGTTTGTTGTGGCCCAGGAGAGGATGGGCAATTCCCTTCCATACCAGAGATTTGTTAGTAAGGATAAGGAAAGAGAACTGTCACTTACCGTTGCTGGCTATAATGTAGAAATCGCGCGGTGGCCTTTTCAAGACGCAACCTTCGACGTGATCCTCTGAACGGAGGTTTTGGAACACCTGGCCATGGATCCCTATCATGTATTTCTTGAGGCAAGGCGCTGCCTCCGCAGCGGCGGAGTGTTCTGTCTTTCGACTTCCAACGCTGCCTGCTACGACAGCTGTTTCTCGGTACTGAACGGCCTCAGCCCCTATACCTTCGGTTATTATCATCCGCAATGCGGAGTCTACGGGCACCATAACCGCGAATATGTTGTGTCCGAAATTCAGAGTCTCGGAGATTGCAGCGGTTTTGATACCATCACGCTGACGACTAGGGACCTGTATGGGATCCGTTTTGACCTAACGGAAACGATCGAGATGATGAAGAGTTTGAAAAGGGCGGACAACAGGGGGCATGTCATTTTATACCTGGGATCCAGATCCGATCGCGAACCAAGCGGTTACCCGACGGATCTTTACCTTACCGATCCGCTCAAGAGCACCGGTTAAGCCTCAGGCCGATGCAGTTTTGGTGCCCAGCAATACAAAACGGCAGTAAACGGATTTTCCGAGTTTGTCGACATCCTCAAGATAATGAACGTGAAAACTCAACTCGGGATTGGGCTTGATCAGTCGAGTCCTCAACGTTGAGGCGGAATAAATCCGGCCATGCCGGTTGCCCCACCCTTTTATGCAATGGATGTCGGATTCCGGATCATAGGGGGCGTCTCCCTGCACGGCACATACAGGATCGACGCAGTAACAGTCTGCCGTGTGCATATACAAAGGAAGGACAATGACCTTTCCTCCTGGTTTCAGCGTGCGGGCCATTTCCTTCATGAAACCGATATCTGATTCTCCTTCGAAATGTTCGATGCTGCAGGTCAACACTGCGCCGTCGAAAAACGCATCCCCAACAGGAAGCTGCGCCGCATCCCCGCCGATTCTCCTTTCTGCGATCCCGGCCTCATAGGACAGGTCCTGGGAGTAGGTGTCGCTACCGGACAGTCGGTCAAATATTTCCGGCAGCGGGCTGCGCTCGCTGCCGATGTCGACGTATCGACAACCCTCCCGGGGTTCCATAAATCGAAACGCCCAATAGTGCTCGAAAGATTTTTCCCTCTGATTGTCCCTGTAGTAGGTCGGGTATCTTTCCGCATACCCGGCCTGTCTGCGGAACTCTTCGAATGCGTTCTCGTCGACGTTCCGGGTTTCGATGCGCACGCCCGCGGCCGCAATATCAGTGCGGATCGCCTTGAGAATTGTCTCCGAAAGCAGGTCGGGTCCCCCATCATGGATTCTGTTCGGAATCCGCCGCCTCAACAGGGATACGGCCTCTTCATGCGTCGGCATGTTTTTTCCCATAATGGCCTTCATTGTTTATTCTCCGATCGGGTTACAGCCCTTGCGCGCGTTTCAGAATTTGCTAGAGCGAGCGACGCAGAAGGAGCGTGTGCTGGCCGCATATATCGCCGAGGTCCTCAACCAGCTCCAAGCCGGCATCGGAAGCCATCCCGATGAAGTACGATGTCGCGATATCGATACGGTGCTCGTCACCTGAAAAATCGCAGCCCTGTGCGGGAGTGTTGTGGATGCTGAACAAGGCTCTCCCCGATTTTTTCAGGCATCTTTTCGTTTCGTCCAGATAATGGCGGGCATCCTGTTCGAGCAGGTGCGTAAAGACTGAAAATGCGAAAGCCAGATCGACAGATCGGTCTTCCACCGGGAACCGGTAACCCCCAGGCTTGACGGTGCCCCTGGGATTATAGGCTTTTGAAAAACCATCGAAGTGTTCAAACCGCATGCATTCCCCAAACAAGGGATCGAAAGCGGTGCGGCACCATTGAATACTGTAAGGCAGCACGTCGAAACCCACATAACGGATGCCGTGGATCGAGGTAAGAAAGCGAGCGATGCGCCCGCAGCCGCACCCTATGTCAAGAACGGACGGATTTTGCGGAAGAAACCGCGAAACGAGCTGAAACTGTGCCTCCGCCCCGATCAGAAACATCTCCAGTGTGGTGGGGCCCGTTGACCGTATCAGTTCGTCGCAGGGTAAAGGAAGGATGTATCTGGTGGTGCCGCAATATATTGAATGGTTGCCAAGCGGACTGCTTGACTGAGCGTTTTCCATCGTCTGTTGAACCTCCACGTCACGCGATGCGATCCATGCCGATTTCGCCCGACAGGACCTGTCGCCTCAATTCGATCTGTTGCTCCCATGGTGCCGGTTCCGGCAGGCTGTTGCCGGAACCGGTTGCCAGCGCGTGTCGAAGCCAGCAGAAGTCGACCGGATTCAGTCCGCATTCCCGCATACGTACCGCTAGCATGTGCTCGTTGAGAATGGCCATTGCTTTTTGCTGGAAGTGCTCAGAATCCGTTAATGTTGAATGCCAGGACACTCCTTGAAGAACCCGGCCTCCAAGCCACCCGGTGATGCATTTTATATAAAAGGAACTGATGGGCCCCTGCCGCAATTGACCTTTTTCATCAAAGAATTCCGCCCGATTCTCGAGTGAAAGGATGCTGCCGAGCCTCGTCAGCGATCTGCGGGAGAGAAAGAAAAAACACGTCCGGATCCAGTGTCGGGACGTGTAGCCGCGGATCTCGACCGGTTCGTCGTATGAATCGATATGCCCCAGGCAAACCGGTCTGTTCAGGACGTAATCGAGCTGCAATTCGGAAAAATGATCAAGGTAGCCTGTATACAGGGTGTTGTATGCCGACGTCACAAAATGAACAATGTCGAATTGTCCTGCCTGTCCGGCGAAGGTTTTCAGTATGCTGTCCCAGGCGGAAAACTCCCAGAACCTGTTATCGCCGCCGAGCACCCTGAAGCCGTCGGCGTTCGCCGTATCGTAACCGGCCAGAAGCTTGTTGTCTATCACCCAGAAGGCAGGGCGGGCGTTGCGGATATTGGAGTCGTACCACCTGCGCAAGCCTTGAAATGCTTCGGGATATTCGCCTTCGCCGTAGCGGAGAAATAGACAGAGAATCTTCATAATTTCAGGGTCTCGTGAAAATCGACAGACAACGCATCAGTTCGCCGTATACCCGGTCGGCGGAAAGCCATTGTGCGGCGAAAAGATGGGCTTCATGGCCCATACTCCGGCGCAAGTCGCCGTCCTCCAGAACGGTTAATATCTTTTCGGCCAGATCCTCCCAGTGATGGCCCACAAGGCAGGATGTCCCGTTCTTGACGGGAATTCCCTCGACCGCCTCCGCGGTGGCAACAAGCGGTTTTCCATGCGAGAGCGCTTCGATAGACTTTATTTTAAGACCGGTTCCTGCGGCTACCGGGTTGACTACAACATGGGCCCGGCCGTATTCAGCGCTCAGGTCCTGCCGGTAGCCTGCGAGGTGTATTGTCCTGTCCGAGGTCCGCAGGCTCCCGCAAACCCCGCCGATTATCCTCAGCCGGGCGCATTTCATGGATTTTCTGACACTTGGCCAGCTTTCGGTGATGAAGTCCTGGATGCATTTTACATTCAAATGGTTGCCGGACGCGACTATGAGAACGACAAGCTCACGGTTTTTCGGATCCCTGTTGGCAATAGCAGGGAAATCGACTCCTGCGGTAATAACTAGAGGCTGCACCTCCATGCGACGGAACGCGCGCGCCTCGGCGTCCTGAATGGCTACGGCGATATCGCAGCGAGAAAGAAACGCCGCTTCTTCATCCTCCGTAACGGCAAGGGAGTCCTCTATGCCGAGGGGGGTTACCTTGCTGCTTTTATCGGAAAACTTGTCATGCAGATCTATGACGCGAAGGCACCCGGGACCCGCAAGTTTGAGAATCCGGCTCATCCAGATGTACTCCGCGACGAGCACCCGCGGATTCAATGTATCCAAGGCCTCTATGGTCTTCAGGACCGCGGCTTCAGGGCAGAAGGCGTCTTCGGTCGCAAGCCATTTCAGGATTCCCGGCTCCTGACGGCTGCGGAGCTGTTTATAAAGAACCGATGGACGGGATTCCGCCTGGCGTTTTTCGGTTTCGGAGACGGAATAAAAATGGTCGATATACTTGGAAATCTCCGCTCGCGCGCTTTCAGGCACGGGTCCGCCGTCCAGCGGACAGTAAACCATGGCGACGGCGTGGTTGCGGGACTTCAAATAGCGGATAAGGTTGAAAAGCCTGATTTCGTTGCCCGCCGCAGGGGCCCAGATCGGCACATGGGTAACGAAGAGAATTGTATCCTGCGAATGTCCCGAGGCGGCAGGATGCGATTTTGCCGCCGAGGGAGCGAGTCGGCGTTCCACCGATTGCCGCCATCCTTTGAAATAGGCTTCCATGGTCCCTGACATGGTCTTTTCAAGAGTGAAATGCCGAATGCGTGCGAAGCCTCTTCGGACCAGACGGGAGCGAAGAGCCTTGTCAGTGGATATATCTATGAGAGCCTGGGCCATGGATTTGCGGTCTCGGCCGTCGAAAAGCAGCGCGGCGGAGCCCGTTACTTCAGGAATGCTGGCGGCGTTGCTGGCGGCGACGGGAGTGCCGTGGCTCATCGCCTCAAGCGGCGGATATCCGAAACCCTCGTACATTGACGGGAAAATGAAGGCGACGGCATGGTCATACAGCCAGGCGAGATCCTCGTCGGAAACGAATCCCAGGTCAACAAAATCATCGCCCAGGCTTAGTTTCACGGCCTTCAGCTCGGGCTGGGGTTTTTGGTGGTATTTCACGCCCGCCGACACGATCTTGATGCCGTTCAACTGCATCCGGACCCTCCCGTATGCCCGCAGCAGGCCGAGAAGGTTTTTGTGCGGATAGTCCGTACCCACCAGTAGAAAATATTTACGTGGAACAATGCGCCGGAGTCGCGAACTCCCCGTCTTCCCAGGGCTTTTCTGTGTTTCGTTTCCCGGAATGAGGGTATTGGCAACGGACGAAATCGAATTATCGGGAATTTCGAACGCGCGGATTATCTCCTGCTTGGCATGATCCGAGACCGTGATGATGTGACTTGCAAGGTGAGCACCGGCCCGCGCGACCTTGCGGTATGTCTGGAAGGCGCGGTCCGAAGGCATATAATCCCCGTAAATGTAGCTTATAAGATCGTGAATCGTATAGACGCACGCCCGCGCACCGGCCATTTCCTTTAAGGCTTCAGCGTCGTAAGCCTGTATTGTCCTGTGAAAAATATCGGCGGTCCGGATGGCATCCGCGTGCCGGTTCAATACAGCCTTAGCTCGAGGCGGCAGGGATTTCGGCCTTTGTTTCAGCAGGACGGTGAGTTCGATGTTGGCCGTGTCATGGAACTTTTCAAATCCATCCAGCAGGATCGAGATGTATCTTTCCGTGCCCGTAGTCTTGCGGTGAAGAAGGCGCGCATCCAGAGCAACCTTCATGGGCCGGGATATTATGACGACGGAGGTCGAGCTGGGCCGCTTCCCGCTTCCCGAAAAGCGGATTCCACGGGCGCCCGGAGCGCAGCGCCAGAAATAAAGGGGATTGGAGATTCTTTGAACTCGGGATGTTTTGAAAAGTTGCTGCATCACGCGGGCGAAATCAAGATAACACCCTGTATTTCTTTTCTTCGGCCAGGCCGAATCCAGGCGTGATCGTCGTATTACGGTGAGAGCGGCAACACCGTAGTGCGGCATGCCGCAGAAAGCCGAGCAGTCAAGTTTCGCTGGGATTTTCGATTCGATGCACCCTGCTCCCGGATCCCGTTCCGCACAAATGAGGATATCCCATCGGGATTTCGTCCCCCGTTTCCGGGATACACGGAGCAGCGCATCGGGCGAGAGCGCATCCATATGCCCGAGCGGAATAACGAATTCGGAAGAAGTGTCTTCAAATGCGGTCCGCAGGCCCGTCCACGCGCAATGGGATGCGTCAGCGGATCGGACGCGAATCCGGGGATCCCCGTCCGCGACTTCCCGGACCAGAGCCGAAATCCTGTTTTCCTCCCTCGCCGAAACGCACAGGGATAACTCCCAGTTTGGGTAGGACTGTTCGACGACGCTCTTCAACATTTCACGTATGTACGGAGAAGGCGAATTCCCGACTACGCCGAAAAAACCGAATTTAACCCGAAATTGTCTCTTAGGATCGGACACGACGGGCTTTTCATCCTCTACCGGCACCTGGCCGGAGCGCCAGCTTTGATAGGCGATCTCGGATGCAATATCCGCGGTATCGATTTTTGACTTTGCGCGGATCGTATCCGACAGAATTCCTTCAGTGTCCATTTCCGTTTCAGCCAGCCATGCGGAAATTTGCGACGATTCGGGCCAAAGTACGCGGGCCTGTTGTAGAAGTCCTGCACTGTCGGGGCTGTTCAGCACGACAATTCCATCGGTCTCATCCGGATTGAAACTTAGAGTTTCTGGTCTAAAGGAGCGAACCCCGTCGGCATCATAGTACGGAATGGCCTTTATACATGCCGTGATCTCCGGACCTCCGAATTTCCGCCACCAACTCTCGGCCACACTCAGAAGGTTTCCCGTTCCAAAAAGAGCGACCGTCTGGACCGCCTTTATCCTGCAGCGGTGTATGGCGTTTGGGATAATGCACTTCATTGAGGCAGCGGACAGGCGCAGAGTCGGGTTCCATAATGGATAGAACGGTTTAAGGGGCCATCGCTTCATGCACGTCTCCGCCATTTCCATCTCGAAGGATTTGGAGGACAGTACAATGCCGTCCACGGCATCGGGGTCAAGGGAGTCGATGGAGGTTACGGGAAGATCCAGAAGCCGTTCCTGCGCGCCGGTCTTTGTTACAACGGCGCCGACCACCTCCGGCCCGCTCAGGCCGCGCCAGACCGAGAGCAGGTTCTGCGCATACTCTCCGGCGCCGTAAATGGCGACACGCTGAACACCGTCTGCCGCGCATTCCGAAATCACGCACCGGGCCAGGTTTTCCAGGTCGGACCATGACTGCAATTCCTCGGCGGAACGCCAGACGCCGAGGACGGGAATGTCGGGCCATTTGCCCCTGCACAGTCGATAAAGTTCGGTTTCGTGGCTGTGACTCGAGACGACAACCGCGCGAACATTAACGGGCCTGAAACGGGACGCCTGTTTCACGGGGATGCCCTCGATTTCGGAAATCCCATTTTTTTTGCTGGTGAGAATGCAAGCGACGGCGGGGCCCCGTTTCCCTTTCCACTCCCGAAGAAGAAATCGCGTGTGCGATCCGGCTCCGAAGACTGCGATCGGAGATACGCCTTCTTCCAAGCAGCGCTTTGCCAGCGCTTGAGCCCTTTCAGAAAGCTCGTGGTGAAAGTTCAGGTGATCGTCTGTGCTCCACAGCGAGAAGATGGGTGCCTCCGGATAGCAGGTGCGGCACAAAGCATATGCCTTCCGTTCTTCTTCCGGAGAATTGAGGTTCAAGAGGAACGCGTTCACGCTTTTTGAAAGCGGGGATTGCAGGGGGCCGACAGCGAGGCCCTTAAACCTGCGCGCACCCGGCCGCCCCGGTGTTAGGATCTCCACAATTTCAGGTCCCCCGCGTTCTTTCCATATTGGAAGGAGGATCTCGCAGAGATCGAGATTGCCCACGAGAACAATTTCGGCAATGGACCTGCTCCCGCATTCGGGGATTGCACGTTCCACAGCGGCACGCAAGTGCTCCACGAATTTCCTTTTCGCTGAATGGATCCGAATCCTTCGTACACGATCCCGTGAATCATGATTCGGAAGCTGCGGTCTTTGCCTTTTCATGAGATCACTCCGCGTGGCAAATTCTGTGTGTCTGATAATGGCGGGCGCATTAAAAAGGCGCATTAAATATCCTTCACTTTCACTGACGGTGCTTTCGAGACAGGGTACTGAGTGCGGATCCCGGACAGGGACTCGATCCATTCCTTCCCGAACTCAAGATTGGATCTGGAGATTCCGGCTATGTGAATCCAAAGATCCGGAGACGGTTGATCTTCGCCACTGTCGGTCAACAGGGAGGAAAGCCGGGCGTTCAGGGCGTCCACACTGTTGTTGATTTCATGAACCCTTCCGGCGATCTGATCCCCAAATTCCTTTTTCAACCGATCCGGGAAATCCGGCGGTTTCGTAGAAACAGACCGCGGCGATCCTGCAATACGGAGGGTCAATTGTTCAAGGGACCAGTGATGGAGAGCTTCCCGGATTTTTTGTGAGTAAAGAGCGCACTTCACGTTGAATTCAACCGCGTGTCTCGACATTTCATCTTTGTACTGTGATGGGATGCCGTCATAAGTCATTGCAAGAATGGAATTCCCCAGTTTGATTTCATCGTCCAGATGTTTCAGGCATATTTCCACAGATTCCAGGACTGCGGCCGGATCCAGCCTCCCGGCCTCATTTGGAGCGCACCAAACAAGCCGCTGGCCCCTTTCACGGGGTGCGTCTGCCGGCAGGTCGGCGGGAATATCCCACTCCCATTCTTCAATGCAATCGCTGTTTTGCAGCCAGAAGCGTCCTTTATCAGCGTCCGACGGGATGGGATTGCCGACGATTTCGGCGGAGACACGACCACCCGCCGTTACGGTCCTTCTAACCAGCTGTCCGACGCTGCGGTCCCAGAACAAAAGACTCGATGAATCGGCGGCAATGCATTCCGCGGTGTCGGGGTCATCAAAATGCAAAGGAATAAGATGGGGAGGCAAGACCTGTTTAAGTTTCCGGGAGCTGTCTTCGGAAATGAAAAGGGACTCCGGAGTATTGCCAAGAATTCGCTCGGGATAAAAGGTGAAATCCAGAGGAGAAAAAGTCGAGGCTGCGATAAAACCGCGATCGGGACACGAAAAGAAAGCCGCTGTTACGGCCCAGCGCTTCTGCAGGTTCGACGGGAACAACCTGCCGATCCGATCCAGCGTCGTTCCGTCCGGGTTCATCTTCCACAGGCAGGACTCCCCCCGGTCAAGGACGTACCAGAAGCAGGCGGATTCTTCATGTTCCGGGATGAAGCGCACATCAGCGATTTCGCCGAATTCCCTTTGACCTTCACCGGCCCAGACTGCACGCAGGTTTCCTTCCGGATCCAAAAGCTGAACGCGCCTGTTCCAGGCGTCTGCAACGGCGACGCAGTCCAAGATTTTACCGTTCCATTGGATGCAGCCGAATGACAGGCCGCGGGGATACCTGAATTCCTCCGGAGCCGTACCTCTTTTCGTTTTGTGCCACCGCACGGATCCCTCCGCGGTTAATGACACAAAGCTATGGTTCATTTCATCCGAGTAATACAGGTTTCCCTCTCTGTCCTTCACTATGGCGTACAGGGGACCCGGGGCTGTTTCTCCAAAACGGGGCAGCGTAAGTCTTCTTATAATCCGCGGTTCGCCGGCAGCACGGGGCAATGAATATTTTTTAAGATCCATGACAATTTGAACTGCTTTATCTTTGTACGAATACCCTGTTTTTTCGGGCTTTCCGGTAAATAGTATCGAGTTCGGCCGCGGTGTTTTTCACATCCAGGCGCTGCCGGACGAACCGTTCGCCTTGTGATCCGCGCCGTATCATCGACTTTCGGTCCGTTTTCAATTGCGCCATTATTCCTTGCGCGAGGGCCGGGGCGGATTCCGGGGCAACGACCGTTCCGCATTCAGCTGTTGAAATCAATTCAGGAATTCCTCCGACTGCCGTAGCTACTATCGGAAGGCCGGCAAGCATGGCTTCCAGGACAATGACCGGCATGTTGTCGGATCGGCTCGAGAGCGCGAACAAATCAAAATCTGCCAGACGGTCGAAAGGATTGGGTACGGAACCATGAAAAAAAACTTTTTTTGTGCCCGGATCGACCTGATAGGCCAGATGATGCAGATCCTCGACCGCATCTCCGTCCCCCATTATGTGAAGCTCCGTATCCGGCATCTGTTCCCATAACAGGGGCATGGCTTTCAACAGCAGATCCACTCCTTTTCGAGGTGTCAACTCGCAGGCCGTGACAATACGAAACGGTTCCTGCTTCGCGCTGCATTTCTTTTCCCCCATTGGGTAACGGTTTATATTAAGCCCGATGGAAAGAACTTGGGGATTGGAGACGGCAAGATCGTTTTTTAAGCGCTCGGCCCAGTAGCTTGAATATGTAACAACGGAGTCGCATAACTGGTATGCCAATGAGTCCTGAAGATCCATCTCGGAAGGACGGCTTGTTCCCCATCCATGACAAGAAGCTACAAGAACATCCGGTTTTACCCAATAACCTGCAGCAGCGGCCATGGCGGTATGGGCATGCACTATGAACGGGCCGACTGCATCTTTCTTTAGTTCCGCGATGGTTGAAGCAGCTCGATGAATCTGGAAGGCTTTTCTTTGAAAGAAATCGCCGACAGTCCGAATCCTTATCCCGTGAGCATCCAATTCCGACACTAGTTTGGGATCTGTGCGCCAGTAAGCATCCGCATCCGGACTGACGCAGACTGCTACATAATGTTTCAGCCCACGAGCCTGTTCGATGGCAGTGTCCACCACATAGCGGCCTGCGCCGAACCGCAACTGCGCGATCAGATGGATGATCGACATTGGGGGCGCGTCCATGAGTTACTTGCTCCTGGAACTTTCAGGGACTTAATTCAGAACCGGATATATAGGCGAATGATCGGGATCGTAGTCCCGTATACCCGATTCGACTTCAAAAAAATACTGCGTTGCTACCATCAGTCTGTCGTAGCTTTTCTTGTACAAATGGTCGAGAGGCAGTATTGGCCTGTCGAGAAAGAAGCCATCCGAATTTTTCACCGCCGAGGAAGTAAATGCCGCAATACCGATTCCGTTCGCGTTCAGGATTTTAGCCATTCCCAGAGCCGCTGTTCCCATGCCGAATATGGCGACACGGCGTATGCCGCTGTCTTTTAATGTGCGCACATATTCCTGCTCGACCGGGACGAGCAGCGGATCCCATTTCTTTCTGAAAAGACTGCAATTTGCGCTTGACGCTGTGGATTTAGTGGTTTTAAGGGTCGCCGATTCGCAATGAACGGCTTCCGCTTCCGGACAATAAACGGTTTTCCACCCCGCAGCCCGAATTTTCAGGCAGAGATCAATATCTTCCGTACCCCAAATATACCTTTCATCAAAACCGCCAACTCCTTCAAAAACTTCACGGGTAGTGCACAGCATCGCTCCTGAAACAGCAAACCGTTCGCATTTGTCCTGTATTCGGGCATCAGAGGGAAGAGCTCCGACGCCGTAATTGGAAGGATGTTCCCATAACATTTGCCTAATACCCGCATTTTGTACTGATTTTTCTCCCGGGAAAAGTAATTTGCCGCCTGTCGCGCCGATTTTCGGATTCTCAAGCAATGGACCTATCATTTGATGAATGCTGTATTTTTTGAGAAAAACATCATTATTCAAAAAAAGGAACAGGCGCCCTGAGGATTCCCTGGCGCAGAGATTATTGCCGATGGAGAAAGACGCGTTTTGGTCATTCTGTATCCATTTAAAACTGCGAAAAAATTTGCCGTATTGGCGTAATATACGGGTATCTTCAGATGAATGGTTATCCAGAACAATGATTTCGTGATCGAGCTCAGAAACGGCATCCACCAGCGAATCAAGACATGTCATGGATATGCCGACATTGTTATGAATCAAAATAATGACGCTGAGTTTTTCGCCATCATTCATTCTGTAGCTCACTGGGATCATGTAAAGCAAATTTTAATTCTTTAATAGATTTCGGATAACAAGCCCATCGTATCCTTCGCAGTCATTCCGGAGATAGTGTGGAAGTCGTTCTATTGTCAAAGTTTACACTAGAATTGTAGCGGTGATCCAATCCGCATATTTACACACTCGATCTCCGGCTATAATGTAGCAATTTCGAGGCCAATGAAAATTCCGGTGTCTGCGTCAGTGAAAAAATAGAAAAAGTTTCATGAATTCAACGATTTGTAGTTTTATCAGCTCCTGGAAATTGATATGCCGAGATGGATTCCGTCACGATGCTGACTACTCCAGGTCATGGTTTTGTCCCGACTGCCGGCAAAAAGGACAATATTTTTTTATAAGTTCCAATGCCGGCGGACGTCTTTTCGGTAATGGGTCGGCCAAAAGGGCAGCAACGAGACAGAAATTCAGAAAAAACTCAGATCTGGTGCAACGAAAAGGGTGTCGGTTTGGTATTCGGATCTTCCGGCTTCGTCAAGGAAGAGCCGGCCATGAAACTATCGCCCGCGGATCCGGCCTTTTGGTTGTCCAGGTAAATCAGTTCTATGCCGCGCCGTGCGAGGGCATTCAGTTCTCCGAGAATTTCATCTCTCAGATTGGTTTTTGCAACAATAAGGGCATCCGGAGCCAAAAAACGTATCTGGGAGAGGTTTCCCACTTCCCGGCCGCAGAAATCGCCGCCTATTTTTGAAGGATCGTCATCGCAGACACCGAGGACCTTTATGCCCGACGATTCCAGTGCATGAAACGCCAACTGCGCCAGATGCCCGCTTCCATATAGGACGACCCGCTGCAGGGCCGAACTCGCATGATGCATGATTCGGGATCGAATCTGCTCCTTGGCGGCTGCGAACATCGCGGCCATTTCCCCGATCAGTTCCGTTTGAAGCGTTTCGAGGTACTGCTCTCCGGAAGGGGTCAGGTGATAGGTGACGCTTTTCACGGACTTGCGCTTGTATTCCAGCAGACCGGTGCCGCACAGGTCCTTCATGTAATTATTGACCATGGCGACCGAAAGGGAGCAGCGGGCGGCCAGTTCCGCCTGCGTGATACGGGCACTTGCCGCCACTTCACGGAGAATGTTCAGCTGGTTCAGTTTCGGCGACTGGAGATAGAGACTGTTAAGATTTTTTGTCTGCATATTGTTTACTCATTCAATGGTTCCCGGCGCCCGGCAGTGGGCGCGGATTCATGCCTCAACCGGACTCATCGGCGAAAACAATTGAAAGCTTAAGGTTTCTCTATTTTGCAGCACGGACCGGGCAGGCGGAATGTGAGGAAATTTTATTTACTGTTTTAATAAATATGCGGACCGGTTCGTTTGAGGCAGGCCGGAAAGTGAATCATTTATGTCGAGCCGCTTGCAAGAAGCGTTTGAAAGTAAGGGGGAGAATCCTCCCGGGCCACGATGCTGATTTCTATTTGACGGAACCCCGCGCTTTCAAGCCAGCGGTGCAGTTCGCTTTCGGCAAACCCGGTCCAGCGGTCCCCGTAAAGGTCTCGTGCTTTTTCGAAGTCGTGTTTGAGCAGATCAAGAATCATGATGCTGCCCCCGGGGCGCAAAATCCGGTAGCCGGCTGCAATCGCGGCCGGTGGATTCCGGGCATGGTGCAGCGCATGGCTCAGGATGGCAAGATCCACGCTTTCTTTTTCTATGGGCGGATCTTCGAGATCTCCGAGACGGAATTCCAGGTTCTTGAGATTGTTTTTCTGGGCTTTTGCGGCTCCGAAGGCGACTATTTTCTCCGAATTGTCGACCGCGATCACTTTCCTGCAGCGGCGGGCCAGAAGTTCGCTCAGCAATCCCTCCCCCGAGCCGAGGTCGGCCACGACGAGAGGGGGGAGGATCCGCAGCAAAAGATGGCCGAATCCCTGCCAGGATCTGCCGGGTCCGTAAACCCGGTCGAAGCGCCCGGCCACCTGGTTGAAATAGACCTGGGCCTGATCCTCGCGTCTTTTCAGGATACGCCTCAGATTGATCCTGTCCGAATCGAATTCGGGCAATTCGCGGGCGCCCGGGACGGCCAGCCTGACAAAATCGGCCCCGGCGCCATCCAGTTCCGGATTCTGCCGGTAGTAGGAGCGTTTGCCTTCTTTGCGGGAACGGACCAGGGCCGAATCCAGAAGATGGCTGAGGTGCGTGGATATGCGCGACTGACCCATGCCGGTGATTTCCTGAAGCTCCTGCACCGACAGTTCGTTTTTCTGCAGCAGGGAAAGGATGCGCAGCCGGGTTGCGTCGGAAATGGTTCGCAGCAGTTTCAGGGTCGAGGTCATCGGGGGCTCCATTAAGAAAAAAATTTTTCAATAAATTTGGTTGACCTGTCGATTATAATGGATCATCATATCATGATTCAAAGATATGAAAAGAAGAATAATAGATGCCGCCTGAATTTTTTACTCACTTTAACTTTGAGGGAAAGACCATGTCCGCAACCAACGTCGCTCAATCTCCAAACAACGCCGGAGCGGTTTCCGGGAAAGAAGAATATAGCATCCGCGATATAGGCCTCGCCGAATTGGGGCGAAGGGAAATCGTCATTGCCGAGAAGGAGATGCCCGGCCTGATGGCGGTGCGGGTAAAATACGGACCCGGGAAGCCTCTGGCAGGGGCGCGCATTACCGGCTCTTTGCATATGACGATCGAAACCGCCGTCCTTATCGAGACCCTCATAGAGCTCGGAGCCTCGGTGCGCTGGGCGAGCTGCAACATCTTCAGCACCCAGGATCATGCCGCCGCCGCCATAGCGAAAACGGGGGTTCCGGTATTCGCCTTCAAGGGGGAAACACTGGAGGAATACTGGAAATTCACCCTCGCGGCGCTTACCCATCCGGGCGACAGGGGGCCTGAACTTGTCGTGGACGATGGAGGCGACGCCACACTGCTTCTGCACAAGGGGTACGAAATGGAGCAGGGGAGCGACTGGGTGCAGTCGCCAAGCGAAACCCTGGAGGAAAAGGCCATCAAAACCCTGCTCAGGAATTGCGCCCGGGAGCGCCCGGGGTGGTTTACGAAGGCCGCGAAAGACTGGAGAGGGGTCAGCGAAGAGACCACGACCGGCGTGCACAGGCTGTACCAGATGCTGGAAGCCGGGAAACTGCTGGTCCCGGCGATCAATGTGAACGATTCGGTGACCAAATCCAAGTTCGACAATCTCTATGGATGCCGCGAATCGCTGGCCGACGGGCTGAAAAGGGCGCTGGGCGTCATGATCGCGGGCAAAACTGCGGTTGTGTGCGGTTACGGGGACGTCGGCAAGGGCTGCGCGCATTCGCTGCGCGGCTTCGGAGCCCGCGTCATGGTCACCGAAATCGACCCTATCAACGCCCTGCAGGCCGCAATGGAAGGGTTCAAGGTCACGCTTATCGAGGACACCCTGGGAGAGGGCGATATCTACGTCACCGCCACCGGAAACTGCGATGTCATTACGGTGGAGCACATGCTGAAAATGAAAGACCAGGCCATTGTCTGCAACATCGGCCATTTCGACAACGAAATACAGGTGGAAAAGCTCAATCAGGCTCCCGGGGTCCATAAGTTGAACATAAAGCCGCAGGTGGATCGCTACGACCTGCCCGGCAAGCGGAGCATCTATATGCTGGCCGAGGGACGTCTCGTAAACCTGGGCTGCGCCGAAGGCCACCCGAGTTTCGTCATGTCGAACTCCTTCACGAACCAGTGCCTGGCCCAGATGGATCTCTGGGAGCATCGGGCGCAGTACAAACCGGCCGTGTACCGCCTGTCGAAAAAGCTCGACGAGGAAGTCGCCCGGCTGCATCTCGAAAAACTCGGGGTGAAGCTTACGCGCATGACCAAGAAACAGGCCGACTATATCGGCTATCCCGTCGACGGCCCCTACAAGCCGGAGCATTACCGGTATTAGCGGATTGAAGAATGAAAACAGGCCGCCGGGAGCAGGAACCTCGCGGATCGCGCAAAAATGGGGACTTGTTTTTGCGCGATCCCTAAAAGACAAGCTTTAACTGCACGTTCATGGCGCGATTTGTGGCAAGGGTGTAGTCCCGATTCAGAAAACGGGAGGGCAGGCCTCCCGCCGGACCCGGGGAGCCCACGACGCTGGCGTTCGGGACGTTCGCGTAGGAAGCATGATTAAAGACATTCATTGCTTCCAGGCGAAATTCCAATTTCTTCCCTTCCGCAACCGGGATCATCTTCATTACGTTCATCCAGGTTTGGTTGATTCCTCCCGTGAAGAGGGTATTCCTTCCCACGGTACTGCTGCCGGGAAAGCCGGTCCCCTGCACGAAATGAACATCATCGGGAGTTACGCAGACGTTCGTGTCGGGGTTTAAATATCCCGTTGGGCAGCCGCCGGAAATCACCGCGCGCGTGTTGAGTGGAGCGTTCGGATTCCCGATATCCGGGCGATCGGCCGAGATCCCGTCATTGTTTCTGTCGAAGCCGTTCCGAGCCGTGTAGGGTGCGCCGCTGGTAAAAGTGGATACACCGCTAAGCGTCCAGCCGCCGGCCAAATAGCCCAGGAAACCGTTCACCGGTCCCGGTACGTCCCATGAATAGACAAAGACCAACAAATGGCTTCGGTGGTAATCGCTCAGCGCGCGGTCAAGGCGCAAGCCTCCCTGGCCTGCAGGTACGGACGTTAGAGCGGATCCTTCGTAATTCATGGAAGGTCCTGCGGAGATGTCACTGGTGCTGTCGATCGTGCGGCTCCACGTATACGATCCGGTTAAAAAAAGAGTTGTCGCGAACCGCCTTTCCACCCGCAGCTGCATCGCATGATAGTTCGAATTTCCGCTGCCGGCCACAATTTGCCGGATGCCGAAATCGGGGTGCGGGCGCTTGCCGTCCAGTTGCCGCGCGTTGAGGTCTTCTTTGGTAAAAAGTTTGTGGCTCGCCGAACCGACATAGGAGAGATCCATCGCGAGCCCCCGCGGCAGTTGACGCTGGAAACCCAGCGACCAGCGCTCGGTGTAGGGGCTGCGGATATTCGGATCCAGAACGCTTGTCTGCCGGTCCATCGGGGTCACCGGCCTGGGATCGGTTGGCAATGTGGAAAAGAAGTCGGGCGTTCCGCGCCACAGGAACGAACCGACCACCGTAGTGGCCACTGTGTTCGGGGCGTCGGACTGAATGTTCAGGAGCATACCGTCGAAAAACGCATCGTAGCTGACCTGGAAGCCTCCGCGCCAAACCATTCTTCGGTCCCCGAACAGCTTTCCAAGCAGGCCGAATTTGACGCCGGGAGACCATGCAAAACCAAAAGCCGGCCCGAAGTTGTCGTTGTCGGGCTTCACCCGGTTCGGCTCGAGAAATTTGGACGGATCGAAGCCCGCAAAGGCGGGATATTCGAAAATATTGGCGGGGGTTCCGAAGTTTTCATAGCGCAATCCAAAAGTCAGGGTCAAGGAAGGCGCCATCTTCCAGCTGTCCTGAAAGAAATAGGACTGACGGAACTGATTCGGATAAAAGACGGGTTCCCCGAAATTTTTTGCGGATATTCCCGCCGGACCGCTGAAATCATCCAGATAGTTTGCGAACGCCGAATAGGCCGGATCGACGGAGTTCTGGTAAATAAGCATCCCGCGTTCGTTGAAAGCGGGGCGCCTTTTGGTCAGCTGCCGTAGGAATTCAAACCCATACCGCAATGTGTGGCGCCCGGTGAGCTTTGTCTGGGTTTCCTGAAACAGCCACTTGTTGGCAAACTGGAAATTCCTTATCCCTGTATACATGCCCGGGGCGCTGACGTTTGGGATGGACAGATACGGCAGTGTATGCGCTTCGGGGACGGAATCGTCGCTTATGGCGCTGTCAAAGGCGAACCGGCTGTAGGAAAAGCGGAATTCATTCATCCAGGTGGGGCTCAAGGCGTAGCTGTCGCTCCACAGAAAGTTCTGTCTGCGGAATATATAATCATAGGAATAGCCGGGGAATACGGGA
>JAFGAO010000173.1 GCA_016933615.1 Acidobacteriota bacterium
AAGACAGTTCCGGTTTATAAGGATGTGGGGCGAACACAAGGTCCGCCCCTACAATCCCTTTGTAAAAGTAATAACAATCGTGTTGCCTTCCGGCCTGTTGGATGCGTCGACTTCAAACAGATACCGGCCGGTTAAAAAGAACATCCTGTTGGGAAACGCGAATGTGACTTCCGGCCCCAGGGCGAAGGCATGGTCTTTCATGTCGCCTGAAGGGTCGTTGCTGGCCGCGGTGGCCGCCATCTGGTGGTAGCCGGACAGGCCCAGTTCCATGGTCTTGTTTACACCCTTGCTGATGCCCCAGTCCATGGTCCAGTACTGGCCGGGAGTGACGCGGGTGACGTCCTGCTCCTGGTTGAACTCGTAGCGGTTCAGGACGGACAGCGACCACGTCTTGGCCTCGTCGGGATAATAGGTGATCCCGCCCGTGAGCATCTGGGTCCAGAAACCCTTGCCCGGGGATACCGGGTCCGCCGGGCTGAAATCGCCCGACGGCGCCCAGAAGCCGTAGCCGACCGCCGCGTCGAATTTCTGTTCGTGCCATGAAAGGGTGACCGGTTCGACAAAAATATCCCCCAGGCTGAAATCGCTGCCGCTGTATTGCGCGAAATCAAGATTCTGGTAGGCGAACGGTACGATGATGTCCATGCCGTAGAAGCCGCCCAGGATCTTTTTGTTTGTGATCCATACCAGGCGGGGAACCTGGACGTAGGCGAAAAGATCGAATTCCGGAGGTCCTTCGGGGAATTCGTCGGCGAAGTAGATGTAGTTGTAATCCCTGAAATAAAGGCCGGGCGGCGGCAGTTGCGGTCCCTTGATTCCTTCCGCTCCGGCGGGATAATGCGTTTGCGCCTGTGCCGGCCCCGCCAATGCCGTGAGCGCACAGAGCAGTAGGATTATAGTGGTTGCTATTTTCATTTTCTTCTCCTGAAGTGTGTTGAATATATCCGCTGCAGGCCCTCCGGCACCCGGTACGCGAGCCGCCCTGCCGCCTCTGTCGCAAAAATCGCAGAAAATGCGTGAAGCCGGTAACTCCTATGGCGTATCAATCCTCCTCGAGGTCCGACCGCGGCTCATCATGCCAGTTTTATAACCTTTGTGAAACCGGAGTAAAATAACATAACTGACGCGGAAATCTTCACAATAAAAACAGTCGATAGTCATTAGGGTTCGCGCAAAAATAAGTTTACATTTTGGCGCGAGCGCCGGACGGGCAGATGCTAAGGCGGCGCAACTCAAGAGTTGCGTTC
>JAFGAO010000174.1 GCA_016933615.1 Acidobacteriota bacterium
GCTGGCTCTTATTTGCCGAAAACGCCAAGGGAGACACGTGACGTGAAACCGACGAGATGCGGCTTGTCTAATAATAAAAAATACGTGAAAGGAGCAGGCCTCGGCACCGCTTTCTTTGTTCATCATAAAACCATTTTCAAAGAATCCCCCGCACCCTTATCACATTCGCGCATTGGGAAATCATCCTTGGAAGAGCTGCAGCTTGCTGCACCCTTGCGGGTTCTTTACAATTCCATCAAAATCTCGATATCTTTAAAAAAAAATTCGCCCCTACAATTCGTTCGTTGGAATGTGCCCGCAAGCACAGCTTGCAAACATGCATTCGTATGACATACAAAATCTTTATAAAGGCGGCAGCAAGCTCCCGCAATCCATAAGAGCCGCTTGATTTTGAAGGATCAAATCAAAAGCTCAACCGCAGCGCGAACTGTATCTGGCGCGCGGCTTTGGCGGAAAGGATCCTGCCGAATGTCCCGGGGTCGTCCGCATTCAGTTCCGGAAGATCGAAGTTGGTCCGGTTGAGGAGATTGAATGCCTGGGCTTCCAGCTTCATGTCCACTTTCTCGGATACGGCAATGCGCCGGGAGAGGGAGACATCCACGGAGGCGTACCCGGGGCCGCGGATGATATTGCGGCCCGCGTTGCCGAAAGTGAATGGCGCCGGGATCTCGAACGCGCCGGCGTCGAACCATCGCTCCGGCGTCGGGTCGGACAGGCCGAAACTACCGATGACATTCGGCCGGTCCAGCCCGCTTGCCTGCCCCGTGTTTCCGGTATTGCTGTTGTCGAAACGCAGCACCGGAGTGCAGGGGTGCCCGGACTGCAGCGTGACGATGCCCTGAAACTCGGTATTGCGGGTCCAGCGGCCGTTCCCGGGCAGTGCGTAGACGTAGGCAAGAACGAACCGGTGGGGCGTGTCGAAGCTGGAAAGCGCCCGTTCGGCTCCGGGGTTGCTGCTGTTCTGCGGGAAGTTGGGGTCCGCCCGGTTGCCCAGGAACGAAGACGCACTGTCGATCGATTTTGAAAAGGTGTAGGCCGTCCAGAGGGACAGGCCCCGGAACATGGGGTAGTTGAAGCCGGCTTGCAGGGAGTGGTAGCTGGAATCCGCACCGCTTTCCACTAACAGAATATTGCCGTAGGCGGGATAGGGCCTGCGAAACTGTATGTACCCTTCCGCCGGCGCCGGCTGGTTGATGTCGCGCGAGCGGACGAGCCGGGTGCCTTTCGACCCGGCGTAGGCGAGGCTGAAGGCGCCGCCGGAACCGAAGGAACGCTGCATGTTGAGGTTCCAGTGCTGGACGTAGGAGGAGACCATGTCCGGGCTCAGGACGCTGAGGGAAGGCGGCGGCGTCAACCCCCCTGTTGACGGAAATGGATCTTCCAGCGTCGGAAGGCCTTCGGCCGAAGGGAAGAATACCCTCAGATTGAACAGGGGCGGGTTGAAATACTGGGCCGTGTTGACCTGCAGCATGCCGGAATCGTAATAGAGGCCGTAGCCGCCGCGCATAACCGTTTTCTCATCCAGGCTCCATGCGAATCCGAACCGGGGTGCGAAATTGTTGCTGTCCGGGCTGATACCCGATCGGGAAACGCCTCCGGTGCCGACCTGGACGATTTCGCCGGTTTCCGGATTCAGGGTCGACATCCGGTCGTCCGGGTCGACCGGTGGGGTGTTGTATTCGTAGCGCAGGCCGAGATTCAGGGCCAGGCGGGGATGCGGTTTCCACTCGTCCTGGAAATAGAAGTCGATGGCCGTGCTTCGCATCATGATGGGATTGTCCGCCTGCGCCTGCAGCCCGAAGGACGGGTAGCCCAGGAGAAAATCGCTGATCCCCGAGCCCGAGAGGGCGCCGGAAAAGGACAGGGATCCGCGCACCAGAAGGTCCAGGATGCTGTCGAGCTCCAGCCGCCGGACTTCCGCCCCGGCTTTGAACATATGCCGGCCGCGGATAAAGGAAATGTCGTCGGCCGCCTGGTAGGTGTCGGCCGCCCTCAGGATGGGGAGATTGGTGGCATCGCCTATTTTTGAATATCCCGCGATCGTGATCGACGGGTATCCGTATCTGCGGGGATCCAGGTCGAGCCAGTCGACGCCGAGTTCCTGACCGACATCCGTGCCCGAGTTTTCGGACATCAGGTTGCGCTCGAGCCGGTTGAAGCCGAAAAGCAGGGAGTTCACGGCCCCCGCGCCGAGAACCCGCTTGTACTGTATCGTGGCGCTGTGGCCGCGATCCTTGACGAAATCCCCGAAGCCGGGCAGCGATGCCATGTCTTCGGAGTACGGTTCGTACAGATCCTTGTAGCCGTAGCTGTAGCGCAGGGCCAGTTCGTCCCGGCCCGTCAGCCGATGATCCACACGGACGTTTAGCTGATCCTGGCGATCCCTGTAAACGGGATGTCCCAGGTAGTTGTTGCTCAAGCCAGGCTGCGTGGGATCCGGGAACGTGTCCAGGAGCCCGAGGGCGATCGGGGACAGGCGTTCATCGGGAATAATGTTGCCCTCAAACGGCATCCGGGTGAAAGGATCGTAAATCGGGCCTTCCAGTTCGGAAAGGTTTCCCTGGCGCTGAAGCTCCGTCGGCACCGTCCCCAGGCGCCGCAGCCCGAGACGCTCCCTCAGAAAGTCGCCGCTGAAAAAGAAATAGGTTTGATCGCGAACGACGGGGCCGCTGAGGCCGAATCCGAACTGGTTGCGTATGTACTTGTGCTTGTCCTCTTCAGGGTCGAAGTAATTGCGCGCGTCCAGGACA
>JAFGAO010000175.1 GCA_016933615.1 Acidobacteriota bacterium
AGTGACGTGGGCCGTGGGTGTCACCGGCGTAGCCGGCGATGATATTGCTGCTGGTGCGTTCTTCCAGGTCGACGGCGCCGGAACGGCCCGCGATGTCACCGTGGACGGAACAGGCGACGCCATCCAGGCCGCCATCGAAACCAAAGACAGCTTCCGTGCGGAGCTGGGTTACAAGATGAACCGGCTGGAAGCTGCCGCCGCGGTGCTCGCGGTGCAGTCGGAGAACCTGTCGGCCGCCGAAAGCCGCATTTCCGACGTCGACGTGGCGACGGAAATGTCCCAGATGACACGCTCGCAGGTGCTCGCGCAGGCCGGTATCTCCATGCTGGCGCAGGCGAACTCCATGCCGCAGATGGCGCTGCAGCTGTTGCAGTAAGAAGAATCGCGAATTCGCAAGGTCGCGGCCTGGCCCTGACGGGCACATGACCGCACCCATGTCCCGCCCAGGCGCTGGGCGGACCCTTGCCGCGACTTCTATACAAGACGCCCGGGAGTCCCTTAACGGACTCCCGGGCGTTGTTATTACCCGAAATCATGCTGTCATCCTGAGTTCCCTGGGAACTCAGGATGACAGATATAGTACGTCGGCCGGCTGAGGAGTTATACCAATTCAACAAAATAAAGGCCGATGTAGTCATTTGAATTTCTTTGAAAGTAGCCGCGGGCGCAAGCCCGTGGATTTTCCTTCGTACAGATAAATTCGAGTCCCTCAGGGACGATTGAGTGTTTCAATCGTCCCTGAGGGACTCGTTGAAATTGAAAGAGCATATTGTCCACGGGCTTGCGCCCGCGGCTACTTTCAAAAACAAATATTCCTATGTTTTGGATCAATACGTTTATACGAAACGATCTGCCTATTTTTTATTGAATTGGTAGAACTCGCTGGAATAGGCTTCTCTTTGCTAAAACGATTCCAGATCCTTTGTCGTTTGTTCCAGCCTTCGGCGGGGTCGCCTTTTTCTTTGTTCCGGCCTTTGGCCGTTTCGCTTTTTTCGGTGATCCCGATACCACTGGATGACATCCGTCTTGCAATGGGGACAGATCAGATCGGTAGCTTTTGGTTCAACTTTTTCTCCCTTGTCCATCTTGAGAAGATATTCCGGAACGAAATATTTTTCGCAGTTCGGACAGCGCGTCATCGGCACAGCCGTCCGCTTCTTCGTGAAGGGCGAATAGATGTGAAAGTCGTTTATGTCTATGTTTCCGCCCATATTATTCCTCATATCTTCCGGCTTGATTACAAATTCCTTTTTGGTTTCCAGGCAGTAGCAGTGAAACTCCGTCATTTTTCCGCCCGGCGCTTTGGCGGCGGGCATGGTCGACGGGGGAGGATTTTTGACGGGAATCGGCGGCAGTTCGGGCAGCGGCCGGCCGGCCCGCACGGCCTTCGCCCCGAGGATATATTTCTCCAGCAGCTCCGCGTCCATCTCAGCCACATGGCCGTCCACGAACAGCACGGGGATACCCAGATAGGGAAAGTTCTTATATACCTCCGGTTTCGCGTACGCGGAAAGAACCTTATCCGGCTGTGTGATGGTATCCCGGTTCAACCCGGAATAATCGAGCAGAACGAAATCCACCTCGCCTTCCAGTTTTTTAGTGTCCGGATTCCACTTCGGATCCGGATGTCTGCTCAGGGGATTCAGGAGATTCTTTGCGCTGCAATATCCTTCATCCACAAGTTGTCCCCAGTCGGCAGGCGACTTGCCTTCCGCCTGGTTATACAATTCAATCGCCGTTCCCAGTCCTCTCAAACGTACCTTGGCGACCGCCTGTTTCGCCATGGTTCGGGCTCGGGTGATACCCGCGAGGATGGCGGCGGAGAAGCGCTTCTGGAAAGACACGTCGCTCGGGACGAGGGAGATTGTGACGTCGTTTTCGTGAACCCGGCATTGCAGGAAATCCGTAAGAGTGAATTTTTCCAGCATATCCTGGAATCCCGCTTCGGCGGATTGTTTGGAAACGAAGGAAAACGTAATCTTCAAATCGCCGGTCCCCGCCGGGTTCAGCCAGCCGTAAAAGGTTTGCGGCGCGTCGGGGTTGCGAAGCGGGATAACCCCAACGGCCCACAACGGCTTGGCGGTATCCACGTTTTTCAGCAGGGAAACCAATACCGCAGGGGGAGTTTTGCCGAGGGAATCGACGAATTCCGGCGTAAAAGCGCCGGGCATTCCGCACAAAACCACGTCGTCCGGCAGGTCGGAGGCGACTTTCCCTTCGATAAAGATAAAGGGCAACCCCGGGGCCGTGTATCGCCCGTTTTCCACCGTCGGTTCGGGCAGGTCTTCCGGAGGATTCGCGTTACGCGACGCCGCCAGGAAGGCGTTCCGTAATGATAGCATCAACGTGCGGACGACATCCTCCCGCCCGGGCGTTCCCCGCAACACGAGCAGGAGCTTTTCCTGTCCGGAAATCAGATAGAGTTGCATGGTGTCGAAATTCGTTTCGATCAGGCGGGTGCATTCCGCCGCCTTTTGGAACGCGACTTCCATGCCGGGCGGGAGGGAACCGTCGGTTTTGTCCTCGCGCATCAGGTCAAGAAACGCTTGTAAAAAATCCCGGGCGATGGGGGCGAAGGTTTTCGTGTCGATCTGAATCACCGCGGCGGCATTGGGCGGGCAGTATTGCAAAACCGCCGGGACAGCCTTATTCTCTGGAGTGGTTTGGGCGACGGCGGACGCCGCCAGAACCATAACCGCACAGGCGAGGATGAGGAGGGAGGTTTTGTACTTCACGAAATTCGATAAAAACATCGGATGCCCCTTTCCTGAAAAAAGGTTTTTGGGAAACAACGAAACCACGAATCGAAATCATATCCACGGGAAGAGGAAACATCAATGTCGAGATAGGAAAGAAACGACACGTGTTTTTACAACACCGCCAAACGGCAAGCCGACATGAGAATCGGCTTGCCGTTTGGCGGTGTTGAATATTACCATGCAAACGCGGCGGGAAAGGATTCCCGCCGCCTGGAGTTTGGCGGTTTGAGGGATTTTGACCGTTTTGTGGCGGGGGATTTCGGGGCTGG
>JAFGAO010000176.1 GCA_016933615.1 Acidobacteriota bacterium
AAGGAAGGCGGCATGCCCTTGATGAAGGCGCTGAGCCTGAGACAAAGCACCCGGGGCGGTTTCGGATCCGATACGCCGCTTTCGATGCAGACGATTTCGAACCTGCTCTGGGCTGCCGACGGCGTCAATCGGCCTCCGAACAAACGCACGGCGCCTTCGGCCGTGGACTGGCAGAACATCGACATTTACGTTACGACCGCCGAAGGTCTGTATCTTTATGATGCCCAAAAGCATGAACTGAAAGTACTCGGCAGGGAAGACGTTCGCGGCGTCGCCGGAACGCAGGATTTCGTCGCCGGCGCTCCTTTGAACCTCATCTATATAGCCGACATGGACAGGGCCAAATTCGGCGACCAGGTAGCGCCGCAGGCGGAAACCTGGTCTTTCGCCGGCGTGGGAGCGATCGCCCAGAATGTCTATCTTTTTTGCGCGTCGGAGAAACTGGCCTGCATCCTTCGGGCCTTCGTGGATCCGGACGCGATAAGGAAAACGCTGAAACTGCGCCCGAACCAGCAGGTCATCCTTGCCCAGACCGTGGCGCGCTTCAAGGAATAGGCCGATCGGCTGAAAATATCGCCCCCGGTATTTCTCGGGCCGATTCCGCCGCGGGCTTCCCCGTCGGTCCTGTCGCCGGAAATTGGCGAATGAAATGCCGGGTGCGGCTTCTGGGCACGGGATCAGACGGCGGGTATTTTCCTTTCGATTTCCATTTTGCGCAGCACGGGGGTCAATACCAAAAACACCGCTCCGGCAACAAGCGGCGCGGTTAAAATCCATACGGCGACCGCCTGCATGGTTGCTATCCCGAGTTCGGCGACAGTTCCCCAAAGGCTGGAATCGAGCATGCCCTGAATCTGCTCAAGCGATAAATGGATCCGCCTGCCGCCGAACAGCCACGCGCCTGCCTGCATATAGGGAAGCAGCAGGGTGATCTGAAGAGGATAGACGGCGAAATTTGCGATCTGAATAGCCGCAAGGTTCAAACGGAATAAAAATGCGGCCAGCGTGCAGAGAAGGGTGGTGGTGCCCAGAGCCGGAATCAGACCCAGGGCAATCCCCAGTGCAATGCAGAGTGCAAGACGTTTGGGTGAAATGCCCATTATAATAAATGCCAACAGTTTCTTTTCTATTCTTCTCAAAAAATTTTCCACGCGAAACAGGATACCATTTTTATGGTGCTTCGTGCCGCCTTCTTGATTTCATGAAAATCCGCGCTTCCTTCCAGCTCCACGGCATGGAGCCGAACGCGCTATTCAGCAAAACCATTCTTGCAGACCTGGGGTACAGGGAAAATGCCGCGCCCGGATCCCGCAGGGAAAGCTCTTACGGAGAATAAAGAAAATTTTATGGCATCCGGGCACGGATACGCTATAATATCCGCTCGGTCAGGTTTTTGTAAGATTTCGTTGGTAGATCGGCTGCAGATTCCTGAAGGGTCATGCAGCTTTTTTTTTGCCGGGAACTGCGGATGATTACCGAAACCGGGAATTAATTAATTACCCCCCCGAGACGGGGAATTCAGATCAGGAAAATAAATGAAAGAACAAGGAACCGTTAAGTGGTTTAACAACGAAAAAGGCTATGGTTTCATCAGCCGCAATTCCGGCGATGACGTTTTCGTGCATCACAGCGCCATTACGGGAGAGGGATTCAAATCCCTCAACGAAGGCGATAGTGTTGAATTCGATGTGGTTTCAGGCCCCAAGGGTTTCCAGGCCCAGAATGTGACCAAGCTGTAACAAAGTATTGAAGCAGATATGGAGGTTCCGGGATCCCGGAACCTCCGGTCTTCTACAGAGAACAATTTCTATGTTCCCGGTGCGGAATCCGTGTCCGCCTGCCTAGGGGGCAGAATGCCGGGAAACCGATATCCCTGACCACCGTGTGCCCCGCCCCCGGATGGTGCAGCCGTTACCCGAAGCGCTAAAATTATTGTAATCATGGGTTTGTCCATAACGCTATCGGAGACAACGGCGGCCTTTTTACTCCGTGAATATAAAAAATCATTTGGATCCGGGGATATTTTCGCATATGCTCAGTTCGATTTGCCGGACGGTTTGCTGCGTGAAATAGTGAAAAATTCGCCGCGGAGGCCGAATAGGGTATTATAGGGCCCGACCTGGATCATGGCCCGGGATTCATGCAATGACGCGTGATCGGGATCACCGACACCCTATGGAAGCGGTGGTACCCTGAAGGCACCGGAAGTTGCCGGCCGCTGCCGGC
>JAFGAO010000177.1 GCA_016933615.1 Acidobacteriota bacterium
CGCCGGACGATTCCGACAAAACGCCGGACGATTCCGACAAAGCGCCGGACGATTCCGACAAAGCGCCGGAGGATTCCGACAAAACGCCGGAGGATTCCGACAAAACGCCGGACGATTCCGACAAAACGCCGGACGATTCCGACAAAGCGCCGGACGATTCCGATAAAACGCCGGAAGGTTCCGATAAAACGCCGGAGGATTCCGACAAAACGCCGGACCCTTCGACTCACGGAGAAAGCTATCGGAACCTGGGAGCTGTCTGATCCGTTCGCTCAGGGCAGGCTCGGATATATGTTCCGTGAAGAATAGCGATAATGCCGGACGTTTCGTAAGAAACGCCGGAAGGTTCCGGCAAAGGAAAACCGGATGTTTCGGCTCATTTACCGGGAATACCGGGCGCGATTTCGCATCGGTTCATTCAGGCTTTGGTTCCGGACGTTGTTCCGGGTGAAAGCGATAAAAACACTTTAGGCAAGGAGAAACGAATGGAAAAACTGGACACTGTTCTGCAGGACGCGAAAGCGCTTCTCAAGGCGGCCGGAAGTTACGCGGCCGGCGACGACGAGCCCGGCATCGGGCGGGACCTCATCGACGACCTGGCCGGAGCCGTCGAACGGGCGGCCGCCGCGGACATCACCCAGCGCAACGCGATCCGCGAGGCCGGCCGCCTGACGGAGACACAGGACAAGGCCATGGCGCACGCGATCGACCAGATCAGGAAGGTCCGCTTCGCCGGCAAAGCCTGCTACAAAAAAGCGGAAAAGCAGATCCTCAAGGAATTCAACGTCGGCAAAGCGTCTCCCAAGACGGTCAAGGCCGCCATCGGCGACCTCCGTTACCTCCGCGACGCGGCGAACAAGCATCTCGGCGACCTGGCCCGGGCCGGTTTCCGCGCCGCCGACCTCGCCGCCGTGGAAAAGTCGATGCAGGCCCTCGAGGCCGCGGACGTGAGCCAGGAGCTCGCCAAGAAAAAACAGAAGGAGGCGACCCGCTCCCGCGACGAGGCCTACCGGGAGCTCAAGGAGGCCTGCCGCCAGGTGCGCAGCGCCGCCAAGGCGGTGTTCATGGGCCGACCCGGGGTGCTGGTTGTATTCGAATCCACGGTGAGGGCCAGGAAACGCAGGGCGTCCAAACCCGGGATCGTGGTGGAGAAATCCGCGCGCGTCGTGACGGCCGTGTGATGGGAACTACTGATAACACTGATGGGAACTGATAACACAGATAGGAGAAGAGAAGAGAACTACGGATCGGACGCGGATGAGGAAAAAGAAAGTAAAGAAAAGAGAAGGGTTTTAGGGAAGGGAAAATATAGAGAAGGATAGCAGGGAAGGG
The DNA here is from genome assembly GCA_016933615.1 of Acidobacteriota bacterium. GTDB lineage: Bacteria > Acidobacteriota > UBA6911 > UBA6911 > UBA6911 > UBA6911. Next base: position 1,333 of record JAFGAO010000177.1, read on the forward strand.
AAAATCGAGAGAAGGGAAGGAGGGGTGGATTCCCCGCCTGGGGTGTCGGCGAGAGCCGGGACTTCGGGCGGGGATTTTTTTTGACTGGAGGATTACCGTATCATGCAATGCGTTTCATAATGCAGTTTCGGGTAAGCAGCCGGCACCGGGAACGAGAAAAAAATGTTTGAAAAAATCGGTAAAAAGGCGTTTAATATAACTAACAGGCTGCTGACAAACCCGGAAAATTGAGCAAAAACCAATGGACACAACCATTGTCGCGTGATATGAAGAAGTAAGGAGTCGAAAGCGATGATGGGAGAAGCGTCCAAGCAACCGGTGTTCGTTTACAATCTAATGGTCGAGGACTTTGTTCCTGCGGAGCATCCGTTGAGAGCGATCCGGCCGTTCATAGGCACGAAGTACATTCGCAAAATCTGCAAGGACCTTTACTCATATACCGGCCGACCGTCCATTCCGCCCGAGCAACTGTTCCTGTCGCTTATCGGCGGATTTATCCTGGGAATCCCAGCGAACGCAAATTGATGATGGAAATACAATGCAACATGGCGTTGCGCTGGTTCATCGGACTGGGGCTGGATGAGAAAGTGTGGGACGCGACGGTATTCAGCCAGAACCGGAAGAGGCGGGTTGACAGATCCGGGACGTTGGAAAAGCTTTTTGAAGCGACGGTGAAAGAAGCGAAGAAGAAGGGGCTGTTAAGCGACCATGTGAGCGTCGACGGCGTCTTGGTACGGGCGAACGCCAGCTACAAAAGCTTCGCGCCGATTGAAGTCAATATGACCGGGAAGGAATATCTTGAAAAGCTGAGGGCGGAGGACAAGGACGATCAGGATGGTTCTAATGGTCCGGCCGATCCTGGCAATCCCACGGCGGATTTCAGGGGAGAGAAGCGGAGCAACCGGACACACCGGTCAAAGACCGACCCGGATTGTCGGTTTGTGTCGAAAGGGGCAACGGGTAGCAGCGCCTATCCCGGCCATACGGTCAACGCCGTCATGGAAAACCGGAATCGCTTTCCGTTGGGGATCGGGACGGAGATATTCCGCGGGCCCGGCTCCGAGACGGACGGATGCGTCAATCTGCTTGACTGGATAAAGCACAAGGTTCGTTTCAAGCCCCGTACGATCGGGGCGGACAAGGGATACTTCAGTAAACCGTTTATTGACAATGTGTTCCGGCGCCGAATCAAACCGCATATCGCCGTCAAGGAGCGGGGGAAAGATAAAAGTCATCGGCGTGTACGCTTCATGGCGCGAGGGTCGGGGTATTATTGGTCGCAGCGGTGCCGGAAAAAGATTGAGGAGTTGTTCGGCGAGGCCAAGGAGTTCCACGGGATGCGGCGGTTGCGAAGAAGAGGATTGGACAAAGTGGGAGAAGAAACATGGCTGATTGGATGGGTGCTTAACCTGAAGCGGATGTCTAAACTGATCAAACCTCAAAGCGCCTCATGTTGAATGGCGGTGGCTGAATATGAACAGGTGACAGGGAGGGACCAGGGCTCGGGAGGTCTCCATAACCGGGTTTATCAGCAGCCTGTTGAATCTGTCGAAAAAGTCCCGCCGCCATTGATTTTACGCGCGACAAATAATAAAATCAACCATGGCGCGATATAAAGA
>JAFGAO010000178.1 GCA_016933615.1 Acidobacteriota bacterium
CGACCAGGCCGTCGTGGGCCAGTTCCAGGTCCGGTTGCCGGCCTTTCCTCAGCACTTCCCGGCCCAGGTGGGTCAAAATAATCTTTTTAGCGCCGCAACCGGAGAGGCGTTCCCTGATAGTCGGGTAGCTCAGATGGCTTGCCGCCGACGATTCGTAAAAGCTGCACTCGCAGATGAACAGGTCCGCTCCGTTTGCGCGCGCTGGGAGTTCGTCCGTCCATCCGGTGTCTCCCGTGTAGACAATCTTCCGTCCGTCCAGATCGAGCACGTATCCGTACGAGGGCGGGTGATCCTGGTGCTTTGCCGGGAAGGGCCCCACCCGCAGAATATCGAGGGAATGGTTTTGCCCCGGGCGCACTTCGGTGAAGTCCAGTTCAAAGGGCGAGGGAATGTTTGCGTCGCCGGGGTACATAAGCGCGTACAGCTGTTTTATTCTTTCCTCCAGGCCCTCGGGCCCCAGGATCCTGAGAGGCCTTGCCCGCGGTTCGATGTGCGTGTAATGCAGAAAAAGGAATGGCAGGCCGGCGATGTGGTCCCCGTGAAGATGGCTGAGAAGGATGCCGTCGATAGGCCCGATCGGGATATTGTGCCTGTTCAGGGATGTCAGTGTCGTCGCGCCGCAGTCCAGAAGCAGCGTCACCTTTGGATGCTGGATGATATAGGCGGACTGATTGCGTCCTCCGGCAGAGAAGGCGTCGCCCGTTCCCAGGAAGACTACACGGATAGGCTGCATGAAAAAAATTATAGCATCGCCGACTGAAAATTGAAGATTCTGAAAAAAAGCGGGGAAGCGCCTCATGCGTCGCCCCCGGCTATGGAAGCGCGCCGGTATGCTACAATTGCGTGTTTGACGGGAATGAAGCCATGGATCCGGAACGGAAACTGAAAAAGAAACTGCTGCGCTGCGTGGGGCGGGCGATCGCGGATTTCAACATGATCCGGGACGGGGACCGGGTCATGGTCTGCCTGAGCGGCGGCAAGGACAGTTTCACACTCCTGACTCTTCTGGATGATTTGCGGCGGCGCGCCCCGGTGCGTTTCGAGCTTCTGGCCGTGAATCTGGACCAGAAGCAGCCGGGTTTTCCGGCAGAAGTCATGGCGCGGTACTGCAGGGCTCAGAATATTCCGTTCCGCATCATCCGCAAGGATACCTATTCAATCGTCAAAAGAGTGGTTCCCGAAGGCGATACGGCCTGCTCCCTTTGCTCCCGCCTGCGGCGGGGCATCCTGTACAATACCGCGGTGGAAGAAAAATGCTCGAAAATAGCTCTCGGGCACCACGCCGACGATATTCTCGAAACCTTCCTGCTCAATCTGTTCTTCGAAGGAAAACCGCGCAGCATGCCGCCCCTGCTGCTGAGCGACGACGGCCGCAACACCGTGATCCGGCCGCTGGCGTACTGCTGGGAGTCCGATATCGAAGCCTTCGCGGCCCTGCGGCAGTATCCGATTGTTCCCTGCGGCCTGTGCGGATCCCGGGGAGACCTCCGGCGAAAACGCATGCGGCGCCTGCTGGACGATCTGCAGAAAGAAATTCCCGATATCCGGCATTCCATCCTGTCGGCTGTCGGCAAACTGCCCCAACCGGCGACAGAAGGGGACGGCGTTGAAAAAAAGCCTTCGCTACGCATTGTTTGACCTCGACAACACCCTCTATCCGAAATCCTGCGGATTGATGCACGAGATCGGCAACCGCATCAACCGCTATATGGTGGAGCGCCTTGGAATCAAAGAACACGAGGTCAGCCGCAGGCGGGACGCGTTTCTCAAGGAATGGGGGACGACGCTGAACGCCCTGCGACGCCACTACAGCGTGGACCCGGACGAATTTCTCGACTACGTTCACGACATCCGGCTCCACCGGTATCTTGAAACTGATCCGGCGCTGGACGGAATGCTCGGGCGCCTGCAGTTGAGAAAAATCGTCTTCACCAACGCCGATGCCCGGCACGCCCGGCGCGTCCTGTCCCATACCGGCATCCTGCGGCATTTCGAGATGATCTTCGACATTCACATGCTCGATTTCATAAACAAGCCGGATCGCCGGGCCTATTTCAGGATACTGGAATTTATCGGCGCCCGCCCGGAGGAGTGCATCCTAATAGAGGACTCTCAGGTAAATGTAAAAACTGCAAAAGCGCTTGGAATGGTTACGGTGATGGTCGGCGATGAAGACCGGGTCGACGGGGCGCATTACCATATTCAAAACATCACGGACTTCGAAGATCTGCTCGCCGAAATTCCGGAATAATTCTGCTGTGTGGGCGAACACAAGGTTCGCGCCCACAATCGGGCGAACACAAGGTTCGCGCCTACAATCGGGCGAACACAAGGTTCGCCCCTACTTCTGTTTGGGAAGATAGGGAAGAAATTCGGGGGGCGGTTCGGTCGTGAATTCAACCGGTTCGCCCCGGGTCGGATGTTTGAAGCCGAGATGGAAGGCGTGCAGGGCAAGCCTCCCGAGGGGATCCTTTTTCGCGCCGTAGGTCCGGTCTCCCGCGACCGGGTGCCCGATTTCGGATAGATGGACCCGGATCTGGTGTTTTCGCCCCGTTTCCAGCGTTACTTCAAGCGCGGTAAATTCCTGAAATCGTTGAAGAACCCGATAGTGCGTCACCGCCTGTTTCCCCAGTTTCCGGTCCTCTACTACGGAATGCACGCGGAAAGACCTGTCCTCGGCCAGGCAGCTCCGGACGGTGCCGCGATCCCGTTGGACCCTTCCATCGACGATTGCCCAGTAATTGCGCCGCACGTCGTGCCTGCTGAACAGTTCCTTGAGCCGGTCCTGAACGTCCGCGGTTTTAGCAAACACCAGAACGCCGCTTGCGTATTTGTCGAGCCTGTGGACGATATAAAGGTTCTGCCGGGGATGCGATTCCCGGAGGAACCGGCGCAGGTAGGCGTACAGCGTTTCCTCGCGTTCATCCGGGGTCGCGACCGTAAGCAGGCCGGAAGGCTTCTGAACGACAAGTAGGGATTCGTCTTCGTGGAGAACATCCACGCCGGTGGGAAGTTCCGCGCGCCTGTTTCGGGTCTTGATTTCCAGTGCGTCGCCGGCCCGAACCGGGTGGGCGGCCCTGCGGCAGATCTCTCCGTTAATGCGGATACGATCCTGAACCAGCATTTGGCGCAGGGTACGTCTGGAGGCTCCGGGTACCAGGAGTTCGAGGGTATCCAGCAGGGAACCGGGCGCTGCGGCTACGGTTTTCACCTAACCGTAATTGCAGACAAGCATTCTGGTGCTGTCGGCAAAGCGAACCGTGATCTTGTTCGGGGCGGTAAAAGACTGGACGCAACCCAAACCGAAAGTAGCGTGCTCAATCCAGTCACCTTCGTTAAAACTGCCGGACATGCTGTACTGCTTATGCGGTTTGTCTGCGGCTTGCTTCATTACCTCATCCCAGGATTGCCGGGACTTTCTGGAGGTGCCTTTGGCGGTCTTTTCCTTCTTGGCAGCCGTAGTTTTTGATGCAGGCTTTTTGGCCCGGTAATTGTGTACGCCCTCGCAGGTATTGCATTGAACCCGCTTGGGTTTTGTACCGTCCATGGTAACTACGGTGTGGGCCAGCACCAGCTTGCATTTTGTACAATATGCTTCTACTTCGGAACCAGCTGCTATTTTGCTCATCGGCGTATATTACCACATTTACAGCTTCCTTCCAGTCTTCAATTTTTATGTCCGACCACGAATGCCTTATTCCGAAGGCGGCGGATCTCGTCGCTTTTCATTCGGAAGACAATGCATATTCTCGATTCTATGTCCGGGAATATTTGGCGTGCGGGATGGATGCGGTTTTCCGTACGGCCGGCTACTGTCTTTTGCCCAGGCTGCTGATGAACCGGCCCAGCTCTTCCAGGTTCTGGCGGATGGCTTTGACTTCGTCCTCGAAAATGGTTTTCGGCTCGATGTCCGTCTGGTTCCGGTGGAGGGTTTCCAGCCGGCCTTTCATTTCAAGCATTTCGTTGCGCAGGGCGGCCAGCTGGCCGTTCAGTTCGGTAATCCGGAATGAATTCTGGCCTGTTTTCTCCCAAAGACTTGTAAGCTGGTCGATGGACCGGTTGAGATTGTCCGTAATCTCGGCGGTTTTCTGTTCCGTTTCTCCCGATTTCTTCAGGATTTCCCGGATCCCGGGACTGATTTCGGGTTCCGGACCCGCAGTTGAATTCCGAAGGCTGTTTTCGATCTGCCGGATGCGGGCTTCAAGCTCCTCCCGGCCCTGCAGGATGTACTCTTCAAGATACTTTACATCCGCCCGGAGTTTCTTCCGTTCGGCTTTCTCGAATTCGATATTGATGGACTGGGAACTCAGTTCTTTGATCTTTATCTGCAGCTCCTGAAGGCTGAAATTATTCGCGTTTTCTTCTTCGTTGGGATTCTTAGAGGGAGGCGATTGAAACAGCGCGTTGTACTTGCTGAATACGATGCCGCACTCTTTGCAGTCCAGTCGCTCTTCCTGTTCTAATCCGCACTTGGGACAATTCATCATTCTAACCTGGGAAGGTTGGGTTATCTTGTTCAAGCTCGCCTCTGTATATATCGGCAGCGGGGCAGCGGGCGTTAAGGGTAAGTTATTAGGGAAAATGATGCCCGTTCTGCATTCCGTGCCAGAGCAGTCCCAGAACGGTTTTGCCGTCGCGGATTTCCCCCGTCCTGATCTTCTGAAGGCAATCTTCGATAGAGAGCGCTTCAAGCGTGATATGCTCTCCCTCTTCCAGGCGCTGGACGCACGGCGTGAGATCGCGCGCGGTGTAAAGATGGATCAGTTCGTTGCTGATTCCGGGTGTTGTGTAGAAAGAACATTCGTGGTTCAGAATCCCGGCCCGGTATCCGGTTTCTTCCTCCAGTTCGCGCTTCATGGTTTCAAGCGGAAGCTGCCCGCTGTCCAGCTTCCCGGCGGGTATTTCATAAATAAACTTTCCGATCGGATACCGGAATTGCCGGATCAGCAGGATGCGGGAGTCGTCCAGGATCGGAACGGCCGCGACGCCCCCCGGGTGCCGGACCACTTCGCGGACGGTTGTAGCCCCCGATGCCTGCCGGATCGTGTCGACGTGCACGGAAATGATCTTGCCGTCGTAGGGTTCCTGGTGATCGATGACGTCTCTCTCGGGATTCAAGGATTCCATAATTTTCTCCGGGTTAATCTTAACGCCGATTGGGCGGGACCCGAAGCCAAACTTCCGTTGAGTTTTTGAAGATCGAGATAAACATGCTCGAACGTGATACCATTGAACGCGCCACAGGTTCCGGAGGCCGATATGGCTTCTGACCCTTGACTATTTTAAAAGCTGAAAGCCGGGACGGGTATACATCCGTATCGGGGTCGAGAATATAAAAACCGACCGCGGTGCCGACCCGGAAGACGCACCCGGAGTCACAGATTATTCAATCCGGCTTCGGGCCGAATCAAAGAATCGGCCCATCGCCGGACGCGGTCCGGCGTCCGACGGAGGCCGGGCTGACTTCTGACTTCTTTTTAGGATTCGAAAATGCCTTTACGGGAAGAACTCGACCGGGTATTGGGTCCGGAAGGGGAGATCGCGGCCAACCACCCGCTCTACGAACACCGTCCCGGGCAGATCCGGATGGCCCAGGCGGTCGGAGAAGCCATCGGGGAGAAAAGACACCTCTGTGTCGAGGCCGGGACCGGCACCGGAAAAACCCTGGCCTATCTTCTCCCGATCATTCTTTCCGATAAAAGGGTGATCATTTCGACCGCCACAAAAAATCTCCAGGAACAGCTTTTTTTAAAGGACATACCCTTTCTTGAAAACGCTCTGGGAAAGAAATTCCCCGTCTGCTATCTGAAGGGGCGCAGCAATTACCTGTGCTGGAGCAAACTGGAATCGATCGACAGGGAGCAGTACCTCTTTTCGCCTCACGATCCCGAGTATCTGAGGATCATAAAAAAATGGGCACGGGAGACCGGAACCGGCGACAGGGCGGAACTTTCGCAACTGCCGGACGATCTGCCTCTCTGGCACCGGCTGGATGCGCGCCGGGAAACCTGCGCGGGTCAGAAGTGCAGCAATTTCGAGATCTGTTTCATCACCAGGGCGCGCCGTAAGGCGGTGGAATCGGACATTGTCGTCGTCAACCACCATCTCTTTTTTGCGGACCTGGCGCTGCGGCAGGAAGATTTCGGATCGATCCTGCCCGATTACGCGGTGCTGGTTTTCGATGAAGCCCACGAAATGGAGGATGTCGCGACGCAGTACTTCGGCACGATGATCAGCAATTACAGGTTTGAAGAACTCGTGCGCGATGCCGATAAGACGCTCTCCGAAACCGGGGCCGCCACTCCCTATCTGACGGGCCAGATCGCCCGCCTGGGGGAGCGCGCCGCCGGATTCTTTATCTGTTTTCAGGCAAGGGAAGGGCGCTACGTTCTCGGGCCCGGGGACGCGGGCGCCGGGATTCGCAGGGGCCCGCCTGCGGCCGACAGCCTGGGCGACACCTATGTGAAACTGCGGTCGCAGCTGGATGCCGTGCGGGGCGGACTGCAGAATGTGCCGGTAGAGAGCGGCGGCATCGAAGCCCTGGTGCGCCGCTGTACGGAAATCGGGGACGAACTGGCCGCGATACTCGAGAGCGATTCGAACGAGCATGTCTACTGGTGCGAAACCCGCGGGCGGGGAATTTTTCTTCGCGCTTCCCCCATCAACGTCGCCCCGCTTCTCAAGGACCGTCTCTTCTCGTGCGTCGATTCCGCGATCCTCACATCGGCGACCCTGTCGACGGGCGGAAATTTTCTGTTCTTGAAATCCCGGCTGGGCCTGGAAACCGCCGGCGAGCTGATCGTGCCTTCGCATTTCGACTTCGCCCGTCAATCCATTTTTTATGTGCCGAGAGATATCCCGGAGCCGCGCGAAGAGGGCTGGATTCGCTGCGCGTGCGGGGAGCTGGAAGCCATCCTGGAAACCAGCCGGGGGCGCGCGTTCGTTCTTTTCACAAGCTATTACCAAATGGAGCAGGCGTACCGGCTTCTGCAGGGCCGTCTCCCATTCCCGGTGATGATGCAGGGCGAGATGAGCAAATCGGGCCTTCTGGAGCTTTTCCGCGGCACCCCCAACGCGGTGCTCTTTGCCACCAGCAGTTTCTGGCAGGGAGTCGACGTGCAGGGGGAGCAGCTGAGCTGTGTCGTCATCGACAAACTCCCCTTTTCCGTTCCCAGCGATCCCGTGACCGCGGCCCGCATTGCGCACGTGAATGCATCGGGCGGCAATGCTTTCTACGACTACCAGATCCCGAACGCGACCATCCTGCTGAAGCAGGGGCTCGGCCGGCTTATCCGAAGCAGGACCGACCGGGGGGTCCTGGCCCTGCTCGACAAGCGCATCATGACCAGAAGCTACGGCAGGATGTTCCTGCAGAGCCTGCCCCCGGCTCCCATGACTCACGACCGCGGGCGCGTTCGGGCTTTTTTCAATAATGAAGGGCAGTCAAGAATGCCGGACGGGGTTGATGCGCCGAATTCTCCGAAGAAACTTTATTCTTCGAAGTCGGTGTCCTTCGATGGAGCGAAATAGGTTTCCGCGCGGCGGCATCCCACGTCCGCAAGATTCTGCAGGGCGGCCAGGGCGGACTCGGCCACGGATGCGTCCGGATGCGTGGTCAGTTCATAAATCCTGTCCAGAGTCGGGTCGTCCACATCGTTCGGCCGGTGCCAGTAGGCTACGGAAATCTCCGAAAGAGCCTGGGCCTGGATATCCGGGTCGGAATGCCGGGTGAGCTCCACCAGGGCTTTCAAAGACTCCCGGCCTCCCTGTTGGGCGATGGCTCCGAGAGACTCTATAATCCACTTGCCCATTGTCGCCGCGCTTTTCCCCTTGCCTTTGCGCGAGCCGGCGGTCTTTTGGACGCAGCAGGTTTTCAGCGTAGGGAGGAAGAAAGAAACGGCGGCATCATCCCCGATGGCTCCGATGGCTTCGATGATGGCGATCTGCAGCTCGCTCGATCCAAAGCTCTTGTGGCTCAGGGCTTCCTGAAATGCTTTTTTAAGAGGTTCCAGGAATTTGTGGTCCGCCATCGCGCCCATCGAGTAGGCGGCGAATTCGCGGCGTTTGGCGTCCCGGCCGGCCAGAAGTTTCATAAGGGGCTCGTGGAAACGCGAATCGCGAAGAACCCCGATCCTGGGTATGATTTCAAACAGTTCTTCAACGTCCCCTGAATCAATGATTTGGAGACAGCTGCGTATCATCTCCTCGGAGAAGCCTTTCTTTTTCCGCGGAGCGGGTTTGTCTGCCTCAGCCATGTGCGCCTGCCTTGATGCATCCGATACAATCCGCAATTATGGGGCAATTATACGATGAATGCGCATGTTTGAAATAGAAGAAAATCAAAATTCCGGGGCGCTTCGAATTCGCGGGATACCCGGCCGGGATCCGGCGCGCTGCACTTTTCCCCGTTGCGGGGGGCGCCGGATTCGAAAGGATTTGATTTTTACCGCCGTTTCGGCCGCGCGGCCGGCGGATTCATTCTTCGGAAGGAGGCTTGTCCGGGTCCCGGCCCGGTTGATCGTTCAGGAATTTGTTTTTGCATTCCTCGGAGCAAAAATAGAAAATTCCGGTCTTTGTTTCGTGTTTCACCGCCAGCCTGGGGTCCATGTACATCCCGCACACCGGGTCCTTCACCATGTTTTTCCCTGAATAGGATGTTTTCCCGGAAGCCGGTCGACCGCGTTTGTTTTTGACCAGAATTATCGCCAGAATCTGCCAGAGGACCCAGACGCCCAGTATGAGTAAGGCTATTCGGAAAATCAGTGTCGTCATTGTTTTTTCGCCTGCCCCCCTTTAACTGACCGAAGCCGGATGGAAGACCCTGAGACTCACTTTCTATGATAGCGTTGACTGAAAGACGCCTGCGCCTTGATCTGTCACCGGTGTAACGAAAGCGGCGGCAAGCTGCCGTACTACCCGGGATGACCCCTTCTTCGAAAATATCAAATTGAGCGGGCAAAGGCCGGGCGTTACCTGGCGGATGCCTTATATTCCCGGATGCTGCGCTCTATGTCGGCTCTCCGGGCGGGGTCCATGTCCTGTTTCAACAATTCTTCCCAGGCGGCTATCCCGCCCTCAGGATCGTTCATGCCATGGATGAGAACGACTCCCTTATTATACAGAGCCGGAGCAAAATCCGGCCGTGAATTCAGCACGCCGTTCAGAAGCGCCAGCGCCTCTTCATCCCGGCCGAGATAGTGCAGGCAGGTGGCCAGGTCCGTTTCCAGGCCCGGATCGCCGGGTTCGATCTCGAGGCTTTCCCGATAGGACTCCATAGCCTTTTCGTACTCGCCCAGATCGTAGTAGGCATTGCCGATTTCCTTGCGGATATCGGCGTTCCGGGGGTTTTCGGCGCTCATCTGAATCAGGGCCGCGAGCCTCGCGGCGATCTCGGCGGGAGGGTGGTTTTCAGGCATGGCTCCGCCGGGATTTTCTCCGGGACCGGCTTCCCTGATGACGGGGGTTTCGGATTTTCTGAAGTAGGAAATGCCGGCTGTTGCCGCCAGCGCAATCACGATGATTCCGAGGATGCAATCAATCTGTCTCTTGCTCATGAATTTAATCTTACGGAACAGGCCATGCCCGAATCAATACACATCAAAAAAACGGGGACATTATTGCTTAGGGCTCGCGCAAAAATAATTTCACATTTTGCGGCCGGCTCTATTGTGCAAAGATTTACTGAGAAATACTATACTTTATTGC
>JAFGAO010000015.1 GCA_016933615.1 Acidobacteriota bacterium
ACCCCCCCGGGAAGAATTCTGGATGCGCTGGACGTCAAAATCATGAAATGGCCCGGCCATGGAGTCGGCAAAGACGTCTCCATGCAGCAGATCGTCGAGGGGGAATACATGAAGGCCGACGAGTACGACTGGCTGATGATGGATCCCACGGACTACAATCTGCGCGCCACCCTGCCGCGCACCGCGGGCGTTTTCGAGCCTTTCGGAAAAATGCCGCCGCTGCGCAACCTCTTCGGAGCCGCAAGCTGGGTGGGCCTCCTGGCGAATCCCGAAATCCGCAAAGTATTTCAGACCCTGATGGACCTGTCGGATGAATTCATAAAGCATCAATCGGCTGTCATGGAAGTAGCCGCTATCGCGACGTCGCGGGGCTACCCTTCCCTTTTCGGCGGCGTCATGGCCCAGGCGCCGTACGATTTCTTTGCCGACATGATGCGGGGCACGCACGGAATCGCCATGGACCTGTACCGCCAGCCGGACAAGCTGCTGGAAGCCATCGACGTCCACCTCAATCTCACGATTGAAACCGTCATAAAGAATTTCCCCATGACCCGGTGCCCTCTATGCATGATGCCGCTGCACAAGGGGGACGACACGTTCATGTCGGAAGAGCAGTTCAGGAAATTTTACTGGCCCTCGCTTCAGAAGCTTTTTGTGGCCATGATCGAAGAGGGGCTCGTGCCGTTCCCGTTCGCGGAAGGCAAGTACACCAATCGATTGAAACTGATTACCGAAACGCCCCGGAGCGGCGTCGTCTGGTATTTCGACCAGACGGACATGGCTCAAGCCAAGAAGATTCTGGGCAACGTGTCCTGCATTGTGGGCAATGTCCCTTCATCCATCCTCATCACCGGCACCAGCGCCCGGGTAAAAGAGAATTGCCGCAGGCTGATCGAAACCTGCGCGCCGGGCGGGGGTTACATACTGGCTGGAGGAGCCAGCGTGGACAATTCGGATATCGCCAACTTCCGGGCGATGATGGAAGCGGCTTACGAATACGGAGTCTACAAAAAATAATTTTCAACAACGACGGGATGCTGGATCAAGCCGGAGTTCCGGACAACCTTAGGCAGATGCAAAAAGTCGGGCTCGAAAAGTGGGCCGAATACGAAGCGGAGCGCTGGAGCCGCCCCCAGTGCCGCCTTCCAATTTCCTGGTATGCCGCCGCATGCTCCGGCTGCGGGGCCGCGAGATCCGAGCGCCTGTTTAAACCGGCTCAAAGATAAAGGCCTGCGGGTTCACACCTGAAAGACAGCCCGGCTGAGACAGGCGCCGTCCCGGCTCATGACGAATCCGAGAGTCACGGGATCGCTCCGGTAGAGGCGGGTTGCGACTATCAGCTCGTTTCCTGAAAGAGCGGACTGCACATACTCGATGTGCAGAAAACGGACGCGGCCGCTTCCCATACCCTCCGGCCCGTAGGCGCTTTCCGCTGCGGCGGCCTGCCGAGCGTCGTCGTAAATAGCCGCGTAGCCGGCCTGGTTCATGTGCTGCAGAAAATCCAGATCATCGGCGCGGACGCGATAGGAGCGCTCAAAGGACCCCGGCGGCATGACTTCGAAAGCGGGCGGCTCGAGCGCGAGCTTTACGGGAGGATTAGGGTCGACACGATCCAGGCATTCGGGCAGCGGGGTCGGCAATCCGCGGCGGCCGAGATACACCACGGTCGTAATCCCTTCTGCCAAAAGGGCGCCGTCTTTAACACGATGGAAAACATGGTGGAAATCCATGCTGGTGCGGCCGGTGCGGCCGATCCACAGGATCGCGCGCATCCGGACCGAAAGGCCGATGCCGCGCGCAGCGCGCAGCGTCTGCGCGACCACCACGAAAGTGTGCCCGGACCGGAAGAGTGCTTTCACTTCGGGCGAGCCCCTTTCGACGTATTCCCAGCGCAGATGCTCCATGTAACGCAGGAGCATGTGAGGCGGCACCAGGCCTCCGGCATCCAGTTCATAGCCCCGGCTGACGATTTCAGTCTCGATACGGTTCACGATTCGTCACCTGATGAGGCGGGCCTTATGCCGTCAATGATTGCCGGCGCTATGCCCTGAAATATGCGCCGTCGGGGTCATTCCGGCACAGGAACCCCGGCCGGCCGCAAGCGGAAATCCGCTCTTGAGGGTGCTTTCCCCACATTACCATATTAGTTATCGGGGTCGGGATCGATATCGGAATCGGGATCGATATCACCGTTAATTCAGGCTTCCCGATTTCGAAAGCGACCCCGATACCGAGTCCGACCCCGATCTGTTTGGCGCCGGATATGCCAATAATGTCGGGCATCAAACGCTGAATGATTTTCCGGATTTGTCAAACTTTTACTGCCGCCCCGCCAGAGCCGGGGGCAATTCCGAAGACGGTTTTCCCTACCCCAGCCTGTTCAGAGTGAACAGCTCTTTTTTCTGCTCCCGTGTCAGAATGATATCGATGAAAAGGGTCCGATTAGGAACGAAATAGCGCTTCAGCTCGTGCGGACCCAATTCAATGTGATGGATGCCCTTTTGCTCGAAGGTGCGGTAGCCCACCATGGTTTTATCGTCATTGATATCCGGCAGAGCCGAAAAACTGATGCGCAGGCATTCGCCCTTTTCATCGATCACGCGGTACAGTTCGGTGCAGTCGATCATGAAGCTGCGGTATGCCGGGTTGCCTTTGTAAATATGCACATTGGAAACCGCCTTTCTGTTGAACACTTCCGCGAAGCGGTCCAGGACTCCTTTCCTCTCGTCATGATAGAATTCGACCACATAATCCGTAACATCGAAACCCTGGTCGTCGCGCACCCGGAACACCGTGTTCTGAAATCCGTGCCTGTACGCATCGCCGCCATCCGCGTGGGCCGCCATGACAAGAGCGGTTCTACGGGCGCAGGTTCTTGCCCAGGTGACGAACTCCCGTGAATTGCCGATTCCGGCCGCCCTGGCGATATCGTCCAGAAGCCGGTCGTTGCCCGCGTGCTCCGCAACCTTCAGCGCGATGCTGGAATGGTTGTGGTTGTCCAGGACCAGAAATGCGGTTGTTCCCCCGGAAAGCTTCAGAGACCCGGCACGGGGTTTGCGCGGCAGGGACGGGAAAGAGATCTCCAGGGAGGCGCAGTTCAGGTTGGCGCAGGAGACATAGACCGTACCGTCCGATCCGTCCTCATTGGCAAGCGAGCTGATGCCGCCGTAGCCCGTGTTCCCCGTGATGACGGTCGCGCAAACGCCCGCGGCCGAGAACACGTTGCCGCCGAAACGGTCTTTCCGGGCCAGTTCCCATGAATAGAAGCCGGCCATTTCCAGGGCTTTCAGAATCTGGGCGCCTGTTTCGAAACGCTTCTCCGAATGGAATCCTTTTAGGACGCGCCCGTAAAAGGCGCGCCCCTTGTGGGCAAGGAACGAACCGAAATTGGCTGGAGCCAGCATGACCAGGTTCCGGACCGGCGGCTTCTCCCCCCGGGATGTGTAACAGGCGTGCATCCAGTCCCGAATGATCAGCCCGCCCGTGGAATGTACGATCACGTCGGCTCCGCGGGCTTTGCCGGGAAGCCGGCGGTCCCTCCAGGCCAGGTCCAGCCCTCTGGCCAGGTCTTTCATCTGCACGTCGTCGTCCAGCGAGATGTAATTGCCCAGCCAGATCTGCTCCAACCGGCGGCCGGTTCTTTTCTCCAGGGCTTCGGCCAGGGGCGCGAACGAACCGGATTCATCGCTCCATCCGTGAATGAGCACCAGCGGTTTCATGGCATTCTCCCCGCCTCGAATTTCAGTGACAGTCAACAAAACCTCAAATTTATTCTGAAAGAATACCCAATGTACTACCTTCGCATATTTGCACGGACAAAAAAATAGCTTTGAGGCTTTCTTGCGGCAGTGCCAATATATTATGCGGGACTCGAGAATTTCGAGGTTTTGGCGACAGTCACCGAATTTAAATGTATGAAACGAAATACTTCCGAGACGCCTTCTGCGCATAAAGCAGCGATGCGGAACTGGTCCGTCACTTTCCTCAATGCCTTCCGGATTGCCCTGGACACTCTCTGGCTGCACAAACTGCGCACCGTCCTTGCGCTGTTCGGCATCATCATCGGCATCGCGGCCGTCGTCCTGGTCGGCGCCACCCTGGGAGTCGTGCGCGAATCCGTAATGAGGAGCACGGCCGGCACTTTCGGCACGGACAATTTCCTGATAAGCCAGGTGGGTTCGGTCGGCAATCTCAGCCGGAAGGCCCTGGCCGACAAGCTGCGCAAAAATCCCGAGATCTATCGCCGCGAGGCCGAAACGCTCGCGGCACGAATCGAGCCGTATGCCCGGACCGCCCCCGTACTGCAGAATTTTTCCGACGTCAAGGCCGGGAAAAATACGTTCCTCACCGCGCAGGTTACCGGATCGAGTCCGGAGATCCGGACCATCCGAAATATTGAATTAAGCAGCGGACGGTTCTATGCCGAAACCGAGAACCAGCGTTCGAAAGGCGTCGCGGTGATCGGCCAGGCCCTCGTCGACGAGCTCTTTGCCGAAGTGGATCCCCTGGGCAAACAGGTCCGGATCAAGGGGAGGCCCTTTGTCGTGATCGGCGTGGAGGAAAAACAGGGGTCGAGCTTCGGCAGCTCCCTGGACCGGAACGTCTACATCCCGATGGGAGCCTACGAAAAGATCTGGGGCAGCAGGAATTCGGTCGATTTCTACGTGCAGCCCAGGGATCCGGGACGCTTCGACGAAATACGGGAAACGGCCCGGTTCCATCTCCGGAACCTGCGCCGGCTGAGGCCGAATGCGCCGGACAACTTCGACATCATGATGCCGGAGGCGAACCGGGATTTCCTGGCGCAAATCGTGGATATGGTCGGCATCGCCATCATACCGATCACGTCGGTAGCCCTGATCGTGGCCGGAATCGTGGTCATGAACATGATGCTGGTTTCGGTCACGGAACGGACCCGGGAAATCGGGATCCGAAAATCGCTGGGCGCCCGCAACCGCGACATCCTCATTCAGATTCTGTTGGAATCCACGATCCTGACGGTGCTGGGCGGGGCGGCGGGGCTGTTGATCTCCTACATGGCCGCATTCGGCCTGGATAACGCATTCGATTCGAAAGTCTCCATCCAGGCCGGGTACGTGCTGGCAGCCCTCGCCGTTGCCGCGACCATCGGAATCGGCGCGGGCATTTTCCCTGCTTTGCTGGCGGCAAGAATGCCGCCGGTCGAAGCGCTGGGTTCGGAAACCTGAGATGAACCGGCACCTGCTGAATCGCGAAGCCCTGGACACTTCGCTGGCCAACATCCTGGCGCACAAGTTCCGGTCGCTGCTGACGGTCCTGGGAATCATCATTGGAATCGTTACGGTGGTGCTGGTCGCCTCGGTCCTTGTGGGGGTGCGCAGCAATATTGTTTTGCTTTTCCAGGGGCTCGGCACCGACAACATATTCGCCTATCACCTGAACCGGGATCCGGGCAATACGCGCCTGCAGCCTGAAGAGATGACCCGCAAGCCGCTGCGGCCGGAATTCGCATCCGCCCTTCTGGGAAGCTGCCCTTCCCTCGAGGACACGGCCGTGCAGCTCTATGTCCCGAACATCGTCGCGGGCCGGGCGCAAACGGCCCGCTACCGCAATATTGAAAATGAAAACATCCAGGTCCAGGGCGCCACATGGAATTACGCACGGATTTCAAGCTCCGAATTACGGTACGGGCGGGCTTTTTCGCTCCAGGAGGAAAAGCGGCGGGCTAAGGTCTGCCTGCTGGGCTCCAACACCGCCGAATCGCTGTTCCCTTCGATCGATCCCATGGGGAAGAAGGTCGAGATGGGCGGGGCGATCTACACCGTGCTCGGCGTATTTGAAAAGCACGAGGGGGGAGGATTCACCGGGGAGAACAGGCGCAACAATGCCTTCGTCATTCCGCTTGAGACCGCGCTTTTGCGCTACCCGGAGGCCGACACTGTCATCCTGTACTGCCAGGCGAAGCCCGGGATGCGCGATATGGCACTTGAGGAAATCGAATCGGAATTGAGAAGGCTGCGGGGGCTCAAATCCGGGGAGGAATCCGATTTTTTCCTGAACACTTCGGACTCCATCATTGCGCAGATCGACCGGATCACGTCGCTGTTCCGCCTGGGAACGTTCGTGATCTCGGGCCTGGGTCTGCTTGTCGGCGGCATCGGGGTCATGAATATCATGCTGATGTCGGTCACGCAGCGCACCCGGGAAATCGGGATCCGCAAAGCCGTCGGCGCCCGCAAGGGCGACATTGTTCTTCAGTTTCTCCTGGAAGCGGCCATGCTGACGACGATCGGCGGCCTGTGCGGCGTTTCGCTGGCGGGACTGCTGGGCCTGATTCTGGCTTATTTCATCCAGGGACTTCCGGCCGTGCCGCCCGCGTGGGCGGTCCTTTCAGGCCTCGGCGTTTCCACCCTGGTCGGCCTCCTGTTCGGCGTCTGGCCCGCCTTCAAAGCCGCCCGCCTCGATCCCATCGAGTCCCTCCGGTACGAATAGCGCCGGGTGCGGGTCTACGGCGTCCGGGCCTCCGGATATAAAAACTTCACCAGCGTGCCCCATCGTTTGTCGATGCTGTAGCCGAGCTTGAGGTAGAAATTCAGCAGGAAGTAATGCGCGCGCACGACCCGAACGCCCTGCCCGGCCATCCTGCCGCAGAACTCCTCCTCCATGGCCCTGCGAAGGCCGCGCCCCTGCAGCGTCGGGTCCACGACGATGCCTTCGATCTGGGCGGTTTCCTGATCCGGAAGATGATAGCAGATGCCGCCGACGATTTTGTCCAGGGGATCCACGAGCACAAAGTAGCGGTCCAGCTCGGATACGGCCCTGGGAATGCTTTGCCTGAAAAAGTAATTGTACAGCTGGCCTATTTCCCGGGGCTGCAGGGGTTCGCGGAATACGTATTCCTCGGAATAGCCGCCGGATATCCTCGAACCGACGACCACCCGCTCCCGCTCGCTGTCGCCTATCCGCGACACCTCGAGTTTCCGCGTCTTCAGGCGGCTGGGGAAAACGAGCCTGCTGAAGACGTTCCGATCCTCTTCGGAAGCCAGGGCGCCCTGCAGGGCGGAAAGCTCCTCCATCTGCACCGCCGGGGTGCCCTCCCCGCCCCTCAACCGGGACAGCAGCTTGTCGAAAGCGCGCTGTATGTCTTTGCGCGCATGGATGAAATAGGTCTGCCGGTAGAGGCTGTAGCGCACGAACTCGGGGAACTCGTTGAGGCGGAAGAGCCAGTAGAGCTCGTCGACGGTCTGCTCGCGGGCCTGCGGCGTGGCCTTGGCATTGAGCGCGCTGAATTCCTCATAGCGGTCGACGGCGTTGTAAAAGGCCATCGGCAGATAGATTTTGGTCTCAGCCATGTAGGCTTCGAGCCGTTCGGTCAGCGGCACGCCCCCGAATTCCATTGGAGCGCTTTTGCCAAGCTTCAGCCGCAGCGATTCAAGAAACCGTCGTCCGGCGGGGACGCCCATCGCCTCCAGGCATGCGTCGAAGATCCAGGAAACCTCGATGCGGCCGGCGCACCAGGGATAATGCGCCTCCACCTTGCGGTAAAAGTTTTCCATCATCGGCCGCACGAGGGAGACGGGGTCTTTATAGCGGCGCCATCCCATAAGGGAAACGATGGTGCCGTCGGACTTGAAGTCCAGTTCGGGAACGGTGACGTTATCCGGCGCAATCTTGCCGGGAACTATCTGGGAGCCGCTCTGCATCCATCCCCGGTAAAAGGCCGTCAGGGACTGGATATAAAGCCTGCGCCACGCGTGCCGTCTCAGCGACGGCGCGTTGGGCCCCCGGAACTCCGAGTATTCCCGGATCTTTTCCCATGCCGTCATCTCGCTCAGGAAGACGCTGGAACGGGCGCGCATCCGGGTGCTGAAACAACCCGGGCGCGGCAGCACCCTCGGGCCGACGGGGTGCCCCCCTATGGCGATCGTCCAGTAGAGGGATTCCAGGCTGCGGGGCCGGCGGAAATCCTCGCCCAGAACCAGTTCCAGATCATAGTGCCGGCCCTTTTTGAGATTGATGCTCATTCTGTACCGGCAGGGAGCGTGCAGGGACGGGATTGCGGATATCCAGATTCCCTTTTCCGCCACGTCGTCGAGTGAAAAGCGTTCATCCTGAAGAGCGAACATGACGGCCTGCCTGAGAAACGGCGTTTGAATCAGCAGCTTCTCAATGCGGCGGCGCTCCCGGAGCGACAGAATCTCGTCGTATACAAGCTTCGATTTCCAGGTGGAGGCATCGTTCTTTGAGGCTTCCTCGGCCAGCTTAATTTCAAAACGCCGGTACAAATCCAGGAGAAAATCCCGGGCGGACTCCGCCAGGCGCGGCTCCGCGCGGAAGAGCCGCCATGCGGCCAGCTCCGCCCGCACGGGGAAGTAGAATCCCGGATGCGCGTCCACGAAATTGAGCATCAGCCGGAACAGGCGCTCAAATTGCCGCACCGTCGCATCCTTCGCGGGCCACTCAAGCTGGGACCTGTAGGTCAGCATCCTTTGGCGCAGCGCTTCCAGGCGGTATTTTTCAAAGCTTCCCGCAATAACTTCCATGGATTCCGGGTCGGCGAACGTCAATCCCGACTCTATAAAGGCGGGAAAGACCTTACCGTAATCGGGGGAGGGGTCGTCGAGAAGCAGGATCTGGTACGCCAGGCTGCGGATGCGCTCCAGCGGGTGGCGTGAAAGCGCTTCCAGCCTGCGCCGGAAGATTTCATTCCAGCGCAAATCGGTCCTGGAGATCATCCTTCCTATATCCTGGACCGCCTGGATCGCGTTCCGGTCGTTGCCGAAAAGCGCCGTGCTGACCAGCTGGTTTATATTGATCAGCAGGCGCTCCTTGACCCGCGGCAGATCGGGGAATTCTTCGGCGCTATAGCCCGCCTCTGCGTTGCGGGGCCGCAGAACCTGGGGGGAAACGCTCCCTAGCGGCGTATCCCACCCCTCCCGGCAGGGACAGAAAAGGATCAGGGCGGGATTCCCTATCCAGAGGCGGGGCTGCCGGGCGAAAACACCCAGATCCAGCACGCCCTCCGAAACGCGGTACTCCAGGTCCCCGACCAGAAAGGTGCCCGGTTCGTCCGTGCGCCCGAGCCGGAGAGTCCGTCCCGTTTCCAGGTTGTACAATCCCGAATGCGTGACGCGGATGTCGTCCTCGAGAACGCTAAGTTCGCGATAAAACCATCGGGGGATCCGGACCCGGAAAGAGTCCACCCTGAATTCGACCGTGCTGTTTTTATAAAGATCCTGGATCAGGGGGGCGAAATTCTTGTCCAGCCGGCCGCGGTTCAGGGTTCCTTTCGGCGTCAATTCTCCAAGATCGATCCGGAAATCCCGGTCCAGGATCTCAAAATTCACGACGCGTTCATAGGGGGCGACATTCCTGTTGACGGCGGAAACTATCTGCCGGAAATAGTCCCGCCGGTTTTCCGCCACCCCGGGTGTTTTCAGGATCGGGTGCTCGCCGTCGGGTACGATAAGCAGGACATTGTAGGCTTTGCGGTCCCCCACCAGATAGGTGCGCTTGATTCCGGGCACGCCCTCGAATTTCTTTTCGATCAGGCGCGGGGCTATTGTCTGGCCTTTGTCGTTTTTGTAAATGTCCTTGATGCGGTCCAGGATCTGATAGTAGCCGTTGGGGTGCACCCGGAAAATATCTCCGGTCGACAGCCAGTAATCCCCGTCTATGGAAACGGGATAGGGAATCCTGTCTCCCGGGCCCGCCTCATTCAGGTACCGGGCGACGTAATGGCCGCTGAGCTGCAGTTCCCCCTGGGCCGTGAGCCGGGCCCGGATGCCCGGGAGCGGGATGCCGTTGGTGTCGTCGACGTATTCCCATGAGGGAGTCATCGTAATCCCGCCGGTGGCTTCCGTCATTCCGAAGCCGCTCGAGAGGGCGACGCCGTTGCGGTTGAAAAACCGGAATACCCCGGGCTCCAGGTAGCCGGCCGCCGACAACCCCCAGCGCAGCCGGGTGCCGACAACGGAACGGAAAGCCTTCCCTTTATCCGCCGCATTTCTCATTCTATCGGCGCAATACTCTTCGATCTGGGCCCATCGGAGGGGAACGCTTATGAATCCGGTGGGATTGACGACCGGAAGGAACGCCAGCAGCGTATCCAGAGAGGGATTGCCCGTGAAAACATAGGTGCCGCCCCAGAAGATGCTTCCCAGCATTTCCAGGTAGCGCCCGAAGGTGTGGTACAGGGGAAGATAGCAGAGAAGGATTTCCTCGTTGCCGACATCCGGCAGTGAGGCGGCGCGCGCGAACCGTTTCGCGACGAGATTGTAGCAGGAAAACGATACGCCTTTCGGAATCCCCTCGCTGCCGGAGGTAAACATCACCGTGGCGACCTCGTCAAGCGAAAACCTCCTGCGCCGCTCCAGGGATTCGGCTATCGCCGCCTCTCCCAGCCGCTTGCAGCACGCACCCAAGTGGGCGATGCCTTCATGCCTGCCCGCAGCGCCGTTGTGGAGAGCGACTATATGAAAGGGAGCGTCGGTGACGGCGGCGACCTCGAGCAGCCGCTCGATGCGCTCGTCCGTATCGGTAACGGCGATATTGATCCGCAGCCGGTTGAAAATATCGGCCAGCGTCTCCGCGTTGAGATGCGGATTCAGGGGCGAGTCCAGGATGTCGTAAAACAGGCAGGCAAGATCGCAGCATGCGCCGGACACGCTGTTGTCGGCAACAATGGCCACGCGGGGTTCGGCGGGGGCGGCCATCGATAAGAAAGCCGCGGCCATTTCGCGAACCTGCCGCCGTACGGCCCCGTAGCTCCACCCCCCGCGCGCGCCGGGAGTCAAATCCTCGAAGAGATTGCGGTCCGGGAAATCCCCCGCCCGCTGCTCGAACATCCGCAGCAGGGAATATTCCGACAGCTGTATGACGCGGAAGCACGCCTCCGCCCAACGGGATTGGGATTCCCGGTCCTGCAGGCTCCGGATGAAATTGCTTCGTGCCGTTAGCCGGAGGCATTCGTGCCAGAGAATGATGCCTACGGCGCCGCATTGCGGGTGTTGCGCCAGATCCTCCATGGTTTCGAGGATGGCGCCGGCCAGATCCCCGGGATACTCCCCGCGCAGCGACGCTTTTCCCCATTCATCCAGCAGTGTTCTGAATCCGTCTTCTAGGCTTTCTTTCGTCCGGGCCATAGCATAAAGATAATATTTTGCCGGTAAATAATAAATGGAACCTTCAACCGTCCTTTGAAGCCGATAATATACCGGAAAGATATTCCCGCGTCAGGAGCGAAGCATCCCGAGGGTGTTCCAAAAACGCAGGGACGTCCTCTGTAATATTCTTAATCCTCAGTGACGCCGGTCGACTCTTCACCAGGCTGCGCCATTCATGAGCATCGTATTGAGCTCAAAGGCCTGTTTGGTCCAAAGCCCGCTCAAGCAGTCTTACATTCGGTTCAACCGGCGGACGCTGCGTCCTATACCACAAGTGATCATACCGATCCCGGCCTTAGACATATCTTCGTGTAATGAGCGCGCGAAGCTTGCCCGCCACCATGGACGGCAGATCGTAATGCCGGACAAGAAAGGTTACGGTGCGCGTAATGATGTTTCTTTCACAGAGCGCTTCCGCAGGCGGGCGGGGCTGACGCATGCTCTTGAAAGCGGCCGCAAAAACAGTAATTTGGCACAACCTTTGGCGCAAGGAGGAGAAATTGTAGATTGCGAAG
>JAFGAO010000016.1 GCA_016933615.1 Acidobacteriota bacterium
AAGTGCGGCAGCTCGCTGCCGCCTTCGTTCAGGCATCGATTTAATGAAAGCGGCAGCAAGCTGCCGCACTCCAAATCAAGGGCCTTTATTTTTGTTGGTGCGATCAAACACCTCGTCCGTAATCCAGAAAAAGGACTTAAGAAACTGACCATAAATGTCATTGTACTCAGAGCAATTGCCCATGTCAGCGCTCAGGACGAAGATTATATAAGAATTATATTTCTCACCCGGATCGACATAACATAAATAATCGCAATAACGATCGCCGAACAGATATTTCTTTGACGCAAAGGAATAGGAAATGCCGGCAGGCCTAAATTCCTCGAAGACAACTCCCTTATCGTCTTGACTAAATCTTTCCATATCCGCCTTGAGGTGCTCTTCAACCGTCAGTTCCTGTTTTTTCAAAACACGGATATAGATCAAGCCGGGCGTATTGTCGTATGAATATCCGTCGACAACAAAATATGCGTTGAGGCGCTTCTTCGCAGCGTCATCAATATGAACCGTCCAGCCTTCAGGCTCACTTATCGTGAACGCGAAGCCTTCTCCATGAATTATCAGATTTTTCATATCCTGAGATTCTTGATGTTTCGGGGTATCTGCAGGTATTACGAGGTTGATATTACAAAACAGAAATATCATTAAGAGGAAATATCTCATATTTAGCTCCAACGTATGGCAGATCGGCTGAATATCAATTTCTTAGCCAACACTTTCTCACACCGACAGTGCTGATAAATATACAAATTACTCCGCGAATCTCTGCGTCCTCCGAGAGCCTCCGGGGTGAAGCTTTTAAAGTTCAAGCTCCACGGAATCGCCCGTAACGGTGAAGCTGCCCGTCACGGTCTGTGTCGTCGCGGCATCGGCATTGCCTGAGAAACCCGGCTGTTTGCCGCCGACGGACAGGTCGAACACACCCGGCTCTATCACGCGGCGCGTGTCGTCCGTGACGCAAGACAGTTCCCGCGGGTCGATGGCAAACGACACCATCTGCGACGCTCCCGCCTCCAGGTATATCCGTTTGAAGCCGACGAGCCTGCGG
The DNA here is from genome assembly GCA_016933615.1 of Acidobacteriota bacterium. Lineage (GTDB taxonomy): Bacteria > Acidobacteriota > UBA6911 > UBA6911 > UBA6911 > UBA6911. Next base: position 1,049 of record JAFGAO010000016.1, read on the forward strand.
ATCGGTACCGGTACCGAAGCCTCCCGGTCGGAGACGTAAAGCTGGACGACTTCCTCTCCTGCCCTCTTTCCGGTATTTGTCACCTTGACGGACACCTTGACCTGCCTGCCGGCTTTGACCGAATCGGGCGCCTTAAAATCGCCGTATTCGAATGTGGTGTAGCTGAGGCCGTGTCCGAACGGATAGAGGGGATCGCCGTTGAAGTACTTGTAGGTCCGCTCCTCCATGGAATAGTCTTCGAACGCCGGCATGCCGTCCAGCGTCCTGTAGAAAGTGACCGGAAGCCGTCCGGCTGGATTGTAGTCGCCGAAGAGCACGTCGGCAATGGCCGTACCCGCCGCCTGGCCGGGATACCAGGCCTCCACGATGGCCGGGATGTTCGCGTCGGCCCAGTTGATGGCGACCGCGCTCCCGTTGAGCAGAACCAGTACCGCAGGCGTGCCCGTCGCCGCGACGGCCTTCATGAGATCTTCCTGGGTTTTCGGCAGGTCTATGGAAACCCGGTCGCCGCCCGAAAAACCCTCCACCTGGACGGGCATTTCCTCCCCTTCCAGGCGCGGGGAAAGCCCCAGAAACAGAAGGGCCAGATCGGCCCTGCGCGCGGCCTCTACCGCTTCCGCCCTGTAATCCCGCCCCTTCACGGAATACTGCAGTTCGATGTCCATGGCACCGAAGCGGTCGGCGATCTCGACCGTGATCGGGACCGGTTTATCCGCTTCCAGCCGGACGAACTGCGGGGCCGTGCCGAACCTCCCGCCGTGCGGCCGGCCGTCGAGCAGCAGCCTTCCGAAACCCCCGGCCGCCCTGAGGCTGTAATCGCCCGTTACGGGCACCGTGACGGTCCCGGACCAGCGGACCGAAAACTGGTTGTCCGTCAGGCCGGGAATGGGTGCCTGGTTTCCCCATTCGACCCTGATATTGGGCTGCACTTCCGTGTAGACCGGATCCCCTTCAAAGTTGAGATTGCCGAAGAATTCGAGCCTGACGCCGCCGCGTCTCCGACCTTCGACTTCGGTCGAAAGAACGCCGTCTGGAATCGGCTCGTAGAACGGAATCCCCTCCGCGATGTCGCAGCCGCGGGCGTAAAGAATTTCCGTCGAATCGCCCAACTTCTCCCGGATGCCGGCGAGCGGCGTAACGGGACTGGATGGCGTCCCGTTGTAGTTGCCCAGAAGCACCTCGACGTCGTCTGCGTTGGGGCCGATTACCGCAACCGTGCCGATATCCCGGCTGAGAGGAAGCATCCCGTTATCATTCTTCAGAAGAACCATCGACTTCCTCGCGGTTTCCGCTGCAAGCCGGGCGTTTTCGGGCGAATCGTTCACGGAATAGGGGATCCGGGCCCACTTCACTCTTTCCGGAGGGTCGAACATCCCAAGCTTCATCCGTGCCGTGAACAGCCTCTTCACCGAGACATCCAGTTCTTTTTCTGTCAGGAGACCCTGTTCGATGGCGCCCTTGAGAGACTGGTACGCATTGCCGCAGTTCAGGTCGCATCCGCGCCTGATTCCTAAAGCGGCCGCCTCCTCGGGCGTTTCAACGATCCTGTGATTGGCGTGAATATCGCGGATTGCGCCGCAGTCGGACACGACATACCCCTGGAACCCCCACCTGCCGCGCAGCAGGTCCTTGAGGAGAAATTGGTGGGCGCTGGCCGATTCGCCCCGGAAGCGGTTGTAGGCGCCCATAATCGAATAGACACCCCCCTCCACGACCGTCGTTCGGAAATGCGGCAGATAGGTCTCGTAAAGATCGCGGTCGCTGGCCTGCGCGTCGAAAACATGGCGCAGCGGCTCGGGTCCGCTGTGCACGGCATAATGCTTGGAGGTGGCAATGACCTTGAAATATTTCGGATCGTCGCCCTGCAGACCCTGGATGAATGCGACACCCATTCTGCCTGTAAGGAAAGGATCCTCGCCGTAGGTTTCCATTCCGCGTCCCCAGCGCGGATCCCGGAATATGTTGATGTTGGGGGACCAGAAAGTAAGCCCCTGATACCGCTGGTAGAGTCCCTGCCGGACGAACTCATGATGTTTCGCCCTGGCTTCGTCGGAAATAACGGTGGCCACTCTGTAAAGGTGATCTTCGTCCCACATGGCGGCCAGGCCGATCGCCTGCGGGAAGACCGTCGCCACGCCCGCGCGGGCAACGCCGTGCAGCGCCTCATTCCACCAATCGTAGGCCGGAATGCCCAGGCGCCCGATCGCCGGCGCGCTGTTGAGCGTCTGCGAGATCTTCTCTTCCAGCGTCATGCGTGAGACAAGATCCTCGACCCGCTCCTCGACCGGCAGATCCGGATTCATGTACGGCGGCCCCTGAAACTCGGGGCTGCAGCCGAAAAGGGCAAGAAGGACCAGAAGAACGGACGGCGCGACGGAACGGAACGAAAGACTATGTGTCATTGTGCTTCTCCCGGAATATGGAGTATATGTTTGCGGCGACTTAATTGCGGCGGCTCTCCTTTTGTGAACCCGCCTCGGCAGGTAATCTAGTCCCAATACGTGTGGAAAAGGGAAGTAAAATTTTACACCAGAACCATGAAATCAGGCAATCGAGACGAGCAGCTGTTCGACAAATCAGGCCGCTCTTTGTCTATGAACCGGGATTCCCAACCGAAAAAGAGGTAAAAATTGTATTAGCTATTCTGAATTATTTGATTTTACATATTAGTCATAGTAATTTTAGTGCTGGACCCTAAGGGTAGGGAGAATGCGCAGGAAAACTTTCACTGGCGGTGGCGTACATCCACCGGAATACAAAGAACTGACCGAACACCTGGCGCTGGAAGCCATGCCGATTCCGGAACAGCTGGCGGTTCCCCTTTCGCAGTGCCTGGGCAGGCCGGCCAAACCCCTGGTTAAAAAAGGCAGCGAAGTCAAAACCGGCACCCTGATAGCCGAAGCCGACGGGTACATTTCCGTCGCGGTGCACAGTCCCGTCACCGGCAGGGTGACCGGAATCGGGCGCGAACATTCCGGCAACGGCTCCCTGCAGGACGTCGTCCTGATTCAGCCCTCCGAAAGCCAGGAAAGGGACTACCTTCCGCCGATCGAACCGGAAAGTGCATCCGCTGGCGAGCTCATAGAGCGGATACGGCAGGCGGGCATCGTGGGGCAGGGCGGCGCCGCTTTCCCGACCTACGTTAAAATTTCCCCGCCGCGGGATAAAAAAATCGACAGCCTGGTCATTAATGCCTGCGAATGTGAACCTTACCTGACGCGGGATTACCGCCTCATGCTGGACCGCACTTTCGACCTGATCAGCGGAGTCCGGATCCTCATGAAAATACTGGGGCTGCGGAAATCTTCCATCGGAATTGAGGACAACAAGCCTGAAGCGATCCGGAAGCTCCGGGAAACGGCCGGAACCGACGGCGACCTCGAAATTATTCCCTTGAAAACGAAGTATCCGCAGGGCGGAGAAAAGATGCTCCTCAAGGCGGTCCTCGACCGCGAAGTGCCCCAGGGAAAGCTTCCCATGGATGTCGGCGCCGTGGTCCAGAACACGGGGACCGCCGTTGCGGTCCACGACGCGGTCGTCAACGGAGAACCGGCCATCAAGGCCGTCCTGACGGTGTCCGGCCGTGGCATTCGGAAACCCCGGAACCTGGTGGTCCCGGTCGGTACCGCGATAAGGGATGTGATCCGGTTCTGCGGCGGCATTCATGAAACGGCCGCGAGAATCCTTGTCGGCGGTCCTATGATGGGCACGGCCCAGCATTCCGCCAGAACCCCAGTGGTCAAGGCGACGTCCGGGATTCTCGTACTCACGAAAGAGGAAATCTCCTGGGGGCGGGAGACCGCCTGCCTGAAATGCGGCCGTTGCGTATCCGCCTGCGCCCTGAACCTGATGCCCACCCGCCTGGCCCGATTGAGCCGGCTGGGACGTTTCGAGGAAGCCGGGAAGCTGAACATCACGACCTGCATGGAATGCGGCACCTGCGCTTACGAATGCCCGGCCCACATTCCGCTGGTGCAGTGGATCCGGCTCGGCAAGCAGGCCGTTTTGCGCATGCAGAGAAACCGAAACTGAAAATAAGGCCGACCCGTATGACCAGCGAAACAAACCAGACGCCCACGACGCAGAACCGGCTGCAGCTGACCACTTCCCCGCACCTGCACAACAACTGGACAACGCCGCGGGCCATGTGGGCCGTAAGCGCCGCACTGGCACCCTCGACGGCGGCGGCGCTCCTATTTTTCGGGTGGTCCCAGATCGGCATTCTCCTGACAAGCATCCTTTGCGCGGCAGCGACGGAAGCGCTCATTCAGAAACTGCGGAAGCAGCCCGTCACCATCGGCGACGGCAGCGTGGTATTGACGGGGTGGCTGCTTGCCCTGACCCTCCCCCCGGATTTCAGCCTCGTTTCCGCCGGGATCGGCGCCATAGCGGCCGTCGGAGTCGGCAAGCACGTCTTCGGCGGATTGGGTTACAACATTTTCAATCCCGCCCTGGTGGGCAGGGCTTTTCTCCAGGCCGCTTTCCCGGTCGCCATGACGACCTGGAGGAGCCCGAATTTCGCGGATGCGGTCACCTCCGCCACGCCTCTCGGCGCGTTGAAGTTCGACGCGGCCGCCTCCGCCCTTTTCCCCATGTTTGCGGGCAACACCGGAGGATGCCTGGGGGAAACTTCCGCCCTTGCCGTCCTGGCGAGCGGCGTCTTCCTGATCGTCATCGGCATCGTAAACTGGCGCATCCCCGCATCCATGACCCTCGGCGTCCTGGTTTTCGGAACTCTCATCTGGCTCATGAATCCGCAGGCTCACCCTTCCCCGGTCTATCACCTCCTGGGCGGGGGATTCATGCTGGGCGCTCTGTTTATGGCCACGGACTGGGTTTCCTCACCGGTGACCAGCAGGGGCATGTGGATTTTCGGCCTCGGGATTTCCCTGATTGTCGTCGTCATACGCGTTTTCGGCGGACTCCCCGAAGGAATGATGTACGCCATTCTCATTATGAACGCGTTTGTCCCCATGATCGACCGTTTCACCCGACCCAGGGTTTTTGGAGCCGTTGCATGAATACCGTCCTGCGCATGCTGTCCACGCTGACCGCTATCGGAATCCTGTCCGGCGGATTTCTGTCCCAGGTAAGCGACTGGGCGGCCCCTCAAATTGAAAAGCATATGCAGGAAGCTATCCGCCGGGCCGTTTCCACGGTGCACCCCGGCGGTGCAAGATCGGAAAAAGTGGCTGCGGATTCCCTGGAACTGTACAAGGTATTCGATGCCGAGGACCTGCTCGTGGGCTATGCCATGAACGTCACCGGCAACGGATTCTCCGACAAAATCACCCTGATGGTGGGGGTATCGGAAGACCTGGAGTCCATCTCCGGAATAGAAATTCTCAAACAGACCGACACCCCGGGACTCGGGGCGAAAATCGTGGAGCCGGAATTCAAGGACAAATTCAAAAACCTCCTTACGGCGCCTCAAGTGGCGGTGACAAAAAAGGAGAATCCCGCGCCCAACGAGATACAGGCCATCACCGCGGCCACCATCACTTCGAAGGCTGTGGTGGATATAGTCAACACCCACATGGACATTCTCAGAAAATTGAAAACAGAGACAGGCCTATGAAGAAACAACTGACGCCGGCACAGGATTTCCTGAAAGGATGGTGGGAGCAGAACCCCGTGTTCGTGCAGGTGCTGGGCATGTGCCCGACCCTGGCCGTCACCGTTTCAGCCGTCAACGGGATCGCCATGGCGCTGGCGACCACCTTCGTTCTGGTATGCGCCAGCCTGATGATCTCGCTAATCCGCAAGCTCATCCCCGACCAGGTGCGCATCGCTTCCTTCATCGTCATCATCGCCACCTTCGTGACGATCGTGGACCTTGCAATGCAAGCCCGGTTTCCGGAACTCAGCAGGGCGCTGGGGCCGTTTATCCCCCTGATTGTCGTCAACTGCATCGTCCTGGGCAGGCAGGAGGCTTTCGCGTCGAAAAACAATCCCCTGCGTTCCGTGCTCGATGCCCTGGGGATGGGCCTGGGCTTTCTTCTCGCGCTGTTCGTTCTGGGAAGCATCCGCGAAATGCTTGCGACGCGCACCATCCTGGGGTACCCGGTGCTGCCCGACGCCTTCACGCCATGGCTGGTGATGATACTTCCGGCAGGGGCATTCCTAACCCTGGGACTGTTGATGGGGCTTGCCAACTGGAATTCCATGCGGATTGGTAAAGGCCGTTAAGGAGGGTTTGGAAATGGAACTTTTGCTGATATTCATATCCGCCGCGATCGTCAACAATTTCGTTCTGGCGTATTTTCTGGGAATCTGCCCCTTTATCGGGGTTTCCAACAAGGTGTCCTCGGCGTTCTCCATGGGAATGGCCACCACCTTCGTCATGACGATGGCTGCAATCGTCACCTGGATGATCTATTACCTGATCCTCCAGCCCTTCCGCCTGCAATTCCTTCAGACGGTGGCCTTCATTCTTGTGATCGCCAGCCTGGTGCAGTTCGTGGAAATGTTCATCAAGAAGGCAAGCCGGCCGCTGTACCGGGCCCTCGGTATCTTTCTTCCCCTGATCACGACGAACTGCGCCATCATGGGGCTGGCTCTGTTCAGCATCACGCGGGAATACAATTTTTACCAGGCGGTCGTTTTCGCCGTCGGCGCCGGCGCCGGCTTCACCCTGGCAATCTGCCTGATGGCCGGGATCCGGGAAGATCTGGAACTGGCGGAGGTTCCCAAACCGTTCCGGGGCGCCCCCATCACGCTCATCGTCGCGGGCATCATGGCCCTTGCTTTTTCCGGCTTCGCCGGGATGATCTGAATCCGGAGGAAAGGGTCCCGGTATGCATGCAACACCGAGAATCCCGATTGCCCTGCTGGCGGTTTCAATCGCCCTGCTGGCCCTTGGCTGGATGCGGAGCGTCCGGAGTCCGGAATCCGTCAAGCGGACCCAGGTGGCGTTGGGCACCTTCGTGGATATTGAAGTGCGGGACTCCGATTCCGAGAAGGCCGATCTCGCGATTGCGGCGGCATTTCAGGAAGTGCAGAGAATCCACAGGGAATTTTCCCCCTTCAATAAATCGGGGCCGTTGTATCTTCTGAATCAGAGCGATGAGGACACCGTTCCGGTCAGCCGCGAACTGTACGATCTCTTGCTGGCCTGCGATGCCGTCCATAAAAAAACGGAGGGGGCGTTCGATCCCGCCATGGAGGCGCTCTTCAGGGTCTGGAGAATCTGGGGCGAACACCCGGTTGTTCCCTCCGAAGAGGCCGTGCAGGCGGCCCGGACCTTGAGCGGGTGGAACCGCGTGCGCCTGGACGAAGGGCTGACCATCACGCGCCCGCCGGGCGTGGAGATCAGCTTCGGAGCCATCGCCAAGGGATACGCGGTCGATCGCATGGCGGAAATTCTCCGGGAGCACGGCGTGCAATACGCGCTCTGCAACGCGGGCGGGGAAATCCGCACCCTGGGCGGCGGATGGGTCGTCGGCATTCAACACCCGAGCATCCGGGAAGGGTTGGTCCGGAAAATCAGCCTGGCCGGGATGGCGGTCGCCACTTCGGGCGACTACGAACAGCACCACGAGGAAAAAGGGAAACGGTATCACCACATCCTGGACCCGGCCACCGGCTATCCGGCCGAAGGCTCGAGCAGCGTCACGGTCATCGCCCCGACCTGCATCGAGGCGGACGCCTACGCAACGGGAATTTTCGTCCTGGGGCCCGAACGTGGGATGGACCTGGTCAACCGCACGCCGGGCATGGAAGCCATGTTGATAGACAAAACCGGCGCGGTACTCTATTCTGAAAAGTTTAAAGATTATCTGTGGAGGCAGCCTTGAGCCCGGATTTACTGATCGCCGTAGCCGCAATGGGAGGATTGGGACTGTTTTTCGCAGCCGCACTTGCGGTTGCCGACAAAAAACTGCGCGTCGAGGAGAACCCCATGATCGGGCGCGTTCACGAAGTGCTGCCAGGCGCCAATTGCGGCGCCTGCGGGTATGCCGGCTGCTATGACTTCGCCGTGCAGGTCGTCGAAGGCAACGCCGCGTGCAACGGATGCCCGGTCGGCGGCCAGGACACGGCCGACGAAGTGGCCGCCGTTGTCGGCATAGAAAGCGTCAAGAGCGTCCGGATGGTCGCCCGCGTTCTGTGCCGGGGAGGCAGGAAAGAGGCACGCAACAAGGAAACCGCCTACATCGGACCCGGAGGCTGTTCCGTTCAGAATATCGTTTCCGGCGGCAACAAGGTGTGCATCTACGGGTGCCTCGGGGGGGGCGACTGCGTGGCGGCGTGCGCTTTCAACGCGATATACATGAACGGCAACGGACTGCCGGCCGTCGTGGACGAATTCTGCACCGGATGCGGCATGTGCGCCGCCGCCTGCCCCAGGAATATCATCGAAATACACCCCATCGACCGCGATGTGTTCGTGTTCTGCAAAAACCACGACGGGCCCAAGGAAGCCAACGTGCTGTGCGACGCGTCCTGCATCGGTTGCGGCATCTGCGCCCGCAAATCCGGAGGGGCGATCTCCATGACCGACAACCTGGCGATCATCGACTACGAAAAGCTGGATCCGGAAACGATCCCCTTCGATAAATGCCGGTCCGGCGCCATCGGATATCTGCCCGGGCGGGCGCCGGCCCGGGAGGCGGAAATGGAGGAATCCCGGGAAGTGGATCTGGTAAAAAAAATAAGGCCGTTTTCTACGACCGGCCGTTCAATCCGGAAGGAACCGGGCTAAACGCCATGGCGGAAGAGATACAGGAAGAGGGACTCGTGCTGGAAACCCGCGACGGGGTCGCAACCGTATCGGTTGTCCCCAGCGGCTGCTGCGAGGCCTGCGGCGCCCGGATTTTCTGCCGGGCTTCGGGAGAGGAAAATCCCCGCGTCACCGCACGGGACCCGCTTGGGGTCCGGCCCGGCGATCGCGTCCGCATCGCCGCCGCAGGCAGGAGCGTTCTTCTGGCGACCTTCCTTCTTTACGGGATCCCCCTCCTGCTGCTGCTCCTTGGAATCGCGCTGGGGGCGAAATTATTCCCGGGCCGCCCTGAACTCAACGGCAGCCTTTTAGGCGCCTGCTTCTGCGTCATTTACTACCTGGCGATTCGAGCCGCCTCCCGAAACGGCCGATGGAAGCGGCATCTCATACCGCGCGTCGAAAGAATCCTGTGAGAAATCTCATCCCGCTTCAATTATTCCGGAAGAACGGGCTTTGAAAAGAAGCTGTCGGGCAGGCCGGTATTGTACTCGATGGCCAGGATATGGCTCTGGGATGACCGTTGCCCGTTGACGTATGTGTCCGTGCGCAGGGACGAACGAATGCCCTGTATCCAGTGCCACTGGCTGTACTCGATCGTTACGCGCTGCCGAACACCCCGCTCGCCGACCTGATTGTAATCGATCTTCGCGGGCAGTTTGGTCATGCGGTCGAAGTAGACGGTGACCTCGTCGTTCTCGGGATCTATCAGTTTGACCCTTTCGAGATTGAACTCCCTGCCTTCCCCGGGGCCTATGTGGAAGAGCCTGTTGGCGGGATCTTTATAGCGGCTGCGAAAAATATTGTCCAGGCTGTGCTTCGCCAATTTATGAAATTCTCTCATCTCCTCCGGTGTCGCATCCCTGGTCTCCTCCTGTCCCTCCAGAATCCAGCCTTCGTCGGTTTCCAGATTAAAGACCGTAATGGTCAGCTCCTTTTCCCTGTTTCCCAGTTCATTCCGGCTCTTGTCCGGCAGCTTGGTATAATCTCTGAACTTGATCAGGGGGGAGGAAGCCCCGTAACGGTCGTACTGAAAATAGTTGCCTTCGGAAACCACGTCCCAGACATTCAGGAAGGCTTCTCCTCCCATGGCCTCAACTGCGTCCTCAAAAAAACCGTGGGCGGTGCCGGCTTCCCGACTTCCCGCGGGGGAGGCAAAAATCATTAAAAGGAAAATCCATGCAAGTTTTCTCATTTTTCCATATCCCGTTCTCAATCCATAAGTGAACGCACACTCCAATAAATCCGGCGATCCCATCCCTGAATCCTTTCATTAATATAATGATCGCAAATTATAGCCGCAACAGCCATGGGTTATTCCCGCACACCGCTCCCCGGGTCCATAGAGTGAAAATCGAGGACAAATTCTCAAACCGGCAGACGGAAAGCGGCACAGCCGGTCCGGAGCCATACAGGATTTTCATTGACAGTAAGTCCATACTGGTTATTAATTGTAACGATCCGTAATATATTTTCAAAAGGGAGCTTAAGCCTCATGACCAAAGAGATGCTCACGACAAAGGAGATCGCCGAATATCTCAGCATCAACGAGAAGCAGGTATACAGGCTTATCAAGGATAAAAAAATTCCGGCGACAAGAATCACCGGGAAATGGCTCTTCCCGAAAGGCCTGATCGACGAATGGATCATCACAAGCGCGAAGGAAAGCGTTTCCATGCCCGATAAAGCAGGCTCCCAGGACAACCAGGTTGTCATAGCGGGAAGCAACGATCTGGCGCTCGAG
>JAFGAO010000179.1 GCA_016933615.1 Acidobacteriota bacterium
AGTTCGGCGGCAATAAAACCAGGGCCGCCGATTTCCTGGGCATCAACCGGAAAACCCTGCGGGAGAAAATGGAGCGCTACGGTCTCAATGTTAAATAAGCTGCGAACATCAACTGAAAGACCTACTTCAAAGGAAACAAAAAATAAGGGCTGCTTGATGCAGCCCTTATCGAGTGGGTATTAATTTTTTGTCCTTACTATTTTCTTTTACGCCTGAATGCAACTAAAGCCAGCCCTGTTAAGCCAGTTCCAAAAAGAAGCAGGGTGCCAGGTTCCGGTATAACTGCTTCAAAGTCCGGCCTCTGGCGCAGGTAGAAAAGATCTATAGGACTGTTATCGGTAATGATGTAATTAAATGTGACCTCCCCTCCGTTGGGTACTATGCCATTGAAAAAGTTGATGTAGTCACGCGGAAGAATGATTTCGTTGTATGACATGAATACATCTGAAGTCCAGGGACGACCTGCAGCATAACCTTGAGCGAATGAAAGTCCATCGCCGTCGGAGCTGGGCGTGCCAAGTATCTCCTGGAGTTCGTGATCGTAGAAATCCCAATCGATGCCGGTATTATTCGTGACTACTTTCTGGATGGCAAATCCTGTACTATGACCACTACCGGTTAGATTTCCAAACTGGGGCATACCTTCTATTGATAGTGTCACGTCCAATCCGGTAACAGTTTCATTAAGTACTATTGGATCCTGCTCCGTTCCTGTACCCGATCCGCCAGTGATTGTAAATCCCGCGCTCACTTCGGAAAATGTGAGGCCGTTTACGGTAACAGGGCCTGCCCATGCCTGCGGGATTGCAATTGCGAAAGCAAGCAGAGCGGCTGAAAAAGTTGTTGCTAGAAATCGCAGGTTTTTCATCTCCATCACCTCAATTCCGATTGTTTTTAAGTTCAATAAATACATTCAGATGTTCTACTTCCAAGCAATCTATATGCCATAAACCTAGAACCTTTAAATTTCCAGGAAATATTCGTTCAAAACATAATTTTAACAATCACTTATGGGAACTCTACTTCTTGTCTTTTCCAAATTTTAGTAATAACTAATTTTATCCTTGCCTAGACCATTGTAAAATTTTTTTACAATGGTCCTGAGGAATTGAATAGATATCTCTGTATAAAGCTTTGAAAATGAATAATTTATATGCCGAATAAACAATTTGTAAGAATTAACGACACTGGTTATTTTCTCTTTGGATATCAGATTCAATTACTAATATATTGAATTCAAATCACTTACTCTGTCACATGGTTTAATGATACGACACCACTATTTCTTGCGTGTTTGTTATTGGTTGATCAATAAACGACGGCTGATAGCTCCTTGTGAGCAATATGGACCGGTGGTACAATATGTACCGCTTGTCCGTTTTTGGAGATACAGCGGGCTGTTTTTATAGTTGGGACGACGAAGCCTCCGATTCGACCCTCCGACGATCCCGGCCGTAAAATGAACTGAAATCTTTCATTTAAAAAGAGGTTGCTTATGCATGCCAGCAATCAGGTAGCTCAAAGGCGATCGACTACATTCCCGCTCGATGTCTTGATCATCGACGGCGACAAGGGCTTTACCAGGAACTGCGTCAAGACGATCGAATCCTCCGCCTACACGGTCGTCGGCGCCAACACCGCCCAGGCGGGACTGGCTGTCGCCGAAACATCCCATCCCCGCGTCGTGATCGTCGACTGGAACACCCCGGGCGGCAACGGGCTCGAGATACTGAAAAGCCTTGCCGAACGCGAGCCGACCGCGGTTCCCGTCGTCGTCACGGCCAATGCGACCGTCGACGCCGCCGTCGAAGCCATGAAGCACGGCGCCTTTGATTTCCTGGCGAAGCCCGTCGATTCCGAGAAGCTTCTGGAAACGGTGCGCAGGGGGCTGGACCTGAGCAGCCTGCGCAAGGAAGCCGCCGGCGCGGAGGCCGAAACGGACGCTTCGAAGAAATACGACCTCCTGCTTCAGGGCCTGGACGTATTGGGAGAAGCGTATTCGATGGGCATAGAAAAGAAGCAGCTTCTCGACGAGCTCACCTTCCTCGAGAATGAAGCCAAGTACCACGCCGAAAGCCTGGGGCAGATCAAGAAAAAAGAGAGAGTCATTCTCGACATCCGGAACGACCTGGCCGAGGTGGACGCCATCCTGCGCAAATACGATTTCCAGAAGAATTCCCTCATCCAGGTTCTGCTCGACGTGCAGGAAAGCTTTCGCTGGCTCCCCCGGCATATCCTGAACTGGATCTCCGGGCGGCTGAACATCCCCATCCGGGAAATATACGTGATCGCAAATTTCTACGAGGCCTTCAGCCTGGCGCCCCGCGGGAGACATACCATCCATGTGTGCACCGGAACGGCGTGCCACGTGCGCGGCGCTTCGGAAACCCTCACCCGGATATCCTCCACACTCGGCATCGCGGCGGGAGAAACGGACAAGGACCAGGAATTCACCCTTGAAACCGTGCACTGCATCGGGTGCTGCGCCCTGGCTCCCGTCGTGCAGATCGACAAGCAGTACTATCGGGATCCTTCCAAGAAAGAACTCGAGAAAATCATCAAAACGCTAAAGCAGGAGAAGGAGGAACCATGTCTCGCTTAAAAAAGCCCGCCGACCTGAAAAAACTCAAGAAAGAAGCCGTCGCACGGCGCGGCGCCAAAAAGACCTGGCTGGCCGTATGCACGGGGACCGGCTGCCGCGCCTACGGGGCCGAGCCGCTGGCCGATTCCTTTGAAGGCGAGATAGCCAGGCGCGGCATCGCGGACACCGTGGGCGTCCGGCGCACGGGCTGCCACGGCTTCTGCGAACGGGGGCCTCTGGTCGTCATTCAACCGGAAGACACCTGCTACCTGGGGGCGAAACCGAAGAACGTACCCGACATCATCGACCGGCTCACCACGGGGGAGGGCAATGTCGAGAAGCTTCTCTATCTTGATGAAGCCAACGGGGAACGCCTGAGCCGCCTGGAACAAATTCCCTTCTACAAGCACCAGAAGCGCATCCTGCTGGAAAACAACGTTCTCATCGATCCTTCCGACATCCTGGATTACATCGCCGTCGGCGGCTACTCGGCCCTGGCCAAAGTGCTTGCCGGAATGGCGCCCGAAGATGTTCTCAAAGAGGTTACCGACGCGAATCTGCGCGGCCGCGGGGGCGGCGGATTCCCGGCGGGCTGGAAATGGGAAACCACCCGGGACGCGCCCGAAGAGCCCAAATACGTGATTGTCAACGCCGATGAAGGCGATCCCGGCGCCTACATGGACCGCAGCATCCTGGAGGGGAACCCCCACAGCGTTCTGGAGGGATTGATCATCGGCGCCTACACCATAGGGGCGTCCCAGGGCTTCATTTACGTCCGGCAGGAATATCCCCTGGCCCGGAAACACGCCGAAAGAGCCCTGGATCAGGCCAGGGAATACGGGCTTCTGGGCCGCAACATCCTGGGCACGGATTTTTCCTTCGACGTGAAGATTCACCGCGGAGCCGGCGCGTTCGTGTCCGGGGAGTCGAGCGCACTGATGTGCGCCATCGAAGGGCACGTGGGCGAACCCCGCCCGAAATACATCCACACCTCCGAAAAGGGCCTCTGGGGAAAACCCTCCTGCCTGAACAACGTCGAGACCTGGGCCAACGTGCCCCATATCATCAACCACGGGGCTGAATGGTTCGGCCGGATGGGCACGGAGAAAAGCAAGGGAACGAAAATTTTCTCCCTGGTAGGAAAAGTCAAAAATACCGGGCTGGTCGAAGTCCCCATGGGCATCACCCTCAGGGACATCATCTTCAAAATCGGAGGCGGCGTGCCCAAGGGGAAAAAGTTCAAGGCCGTGCAGACCGGAGGCCCCTCCGGCGGCGTCATCCCCGAATCGCTGCTCGATCTGCCCGTGGACTTCGACGAACTCACCAAGGTGGGCTCCATGATGGGCTCGGGCGGGATGATCGTCATGGACGAAAACACCTGCATGGTCGACACGGCCCGCTACTACACGAATTTCCTCGCCCACGAGTCCTGCGGGAAATGCGTACCCTGCCGCGAAGGGCTGCGCCAGACGCTCGAAATCCTCAACAGGATCGCGGCCGGCCGGGGGAAAGAGGGCGACCTGGCGCTGCTGGAAGAGCTCGGCGAATTCATGGAAGCCGCCTCTCTCTGCGCCCTGGGCCAGTCGGCTCCCTTCCCCGTTTTGAGCACGCTGAAGTATTTCCGCAAGGAGTACGAAGAACACATCAGGGAAAAGCGCTGCGCCGCCGGCGTCTGCACCGAACTGATCGCGTACGTGATCGACCAGGAAAAATGCACGGCCTGCGGCGCCTGCTTCCGCAACTGCCCGGTGGACGCGATAAACAAATCCAAGGACAAGGTTTTCACCATCATTCAGGAAAAGTGCATCAAGTGCGGCGCCTGCTACACGGCCTGCCCGGACAAATTCAGCGCGGTCGTCAAGGTGCCGGCAACCACGATGCAAAAACAATCCGCGGGGGCTGCAACCCTGCATGAAACCAAGGCGTAGGGAGGCGTCTCCATGGAAACCATCAATTTGACAATCGACGGCAAGCCGGTAACGGCGGAAAAAGGGACCACCGTACTGAAAGCGGCGCAATCGGTCGGGATCAAGATTCCCACTTTATGCCACGACGACAGGCTGGAAGATTACGGCGGATGCCGCATGTGCATGGTGGAAATAGAAACAAAACGGGGCCGGAAAAGACTCGTGGCTTCCTGCGTGTATCCCGTGGAGGAAGGGCTGCAGGTCCAAACCAATACCGAGAAAGTGAGAAAAATCCGGCGCATGATCATCGAGCTGCTCTGGCCTGCCTGGCAGCCGTATGCCGAGGAATACGGAGTCACATCCTCCCGCTTCAAAACCGGCATGACGGACTGCAGTTTGTGCGGACTGTGCGTGCGCTACTGCGCCGACGTCAAAAAAGCGAACAGGATCTACTTTGAAGGCCGCGGCGTAGACCGGAAGCCGGCGCTGGTTGAAGGATCCGAACTTCAATGCAGGGCCTGCGGCGAGTGCTTCACGCTCTGCGGCAGCGGCTGGATCGCCTCGCGCTGCTAATCGGTCGGCAGTCGGCAGAAAAATTGTTTTATTAATGACTATGTTCTGTAGCATACTGCCGACTGCCCTGTGACTCTTAAATCGGTTTTTTTCGTGGAAGATGAGTTTCTGTAGAGTGCGGCAGCTTGCCGCCGCCTTCCACAAAAGCTCCCGTCGGACAGTCAATGTCATTTTAGGAAGTGAGTCGCAGATTTTTTAATCCGGCGAAGCTTGGCCGAAGTTTCACTTCGGCTTGACTAACCACTGCCGACCGTTTTTTTGGAGATGGAATATGAAAAAGGCCCTTTGGCTCCTTCTGCTTGCGTTTTCGTTATCTTATTTGAGTTCCCAAGCACCAATCGCCGCCTTCGCCCAGGAGTACGAACCTTCCGTCGGGCAGCAGGGAAAGGACGTGATCTGGGTTCCGACTCCGAATGAGCTCATCGAAGCCATGCTGGATGCGGCCGGATTGACTCCCGAGGATTTCCTCATCGACCTCGGATCCGGAGACGGGCGCATCGTTATCGCGGCCGCCCGAAGGGGAGCCCGGGCCCTGGGCATCGAATACAATCCCGAGATGGTGAAACTGTCCCAAAAGAATGCCGAAAAGGAGGGCGTCTCCGACCTGGCCTCCTTCGTCGAAGGCGATATTTTCGCGAGTGATTTCAGCCGGGCCACGGTCATAACGATGTACCTTCTGCCCCACCTCAACGAGAAACTGCGTCCGTCGATCCTGCAACTGCAGCCCGGGACGCGAATCGTCTCCCACGCATTCACAATGGGCGAATGGGAGGCGGACCAGACCATCCATGAGGAGGGACGCACGGCCTACCTGTGGATCGTTCCGGCGAAAGTCGACGGGATCTGGGAATGGCGCGAGGGCTCGGAAACGGTAACGCTCAAGCTGACCCAGGATTTCCAGAAGATCGAAGGGGAGCTGACGGTAAAGGGAACCGCGTGGCCGATCACCAATGCGGAACTGGTGGGCAGCCACATTGAATTTGCCTGGGGAAAGCAGCAGTACTCCGGGGAAGTCGGCTCCAGCGGCATCCGGGGGAAGGTCCAGACAATAAACCGCGAAATAGACTGGGCCGCGGCAAGGGCGCTTCAGGCGGGAAATTAAAAAGCCTTCCCGGGTCCAAGACCTAAAAACAGCCGATGGAATTACAAGCACAGCCGACGCTGATATTTTCCGAATCACCTCCCCTATAATAGTGTTTTAACCGGCAAATCGGGAAGGATCGTGGAAGAGCCTCAACCTTCAGCTTTAGTGACGGGAGCTTCCAGCGGAATCGGGGAAGTGTTTGCCAGGAAATTATCCCAAAGAGGATACCGCGTCCTTCTCGTGGCCCGCCGCATGCAGCGCCTGGAAAGACTGGCCGCAGAGCTCGAAAGCGCTCTTGCCGTGCCGGCGGACCTGACCGTCGACCGGGATATACTCAGAGTCGAATCCCTGATAAAAAAACAAACCGGCCTGGAATTTCTTGTAAACAACGCCGGTTTCGGCGTGCCCGGACCCTTTTTTGAAGCCGACCGGGACGCCCTGGACAGGATGCACCGGCTTCACGTCCTTGCCGTCGAACGCCTGACCCGTGCCGCGCTGGAAGGGATGATGCGCCGCGGCAGGGGCAACATCGTGAACGTCTCCTCCGTCGCCGGTTTCTTCAATACATTGAACAGCACCGGCTACTGCTCCACGAAAGCCTGGATCAACAGCTTCAGCGAAGGCCTGTACCTGGAAATGAAACACCTCAAAGCCCCCGTACGCGTTCAGGCCCTCTGCCCCGGATTCACGGTCACGGAATTTCACGACGTCATCAAAATGGACCGGTCGCGGATAGCCGAAAGCCTGTGGATGACCCCGGAAGCCGTTGTCGAAGATTCCCTGCGGGGGCTGGAGAAAAACCGGCTGTTCGTAATTCCCGGCTGGCGCTACCGCCTTTTCGTCGGGCTGAACCGTTTCCTCCCCCGGTCTCTGAGGCACTATATCGCCATCAAATATCAATATAAATAAGGCGTTGTTGCACGTTGAACGTTTTAACGTCGCACGTCAACTGCAACTGCTTCCTTGGAACGTTCGACCCGAGACCGGCTTTTTAACTTGCAACGATCTTTTTGTTTTTAACCTTCAACGTGCTAACGTGCAAGCGTGCAACGGTATTTCGAATGGCATTTATTTTTGTTAGAGTAAGAGGCATGCAGGGATGTTTCCCCAATAAAGGAGAGAGGTTTCATGAAGAACAGAATCCGAAGATGTCTCACGGCACTGCTGTTGCTTGCGCCTTGCATAACAGGCATTTCCGCGGCTCAGGAGCCTGAAATAACCGTTCTCAATCCCCTGGGGCAGCCCCCGGCAATTGTCCGCGTCCCCATGGCGCCCAGAATCGACGGTCTGGAAGGGAAAACAATCTATATCGTCGATATCGGTTTCACGGACACCCATCAACTGTTCACGGAGATGCGGAGCCTTCTTGCGGAGAAATATCCCCAAACAACCTGGATCGTCCGGACCAAAATCGGCACCTACTTCGACGACGATCCGAAGCTGTGGGCCGAGATAAAAGAGAAAGGGCACGGCATGATCATGGGGGTCGGCCATTGAAGCACATGCGCGCCGGCGGCCGCCGGCCACAGTTGGACAGTCGAAAAGCTTGGAGTCCCCACCGCTCCCGTCGTCACTTTGAGGTTCGAGAACCTTGTAAAAACATATATTTATAAAAAAGGCATGCCCAATATGCGGTTCACTTTCGTTCCGCACCCCATTACGGGTACCGCCGCCGAAATCTGCAGGAAATACCTGCAGGGCAGCGACCCGGTCACCGGAAAGCCCGTGCTGGAGGAGATCATCGCGGCGCTTACCGCGCCTCTTTCGGAAGAGGACACGAAAACGGGGTTCATAGAAAGGCCGACACCCCGGCTGGTTGATCCCGACACCGAGAAGAACCTGCGCCGGACTTTCCTCGAAAACGGGTGGACGGACGGGCTGCCGATCGTGCTTCCGACCGAAGCGCGCGTCGCAGAAATGCTCAAGGGAACCAGCCACGACCGGGACAAAATCGTCGGGAGGATGCAGCCGTCCTCGCCCCACGAACTCTGGAGCTACACGGTGGAGAAGGTCGCGGCGAACGCGGTCATGGCGGGCGCAAAGCCGGAACATTTTCCCGTGATACTGGCGCTGGCGTCCATGGGGGTGACGTCGATATCGACCTCCACGACCTCGTTTGCCACCATGGTGGTCGTCAACGGTCCCGTGCGGAATGAAATCGGGATGAATTACGGGATCGGCGCGCTGGGCCCCTTCAACCAGGCCAATGCCGTAATCGGCAGGGCATGGACCCTGATGTCCATCAACCTGGGCGCCAGCGGAAAAGTCGGCGAAACCTACATGGGAAGCCAGGGGAACAATTACAACTACAACAACAACTGCGTGGCGGAAAACGAGGAGGCGCTTCCCGAAGGCTGGAACCCGCTTCACGTGCAGAAAGGCTACAGCCCCGATGACAGCACCGTGAGCCTATTTCTGGGTTGGGGATTCACCCACCCGGACCAGAGCTTCGGAAAGGCTTTCGCGCCCCAGATCCCGTTCTGGCTTAAGTTCGTGAGCCCTTTTTCCTCCACGACGCTGGTTCTGGACCCGACCATCATCCAGCAGCTGAAAAACAACGAGGGATACGACTCCAAGGAACAGCTGATCGACTGGATCCAGAAAAACACCAGGGTCACGGTCGGGGACTGGCTGGACGATTTCTACGCGGTGCAGAACTTTGTCCTTCCCACGGCCCGGCGCGGGATCGAACCGTTCGCGTCCTGGATGAAACTGCCGGAGGATGAATGGATCCCGCAGTTCCCGTCGGTTTCCAGGATCAACATCCTCTGCGTGGGCGGCGGAACAAACCTGTTCTGGCAGGCGGGGGATTTCGGCTATCTTTCGACCGCACCCGTGGATGTATGGCGGTAAAAATCACCGCTTCGTTGCTCGTTGGAACGTTTCACGCCGATGCAAATGAGGCGTTCAAAAAAAACGCGCTGATACGTGGTGAACGCTGGACTTTTGACGTTGAACGTCCAAGGTTTTTACGTTCCCATTTACAGCCATGCCACTTGTCAATGAGGAGTCGGCTACGGATACTTTCGAGAAATACAGAAAATACGTCATTACGAGTTTTGTAAAATCTGTCGCGCCCGTCGTGATTGAAAAGGCGAAAGGAGCGGTCATAACCGGCATCGACGGCCGGGAGTACATCGACTGCTTTTCGGGGATCTCGGTCGTCAACGCCGGGCACTGCAACCCGCGGGTCATCGAGGCGGCAAAAGCCCAGATGGACAAGCTGGTCCACGGCTCCTCCTACCTGTTCCACGTACAGCCCACGGCCGATCTCGCCGAAAAGATGGCCCGCATCGCGCCCGCCGGCCTGACAAAATCATTTTTCGGCAACAGCGGGGCCGAAGCGATCGAGGGGGCGCTCAAGCTGGCGCGCCTCCACACAGGCAGGCACGAGTTCATCGCCCTTCAGGGCGGGTTCCACGGCCGCAGCTGGGGCGCGCTGAGCATCTCCGGCTACCAGGGAAGAAAGAAAGGGGGCGGCCCTTACGCTCCCGGGGTTTCTTTCGCCCCCGTCCCCTACCCCTACCGTTCCCAGTGGCCCGGCGATGCCGACGAATGCGGCCGCCGCTCTGCCGCCGCCATCGAAGAACTGATCCATTACGCGACCTCGAACGACGTGGCGGCCTTCATCGCGGAACCCGTCCTGGGGGAAGGCGGGATCATTGTTCCCCCGTTCAACTACTTCCGGGAAGTCAAAAAGGTGCTGGACCGGCACGGCATTCTTTTCATCGCCGACGAGGTGCAGAGCGGGTTCGCCCGCACCGGGAAGATGTTCGCCATCGAGCACTACGGCGTCGTTCCCGACATTCTGGCCACGGCCAAGGGGATCGCGGACGGGTTCCCCCTGAGCGCGTTCACCACGCGCGAAGACATCGCCGCCGCGTTCAAGGTCGGGGACCACCTGTCGACCTTCGGGGGCAACCCGGTGTCGTGCGCCGCCGCCTGCGCCAACATCGACTTCATAGAAGAAGAAGGCCTGTGCGAAAACGCGCGCAATCTCGGCGAATTCGCCCGCTCCTGTTTCCGGGAACTCGAGCGGGCGCACCCGCTCATCGGCGAAGTCCGCGGCCTCGGACTGATGATCGGGATCGAACTCGTCAGGGACGGCCGGCGAACGCCGGCCGCCGCCGAAGCCGCGGCCCTCAAGGACCGCTGCCTGGAGTCCGGCCTGATTGTGGGGCTTGGGGGAACTTTCGCGAACGTCATCCGGTTCCAGCCGCCCCTGGTCATAACCCGGGAGCAGGTCGACCGGGCGATCAACATCTTTTCCGAGGCACTTGAAGAGCCGGCTCATTAAACGACCGGACAAGCATACCAAATAGCGAAAAAAACACAAAGAAAGCGCCGTTCATAAGGTTCCGCAATTACCGGAACAGGTTGCCGGCCAGATCCGAAAGGCCGAGCAATACCATTGCTGAAACGACGATGACGGCGATCAGGATCCACCGGACGAATTTCGCTCCCTTCTCGACCGCCATGCGGGCCGCAAACCAGGCTCCCAGCATGTTCCCGGCCGCAAGCACCAGCCCGGGCAGCCATTCGACCTGGTCGTTCAAAATGAATACGGCCAGTGCAAAGAGCGTAGACGCCATCACAATCAGGTTCTTGACGGCGTTGGCCCGCACCAGCTCGTATCCGGCTCCCAGCACGAGCCCGGAGAGCAGGAAAATTCCGACGCCGGCCTGGATGAACCCGCCGTAAATCCCTATCAGGAAGAAGAGCCCGAGCTGCGTCCATCCCGGCCGCTTCAGGAGCAACTCCGGACGTCCCTCGAGCCAGCGCCTCGGACGGACCAGCACCACGACCAGCATCCCCGCCATCAGAACGCCGATCACGGTCTCCATCGTTTTCTCGTTAAGGTTTACCGCAATCTGCGCCCCCGCTATAGCCCCCAGGACAGCCGGCGCCGTCAGCGCGAGCCCTTTCCGGAGATCCAGCGTCCCGCTTTTATGAAAACGCTTTACGGCCACCGCCGTCTGCAGCAGCACCGCCACCCGGTTGGTCCCGTTGGCCACATTGGCCGGGAGGCCCGCGAATATCAGCAGGGGGAGCGTAATCAGGGACCCGCTTCCGGCCAGGGTATTGATGAATCCCGCCAGGAATCCGGCCGCAACTATCAAAGGGAAAATGTACCAGTCCATTCCGTCCGCCTCGAAAGCCGGGATGTTACATTATTCCCCATGAAAAAGGAAAAGAAAGCCGGGAGCCGAATCAGCACACTCAGGCGGCACACACTACACTCCGCCGCGGAGCCCAAACGCCGGATTTAAAGAATTTCGTTGACCGTCAGCATATTATGTCTTACTTTGTATGACATGAAAACTTCGAGCCTTACCATAAGATTGGACAAGGAACTGAATGCCCTGCTGACGAGGGCCAGTCAGCGGTCCGGTAAAAACAGAAGCGCAATCGCGCGCGATGCCCTCAGACGCCAGCTTCGTCTGGAACAGTTTGAGGAGATCAGGAAAAGGGTCATGCCGTTTGCCGAAGCACGAGGATATTTAACCGACGAAGATGTTTTTACCAAGATATCATGAGAGTCTTTCTCGATACCAATGTTCTGGTCAGTGCCGTGGCAACTCGCGGTCTTTGTGCCGATGTTCTCAGGGAAATCCTGCTCTCTCACCGGCTTGTGCTCTCCGCGCCTTTGCTCGCTGAATTAAAGAATACCCTTCGCATCAAGATCGGAATCCCCCCGAAAATAATATCCGATTTCGTAGATCTATTGGTGAAGGATTCCACCCTGTCCGGCAATCTTGAGCCAAGGGATATCGACATAAATGACAGGGACGACATTCTCATCCTTTCAACAGCGTTAAACGGCAAGGCGGAATTGTTTATCACCGGCGACAAAGAGTTGCTTGAACTGGGGAAAATAAAAAAAATGAGGATCCTATCCCCCAGACAATTCTGGGAAAAATTGAAAAGCCGACACCCGGACGAACACTGACCGAAAAAGCTGACGCTTTTTCTGCGGGGTATCCGCGGCAGGCAATGGACCCAAAGGGGGGAAAATGAAGAAAATCCTGGGATTGAGCGTTGGTGCTTTGGTGTGCTGGGCGGTTATGTTCCTGGCCGGACACGACGCGTGGCACTATCTCGGCAGCCCGGACTTTTGGCGACTGAGCGGGCCGCCACACACGGATATGCGGGCGTTCGGTTACGCTTTCTATCTTCAGTTCCTGATTCTCCTCGGTGTAATCGGAATGGCGGTCGGGTTGGAGCTGAGGAGACGGCGTGCGGAGAGAAAGGCTCTCTAGGCGCATGCAGTCGGCGCACGGAGGCGTCACAGGGCGTTCAGGGCACTCGCGCGCGCCATCGCCTGCTGCGGATTGACATTTGTCTTCTGTCCGGCGCTAGACGCCATCCATACGGTTCATCCACGCGCTATATGGGCGAGGTTGTCGATGATTAAGTCCAAGCCTCTTGTCGCTGGGCAAGGCGGGAGCCGCTTCACGCACGGAGCGGTCTACCATGTGCTCTACGACCGGCCCTTGGCCGAGACCCGCAGGGCTGTCGTTGACGCCATCCCTGCATCTTCCAGGGTTCTGGATATTGCCTGTGGTACGGGGGAACTCTGCTTCGATCTCGCAACGCGGAAAGGCTGTCAAGTCGTGGGAGTGGACCTGTCGCCCCGGATGATCGAATTCGCCCGCAAGCGCAATCGAAGCCCTGAAGTAAGATTCGATCTGGGCGACGGAACCGACCTCGCGCACCTCGGAGAGGATTCCTTCGACATTGCTACGATCCTGCTTCTGCTGCACGAAATACCCTTGGAGAAGCAGATGATTGTGCTCAACCAAGCATTGAACCGCGCACGAAGGGTCATCGTCGTCGATTCCCACGTGCCACTGCCGAAGAATCTCCATGGGCTGGCGCTGAGGATAGTCGAAGCCTCCGGAGGACCATCGCATTATCGTTATTTCGCAGACTACCTCGCTTCCGGCGGCATCGGCGGCATTTTGGAAAAATCCAGCGCGCGGGCGACTGTCACGGCGCGCTCGGTGTTCTGGCACGGTTGCCGGGAGATAGCAACGCTTGACAGGCACGAAAAAGCGACTTTTTGAGATCACCGAGAAATATGATCCCGGTGATCGTTCAATCAGTAGGGCCAAGAAAACGATGGCGCGTGTCACCGCGGTTACAGTCCCTTTTTGCGGAGCCACCGCCGCACTAGCAGGCGCCATATTCAAAGGAGGGGGGAGGCGGAGTCACAGCCCCTTTTTACACGATGACCATTAAGATCCGACGCACGGAACCCGGCGATTACGAAGCCGTACAGCGCATCCTGGCGGGCCCCAAGGCGGTATGGGGCACCCTGCAGTTGCCGTTTCCTTCGGTGGAGCAGTGGCGCAAACGCCTGGCCGAGCCTGCGGAGAGCCTGTTTAGCTTGTCCGCTTGTGTTGAGAACGATGAAGTGGTCGGCCAGCTCGGGCTGCAAACGTTCCCCGACCGGCCCCGCCGCCGCCACGCGGGGCAGATCGGCATGGCGGTGCGGGACGACTGGCAGGGCAAGGGGGTGGGCGCGGCCCTCATGAAAGCGGCGATTGATCTTGCGGACAACTGGCTGAACCTGACGCGGCTCGAGCTGGAGGTGTTCGCCGACAACACGTCGGCCGTCAGGCTTTATGAGAAGTGCGGCTTCACGATCGAGGGAACGCTGGCGAGCTACGGTTTCCGGGACGGGCAATATGCGGATGCCTACATAATGGCGCGCCTTCGAGGCCCGAAACCGTCGGCCGGGTCTTGACTTCAAGGCAAGGCGGATTTCACAATCGGATTTGTCTTTATGCGGAGTGAACGATTAAAATGTCGCTGGATCCATACACAAAAACAACCCACGACAGGAGGCGGGCATGAAAAAGTATGGCGCTGAGTTTTTTGGAACATTCTGGCTGGTGCTTGGAGGATGCGGCAGTGCCGTTCTGGCTGCCGCCTTTCCGAATGTCGGGATCGGGTTGCTGGGCGTTTCCCTGGCCTTCGGCCTGACCGTGCTGACGATGGCTTACGCCGTCGGGCACATATCGGGCTGCCACCTCAACCCTGCCGTTTCGTTCGGCCTCTGGGCCGGCGGCCGTTTTCCGGCAAAAGATCTGCTGCCCTATATCATCGCGCAGGTCCTGGGCGGCATCGTGGCCGGCGGCGTTCTGTACATCATCGCATCCGGCAAGGCGGGCTTCGACGTCTCCGCGGGCTTTGCTTCAAACGGGTACGGCATGCATTCACCCGGCGGGTACAGCCTGCTGTCGGCGCTGGTGATCGAGATAGTCATGACCATGATGTTCATTCTCGTCATCCTTGGCGCAACGGACAAGCGGGCCCCGAAAGGTTTTGCCCCCATTGCCATCGGTTTGTGCCTGACGCTCATCCATCTGGTTACCATACCGGTCACCAATACCTCCGTGAATCCGGCCCGCAGCACGGGCGTGGCCCTGTTTGTGGGCGGCTGGGCGGTATCGCAGCTTTGGCTCTTCTGGATAGCGCCGATTGCGGGCGGCCTGCTGGGCGCCGCCGTCTACCGTATAATCGGCCGCGAAGAGGACTAAAATATGAAAGATCAAGTCTGGCTGGTCAGTCCCGACACAGGGAAGCTGGTCACGCCCTACGGGGAACACCCCAAGTGCAGAAAAATTGTTGCGGCGCAGCCTTTCACGGTCTCCATGGTCGCGGCTGTCGTGGCGGAAGATCTCGACGGGATATTCAGGGGCGACAACGATCTCCTGGTTCTTACGCGCTCCTCGATGGGAGAGCGGCCTCTGGTGGAGAGGATCCACTTTTTCGAGGAGGAGATACCGAAGGGGCGCCCGATCCGGAGCATGCTCGCGGATACCGTCTACCTGGCCGACGACTACAACGGCATCGACAAGCTCTGGGTGGAGGTGGACGTGCTCGAGATCGATACGGATACGGGGGAGCGCAAAGCGGCTGTGAAGGCATTCCAGAATCTTGCCGCAGCGGCCGGGGCCGTCTTCCCCGCCCTCCTGCCCTACGCGTTCGGCGCCGGCGCGGTGGCCGGCGTGATTGAAAAAATGACGGCGGCCCTTGAAAGGAACAAACACGTCATCAGGATTCCCTTCGCGATGTATCCCGGCGCGCCCAGGCCGGGCCGGGCGCCTCTGCAGGCCGGAACTTACGCAGCCTTCGCGCAACCCCAGGATCCATCGGGCTTCAGGATGCACGCGAACGGGCTTCTGTCTGCGGCCGGCAAGGCATCCGGAACCTCCTACGCCGTCTTCGAAGTTGCCCCCGTGAAACAGGCGAGCCCGAAATTCGTCACGAGCCAGAAGGTCGCGACGCTGCTGACGCAGATGCAGCGGGGGAATCCCCATTCGGCGCTGGCGACGATCGATTTTCTGGCGGACACGCTGACTCAATACGGCAACTTCAAAAAGCTCAACAGGTACCTGGAGCTGAAATCCAAAGAGAAGCCGAGCAGCGAGGAGAAAGCCCTGCTTGCAGAGATCGGGAAGATCGACGCCCTGAAGCCGTTTCTGCCGGTTGAATAAAAAGCAGCGCCTTCGGTGCGGGAGCTCGCCCCGCCTTCGTTACATTGACGGCGGATCAAGCCTCAATTCCGAAAAGGAATTGGATAGGATGTTTTATCGTCCCGGCCGAATTTCCGCAGGCCTTCGGCAAATTGCAGAAGGCGCCGCTCGATCCCGTGGTTTATGGTGCCCTCGGGATAGGATCCTTCGACGCGCTCTCCGGCCGGACGTCCCGTGAGGATTTCCATTCCCTGATCGATCGTTTCAATCGCATAGACGTGAAAGCGGCCGGCGGCGACGGCTTCCACGACATCCTCGCGCAGCATCAGGTTTTTAACATTCTGAACCGGAATCATGACGCCCTGGTCCCCGGTAAGCTCCAAGGTCCTGCACAGATCGAAAAAGCCCTCGATCTTGTGGTTGACGCCGCCGATGGGCTGAATGCACCCGTTCTGGTCGACCGAACCCGTCACCGCGATCCCCTGCCGGATCGGCGCGTCCGCCAGGCTCGACAGCAGGGCGTACAGCTCGGTCGAAGAGGCGCTGTCCCCGTCGACGCCGTCATAGGACTGCTCGAAACAGAGGCTGGCCGCCAGCGCCAGGGGAAAATTTTGTGCGTACTTCGCACCCAGGTAGCCGCTCAGGATGAGCACGCCCTTGTCGTAGATTTTGCCGCTCATCTTCGCTTCCCGCTCGATATCCACGACCCCGTTCCCGCCCATATAGGCTTTCGCCGTAATGCGGGAGGGCTTTCCAAAGCGGATATCCCCGAGGTCGACGACGGCCAGCCCGTTGACCTGGCCCAGGGCTTCACCGGCGATATCCACACGGATGGTACCATCAGTGATAAGTTCCCGTATGCGTTCTTCCGTGAGATTGGAACGGTAAGTCTTCTCCCGGACGGCGCGCTGCACGTGGGCATCGGAAACGGAATCCCGGCCGTCGATGCGCGCCCAGTAATTCGCCTCCCGCACGATGTCCGCGATGTCGCTGAAGCGGGCCGAGAGCTTGTTCTGATTCTCCACGAGCCTGCAGCCGTATTCGACGACCCGCGCCACTCCGGACGCGTCGAAGTGCAGGAGCCCCTCGTCGCTGCAGCGCGTACCGATGAAGGAGGCG
Organism: Acidobacteriota bacterium; assembly: GCA_016933615.1. Lineage (GTDB taxonomy): Bacteria > Acidobacteriota > UBA6911 > UBA6911 > UBA6911 > UBA6911. Next base: position 16,750 of record JAFGAO010000179.1, read on the forward strand.
TAGTCCTGAAACGCCTGCGAGTCCCGGGGCATTTCCGAATCGAAGTCGGCCTTGACCTTGAAGATTTTCCGGAAATCCTCTTCCGCCTCGTACAGGAGATGGTAGATGATCTGGGGTCCGATCATGATGACTTTGACGTCGGCCGGCATCGGGTTGGGCCGGATGCCGGCCACCGGAACGATTCCCGACTGCTCTCCCAGCTCTTCGATTCTCACTTCCCGGTTTTCCACGGCCCGCTTCAATGTCGCCCATACGCCGGGGTTGGACAGGACGTCCTGGGCGTTGACGACAAGAAATCCCCCGTTGGCCTTGGCGTAGGAACCCGGACATATCGAAGTGAAATTCTCGGAAAAAGTCCCGAACTGGGCCCGCCTCTGCACCCGCCCGAACATGTTGTGGTAGGTCGGGTTGGTCTCGATCACGATCGGGGCTCCCTTTAAATCCGTGTTGTCCACCACTATGTTCACTTCGTATTTGAGGAAGGGGTCAGAATGAGACTCCATCAGGGCCTGCACCGCTTCGGAAGCGCTCTGCTTTTGATCGCTGTCGCTGAAATCTTCCAGGTGAGACAGGATGTAATCCTGGACGTCCCTCAGGTAAGCCGCGATTTTGGGGAATTCCTCGTACTGCTCCTTGATTTCGTCGATGCGGACCCCGACGACATACAATCCGACCCTGCGGCGCAGCTCCGCCACTTTATCCCGGCTGCGCTTGTTGATGTCGCGAACCTGCCGCAGGAAGGACTGGATTTCGGAATTCAACTCTTCCCGTTTCGCTTCAATCCGCTTTTTCTCCTCTTCCCCCAGCGTTTCATAGCGCTCGGGCGCCATCGGCTTGCCGTCGGCCAGCAGCGCCAGGGATACGCCGACTTCGGAAATCTCCACGGCGAATCCCTCTTCCCTGGCCTTTCCCGACAATTTCTCGAAAAGAGCCTGCTGGGCCTCCTGGTTTTTCCGCATCAAACGGCCTATGCTCTCCTCGTAGTCTTTCGACTCGAAGGCCCTGGGGATCCCGGCCTTCAGATTGCGGATGAGTTCGCTCATTTCGGCCTTGAAAGCCCTGGCCCGGCCCGGCGGCAGGCTGAGGATGGTAGCGGAGGCGGGGTCCTTGAAGTTATGGACGTAAAACCAATCGTCCGGGCGCGGCATCTTCGCGGCAATTTCTTCAAGGAACATCTTGATGATGGTCGTTTTGCCCGTGCCGGTCAGGCCGCTGACGTAGATGTTGTAGCCCGGCGAAGCGATATCGAGGCCGAAACGGATGGCCTTGATCGGCCGTTCCTGCTCGATGATTCCCTTGAGCGGAGCGATGTCCGCCGTCGTTTTGAAGCTGAAAATGGAAGGGTCGCAGTTCCACCGCAATTTATCCGGGGGTACCGTGTACGGCTTCGTGCTCATTCGGGCCTCCTGAGGAAACGGGATTCAACCGGCGAGGATTGTAGCACAGTTGCCGGCACTCCAACCCCGGCGAATGCTCCGGGATTCAGTCGGTCGGAATAAGCCGCGGTTTTTTGGGCCCGTTTTATTTCCGGAAACAACCCTTACGCGTACAGTCCGGCATCGCCCACGGTGTAATGGAAAATGGGTTTCCTGACGTTTCTCAACGTCAACGGCCCGTGCGACACGCCTTTGGGAATTATGGCGGCAAAGCTTTTGCTTATGATGTATTCCTCAAGAGGCGTGCCCGGCATTCCCCAGGCAAGCACCACATCCTTTTTCATTTCCGTGATGATGTATTCCGGTTTGAATTCCGCCATTTTCTCCCTCCCGATGTTCCGGCCCCCGGGCTGCCGAAAAGCCGCTTCCAGGCCGCGAGACGATATGAAAAACCCGGCGGCCGGTATTAATGGCCAGTCCCGATTGCAGAAACGCTCTGCGCGATGGTTTTGACTTCGAAAAGCCTCCTGCCACTGTGCCCGCACAGTCGGAGCCGGTCGATTCGATTGTATCCCAGTCGGTAGAATTTTACGGCAGCCATTATAAAGCCGATTTCCCCCTTATCGCTGAAGATTATAAGGTCTTCCGCCCCCGTCCATGCTGCCGCCGCAATAGACCGGAGAAGGGACCGTGAAGCCGGCGGGTCAGCAGCCGCGGGGATTACTGAGAGGAAACGACCAGCCGCCCGCGGTCGATTCTCATGTCCCGGATGCCCGCGGGGAGCTTGAATTTCTCCCTGTTTTCGCGGGATTCGAATACTTTATCGACCGCGCTGCGCAGCGTTGCGGGCGGAAGAGGCAGCGATCCCAAACGGCCGCCGACCGGATCCATTTTCAGGTAGCCGTCCTCGGCCCGCAGCCGCCCTTCTATTTCCAGGGAAAGATCGATCCCGTGGGTTTCGAAAAGGGCGTAAAGCCGGACCGTGTCCTGAAGCAGCTCGACCCTGAGATCGCGGATGGAGGATTTCGCTTTTTCGAGTTCTTCTTCATCGATTTCGTACTGTTTCAGACCTGCACCGATCGTTTCCGCGCCCGCTTCCCCTTGCGGAAAACGGACTGGTTCCGCTACCCCGGGATTCCCAATTGCCAGGTTTGTCTGCAGCCACCCGTTCAGTTCGGGTTGATCCAGCTCGAGTTCGCCTTTGCGCCCCTGCTGCATGCCGGACCGGAACTGCCGTACCTTGACTTCAGCCTGTTCGATGGCATTGCGGGGAATTTCGACCCGCGGAGGCGAAGAATCGCACAGGATCAGGGCCGCGGCCGAAACGAAAACGACGAGGCCGGCCCACCGGAACATCCGGTAATACCGGCGCAGGCGCCCGGTTGCGGGCGGGCTGGAGTCCCCGCGGGACTCCGGGATTGGATCCGGCGGCGTGATTGAGGCGGAGGCGCGCATCCTGCTGAAAATGATGCCGCAGCGCGGGCATTCCGCGCCTTCATCTTGCTCGAATCCGCACTTGGGGCAATGGATGGCGGCCATGGCTCTAATGCTCCCGTGCAACTTTTTCTACCAGGATCACATCGGCCGCTTGGCATGACTTCAATAGATGCCGGGGATTTTTTATCCATCCCCCGGCAGCGGGTATTTCCCTGTGAATTGAATATTTTCCTGTGGGTGGAAGCTTGAATAACGGCGCAGACGGGATTTCTGTATATGCCCGACTAACGGTGCAGATCCCGGGCCAGTTCGAGAAGGCCAAGTTTCTCCAGGGCTTCCCGGGACGGCTTTCCGGTCCGGATGTCCCACTGCATCTCCTTGAAATACCCCTCTCTCAGGGATCTGTAGTCCACCCGGGTCGCGGCGGTGATGCGTTTGGGCAGCTCGAACTGATCCGGCGTCAGCCCTTCACGGGCGTTGAAAGCCTGCCGCAGCGCCAGTATCCGGCGGCCGGTCTCGAGCGCCTCCCGCCAGCCGAAATCCCACCCGCAGGCGCCGGCGACAAGATCCGTGATCGGGGGCGGCGTCGTGGCGATGGTGAACAGGGAGCACAGCCCGGCTGCATTCAGCAACTGGTGATAGGCGCTTCCTATGGCGTAGGACGCGAAGGGGTTGCCTTCAGGCACTTTCAGGGCGGGGTCGGAGCCGATCGACGCTCCCTCGCTCAGCATCCCGGTAATCTGGCTGTCCATGTGGTGCGCCGGGTTGGCGTCGGCGATATTGGCGGTGCCGAGCGCGGGCGACAGGCGGGGATCGTGGCAGGCCAGGCTCTTGCCGCGAACGGAGACCGCATACTGCTCCGCCCCTTTCCCGATGCGTTCGGCGGCCTTCTGGGTCCCGTCGGCCAGGACCTCTCCGAAACCTTCCCTTTTGGCGACCTTTTCGACCATGGCGACGATGGCTTGCGCATTCCCCCAGGTCAGGTCGATGCCGTCCGTATCCCCTCGGCCGATGAGCCCGTTCTCGTAGCACTCCATCGCCATCGCGATGGCGCCGCCGACTCCCATGGTGTCGATGCCGTAGCGGTTGCAGATGTCGTTGGCCTTGATCACGGCTTCCAGGTTGTCGTTCATCAGCATGCCGCCCAGGGCGGCCAGCGTCTGGTATTCCGGCCGGTGCATCCGGTCCTTGATCGCGAACGGCCCCTCCCGCTGCTGGATAATGGCGCCGCAGCTGACCGGGCAGGCATAGCAGCCGAACCTGCCGACCTTGTATTTGTCCATGTTGGCGCCGTCGAGGTTCGAAACGCCGGGCAGGGACTCCAGGCCGCTGAGCCGCCAGTTCTTGAGCGGGGTGTTTCCCATCGACACCAGGAGGCTGATGTCCTTTCCCGTGCCGGCGGCGGCGAGCCCCTTGGCGTATTCGTTGTTTTTTATAATCGACAAGAAATCCTTAACCGCCCGCCGGAACCGGTCCGGGTCCTCCGCCTTTATTTTGCGCACGCCGCCGCTGACGGCAAAAGCTTTCAGATTTTTGGAGCCCATGACGGCGCCGACGCCGTTGCGGGCCGCCATCCGGCCCCTTTCGCTGACCACCCCCGCCAAAAGCGACATCCGCTCCCCGGACGGTCCGATGCAGGATATTTTCAGCCGTCTGTCGTTGATCTCGCCGCTCAGCAGATCCTGGGTCTCGTAGGCATCCCTGCCCCAGAGATGCGACGCATCCCGCAATCCGGCTTTCCCGTCCTTCAGCAGCAGGTAAACCGGGCGCGGGGAGATGCCGGAGAAAAAAACCGCATCGTAGCCGGCCGTCTTCAGTTCGGGGCCGAAGCTGCCGCCTGAGTTCGACTCCGCCCAGGTGCCCGTAAGGGGGGATTTGGCAACCAGCATGTGCCGTCCGCTTCCCGGGGCCGTGGTTCCGGTCAGATTTCCGACGACGAAACCCACGATGCCGTCCGGTCCCATCGGATCGACGCCGGCCCGCATCTTTTCGTAAAGGACGCGCACGCCCAGGCCATTGCCTCCGATGAAATCCCTGCAGGTTTTTTCCTGCAGCTCTTCTTCTCTTAAAATCCCTTTGGCAAGGTCCACGAACAGGACCTTGCCTGCATAGCAAGCGGGCGCTCCCATAAAAATTCCCTACTCCATCCCGGCGTCAAAGATATTTCTCGAATCGACGCCGCTTTTAAAGGATAACACGAATAGTCCCGCCGGGGCGGGTTGATGCCGCCAAGCTCATCAGGTTTCTACAGAAAGCAACCTATCACCCCGGCAGAGCCGGGGGCAGATCTTGAAAGGCATTGAATAAAAAACCCTTCTCCCGTCTAATGCCCTGCCTGCTTTATGACGAAGAATCCGGTATGAAAAATATGCTCATGGAAAAGGTGGATTACAAAATCGACGAAACCCCCGGCGGGGTGTGGAGGCGGTTTGTTTATCCCAACGGGCAGTATTTCGCCGAGTACCGCAGCAGAAAAACCATCCTGGGTATGCCGCTCGTGCACTATACCCGGGGCAAATGCCCCGAAACGGGAAGGCGCATTGTCGCCAGAGGATTCATAGCCGTCGGCAGAATGGCCGTCGGCGTGATCGCGCTCGGCCATGTCTCCGCCGGCATCATCGCCTTCGGGCAGGCGAGCCTCGGGCTGCTTCTTTCCGTGGCTCAGGCGGGCGCCGGATTCATGGCCCTGGGGCAGCTGGCCCTGGGGATACATCTGGGCATCGGCCAGCTGGCATCGGGCGCCACGGCAATCGGACAGTTTGCCGTCGGCAAATACATACTGGCCCAGATAGGATTCGGGGAGCACATGTGGACCGCCGACATCGCGGATCCCGCGGCCGTAGACCATTTCCGGGAGCTGTGGGCCCGGATCGCTTCCCATCTGCCTTTCACGGGCCGCTGATTTCAATTGATTGGATTTCATTCGTATCCCAGTGTAGCCAGCCGCTCCTCGTCGATGCCCAGGTAATGGGCGATCTCGTGCACCAATGTGATCTCGACCTGCCGCTCCAGCTCCAGGGTCGTGCCGCACATCTCCTCCAGCGGCTTCTGAAAGAGAAGGATCATGTCGGGATAGAGCGGCGGCTCCAGCGCGGACCGATCCGTCAGGGACACGCCCCGGTAGGCGCCCAGCAGCGTCTCCCCGGGCGGCACTCCCATCTCTTCCAGCAGTTCCGGGGAGGGACGGTTCGCCACGGAAATCACTATGTTTTCCAGGTTTTCCCTGATCTCCCGCGGAATCCGCCGCAACGATCGGGAAACCACCCGGTCGAATTCCTTTCTGCTCAATCTCATCGAACAGTCTTCCCTCCTTTGAACTTGCCAGCCTGCCGGGTTTCCATACTCAAAGAGCCCCGACCGCTTCATAGGACATCATTATTATACTTTTTTTAGGGGAATGTAGCGGCTTGTAAGGCGAAAGTGCCGGTGGAATAAAATCATTACGAGTCACTACGAAAAGAGACTGAAGAAAAGAGAATACGAAGGAATGATTCCGTGTTCTTCTTTAATGAAGCAGCAGCCGGAAATTAACTACCGACGTTTGCGGCGGTTGGGACCTTTCGATCGTGGATGTGGGGGTCGGGTGCCTGGATTTTCGAAGTTGGTGTTCTCTGCAGTCAGTGTGATATGGGTCCCGCACATGGAGCAGTAATAGTTATTTCTTTGCAGAGCGATGACCGGAATGCGCGACCGATAGCCGCACCGGGGACAAGTAACCAATGCTTCACCTCGTGCCATACACGTTCATCCTTCCTTACGACGGTTATTGATGGAAACAATCTCCAGGCTGGGTGTACTGCGCGGCCTGAAAAACTTACGTTTCCGGCCTGAGGATTCGCGTCAGGATTTAAAGTAATGACACGCCGGCATCCTAAATGCAATCAATCCGCATTTCTCCCCGGGGTTTGTTTCAAGGCAGATTGAACTGAAAAAACAGAGGTCCCGGCTGTCCGGAACCTCCGTCGTAACCTTAAACTTGTTAAATCTTGGCCACATTCTGGGCTTTAAAGCCCTTGGGGCCTGATACTACTTCAAACTCCACGCCGTCTCCTTCGTTGAGCGACTTGAATCCATCTCCTTGAATGGTGCTGTGATGGACAAAAACGTCATCCCCAGAATTGCGGCTGATAAAACCGAAGCCTTTATCGTTATTAAACCACTTCACGGTTCCTTGTTCTCTCATTTGTTATCCTAGCTTTCTATAACCCTGCAAGGGGCTGTTTGTAATATTGATCGGTTTCAGCAATCATCCGCAATTTATCGGGCAAAAAAAAAGCCGCTTCCTCCTTCAGGAGTCTGCAGCCTGTTAAACTAACGAAATCTTACATAAACCTGACTGAGTTTCAAATATACCGCATTCCCTATCAAAAAACCAAATATTCTTAAAATTCCAACATGTTCCGATGAACTGCCGCGAATTCGAAGCCGAAACCCGGTGGTACCGGGCGAGCAATGGAGCTGCACCTGATCCATGCGCCGGTCGAGATTAAATTGAATGGGCGTTCTGCCCCTTCGGATATAATGACGGTTCCGCAAGGATCCCGTGGATTCTTTGCATAAGCCCGCGGCCGTCCGAGACCCCCGCAAGCAGCCCAAGATGGAACTATGAACCGTGCCATAGCCTGGTTTGTACGCAATCCGGCTGCGAACCTCCTGATAGCCCTCATCCTGGCGGACTACATCAACCGCTGCCGCCGCCCGGGCGTCCCGCTCCGCGAAGTGATCCGGACACCCGGATGACTCTTTGTGCCGCCGCCTTAAGAAAACCGCGAGAGCCGCGGGTCGCCTAGCGCCACTCGTCGATCTGGACCGACCGGGAGGGCACCATGCCGCCCATACTGAAATAGTTGTTGTTGGATCCGCCGGTGACGATCACGGTAAAGGTCCCGCCCGCGTTGCGGATGCCGCTGTTGAGGTTCCCGCCGACGGCGGGCTTGGCGCCGGGCGGCCGGCCCGTCACCCATTCCGTGAACTTTTCGACCGTGTCGTACCCGGCATCCCTGACGAAATTGGCGATCGGGGGGCTGAGAACGGCGCAGGTTCCGAACAGCCACCCGTCCTGCGTGCCGTAAATTTCCTTGATGATCTCGGGGTAATTCATATTCGGGCCCCAGACGGTCGCGGCCCAGTTCTTGGCGGAAAGAATGCCCCATCCCATGAACAGGGTGACGACATTCTCGCCCTTCCTGAACCCGCGCCGCACCGACAGCGGCCTGAAGGGGGATTTCTCCTCGTTTTCGGCCATGATGATCCCGATCAGGTTCATGGGGTTTCCGATCGTGCCCATGTAGGTGGTTCCAACCTTGCCGCAGTTTCCGCCGTTGATGGACAACAGGCTCCAGGCTCTCCCGATCGTCGTATTGGCATGCGCGTAAGGGCCCACCGCGCCCTCCTCGTAATTCAGCCCGATTTCGTCGCGGATCTCGCCGTTGATCACGGCGCCCGCCATGAAGCCGTTGTCGGAAACATTGACGGCCGTCATGCCGGTCGAACCCAGAGCCAGGATGACCGGGAAATATTCCGGCGCGGCGCCCGCCATGACCGCATTGATCGCCGCGGTCTTTACCGTGTAGGTCCATGTCTCGCCGGCCTCGGATCCCGGATTCATCCTGCCGAGCACTTCGCCGGGTTCGCGGCTGGTGCTTTTCAGCATCTCGGCCACTTTTTCTTCCGTGGGCAGTTCCACTGGCAGAAAATCCGTGTATCTCTTTTCGAGAAACAGCTTCTGAAGTTCTTCCGGAGTTCCGGTGTACGTCCCGGGCCCCAGGTCTTTCTTCACTTCCCCGGTCCTGCGTTCTTCGGCGGCCAGGGGTCGTGTCAGGTTTTCCACCAGTTCCTGCATCACGGGCCTTCCAGTGATGGGATTGCCGCCTTCCATGACCTGCTTGCGGATCTGCTCGTTGGTTTTTCCCCAGACCGGGCCGCGGAAATACTGGATCCGGAAGTTGGGCATGCCGAGGTTGAAGGCGACCTCTTTCTGCTGCGCTGCAAAATCGTGCATGACGACGGGCACTGCGGGTTTTTTCATTCTGGACTCGATTTCAAAGGAGAGGCGGACCGCCCCCGGTGCGCAGAGGCTTCAATGGCCCAGCCCGACAATGGCGGCGTCCCCCTTTTCGGCAATCTCGGCCCACAGGGCATCGCTCAGGGACGACAAACCGGCCCCGCTTTGATTGTCCCTGTACACGATGCTGGTTTCGGGATAGTTGGCCCGGAACCATTTCGCCGTTTCATCCATAAAGCGGTCGGTCCCGATATAGCCCGTATTGATCAAATAGATCGTCTTGCCGTCCAGCGTGTCCAGGCGCGGCGCCTGCGGCACCAGCCTGATCGGCGGCGGCGTGCCCATCGGGTTGAGCACGGTAATTTCAGGCATGGAGGCCGGTCCGCCGGACAAAGCCGCCCTCTTTCCCTGCGCATGGGTTTGATGGCTCAGCATTGAAACACCGAAAACAAGGCCCAGGCATAAAACTGTAGTGACTGCGATACGCAATTTCATGCGCGATTCCTCCCTATTTGGTTTGTGTTGTCGCCCGTCCCGCGTTACTTACAGCCCGAATATAAACCGGGAATCCCTTCTTATAAAGGTGAATGCCGGCCTTCTGCGGTTTGATGTCCGGCGCATTTGCGGGGACATTCAGGAATCCGGCAGGATCGCCTCGCCCACGGTCACGATGCCCAGGTGGCCGTCCACGGTGATGAAGTCCCCGGTCTTGATCCGCAAGGCTGCATCCGGGACGCCGGTCACGCAGGGCAGCCCGTACTCCCGGGCTATAATGGCCCCGTGAATGAGCATGCCGCCCCGCCTTTCCACGACGGCCGCGGCCAGGGGCACAATAAAGGTCATGCCCGGATCGATGGCGTCGCACACCAGGATCTCTCCCCGCTGGAAATTATAGAGGTCTGAAGGATGGACGATAACCCTGGCTCTGCCCATCGCCACGCCTGCGCCGGCAGGCTGCCCCACGATCTGTCTCGACTTGAGCGAGAAGCCTCCGCCTTCGGTTCTCCCCGTCCTCCTGCGGTCCGTTGCCGTCAGGGAGGATTCCAAGAGTACGGCTTTTTTGAGGGCATCGCCCCGGCCTGTTTTCCCCGAAGAGCGGGATCGGGCCCGGATGCGGCGCGATCCCTCCTTTACCGCGGCAAACAGCCGGCTTTCAATTTTCCCAAGGTATATATTATCGTCGTCCCGGAGCCGGTAGCTGGCCCGGGCCAGGTCCAGAAGCTCCAGGGCATACTTTTTCCGTCCCGGACCGAAGCGGGACAGGAAGCGCCGCCGCAGAACGGCGGGATTTTGGCTTTGCGCGCTTTTTTCAGGAAGCTCCGCCATCCGAAGCGCAATATTCAGGATGCGGCTCCGGTCCCGGCCCGGACTTCCCTTCTCCCCGACCAGGTCTGAAAACCGATCCAGGATGCGGTCGCATTCCCGCAGGACCGTAGGGCTGCACTGATCCGCCTTTCCCGCGAGGATGCAGGCTCTGCCTGCCGGGTCTTTGCGAATCAGCGCCGCCAGGCCCCCGAGCATCCTGTTCCTTTGAGTGCTGATCATCGGCGCCCCTCCCAGAAGCGCCATAAACTGGAAAGGGTCCTGCGGCTTCATGAGATCGTTGTAGATCCTGCCGAAAAGGCGCATCCCGTGGGCGAAAGGGATGCAGTCGTCCCAGTACACCTGCCGCCACCGGTCGTATATTTCTCTTCGCCTTCGTATTTCCCGGGCAAGGGCGGCGTCGGAAAGCCCGGAAAGATCGATGCGGCCCAGTTGAAGAGATTCTTTTTCCATCCCCGGGATGTGCGCCTCTTCGATTTTCCGTCTCAAGCTTTTCAGGTTCTCGAGGCTTCGGTGAAGGCTGAGATACCAGGAACGCCCGTCCCCGGAAGAGGGCGGAGTGGTGATGGGCCTGGCCTGAAGCGTATGGAGGATCTTCCTCCGGTAGGTCCACTCGACATCCTGGGGGCATCCGAACAGGGACTCCGCGGCCAGGGCAAGCCTGTAGACTTCGCCGACCTCCCGCCCGTCGATCGGGGGGCGCTCCCGCAGGGCGCGCGGCAGTGTTTTCAACGAAACGCCCCGGCGCCCCGGCGCCACGTATTTTCCCCTGCGGGCGGGGCTGTGCTCCAGGATCCGCCCGGTCTTCCTGTCCAGAATCCACCGGTCCGGTTCAATGGTGCCGTCGACAAATCCCTGGTTCAATCCGTGAACCGCCTCCACGATTGTCTGTTTATTGTGGACGGGACTCCGCCCGAAGACCACGCCCGAGCGCCCTCCCGCGACCATCTTCTGGACCACGACGGCCATGGCGCTGGTTTCAGGGTCGAGCTTCAATTCTTTTCTGTAGAGAAGGGCGCGGTCCGACCAGAGGGAGGCCCACACAAGCCGCACGTGCTCCAGGACCGATTCCATTCCATGGATATTGACGAAGGATTCGTGGAGGCCGGCGAAGGAGGACCGGGCGGAGTCTTCACCCGGCGCCGAGGAACGGACCGATACGGGGGCCTTCCGGAAACGGGGCTCCAGGCCGCGGAGCAGACGCGCCCGGAGTTCCCCCGGCATCGGCGTCCTGGCAAACATATTGCGGATCCTGAGGGAAACGTCCCAGATCTCTTCCCAGCGCATCTCTTCAAACGGCTTCCGGTAGAGCTCCATCCGTATCCGGTCCTTCAGTTCCGTGGACGCCAGGAACTCCCGGTAGGCGTCGGCGCTGATGCAGGCCGCATCGGGAATGCGCATGCCCTTCCTTTGCATCTCGGCCAGCGCATAGCCTTTGCCCCCGATTCGGGGGCGGTCCCGGGCGGTGATTTCAGCAAGGGCGAAAATAAGTTTCATTATTTGATATGGACCTCAACGACATTCTGAAAGCGGGTGCAGACAAAATAGGTCCGAACGCGGACCTCGCACAGGGCGCATGTGGGCGACTGCGCAAAACTCTCGAGGTAGGGATGCTTGGCCAGGTACAGGGCCAGTATGCCGTTCCGTTCTTCGGGAGCCACTTCCGCGGTTTTCCCCGTCGCCGTCACGGCCGTTGCCTGCTGGAAATCGGCCGGGGCGTTGGAGCGGCTGTCGATGAGCATGGCCACTCTGGAATCCTTCATGATGTTTGCGAACTTGCGCGTCGAACGAATGGTGGCGAAATACAGACGGGCCAGGTCGTCGCTGCAAGCGAAGGCCACGAGGCTGGCGTAGGGCTGGCCGTCCTGCTGCGTGGAAAGTACAGCCAGCGGCTGGGTCCGCAGGAGTTTTTTCAGGTCGTTTCTGATTTCAGGGAGATCTTGGCTCATGAAAGTCCTTGTCATGTTGAAACATGTATGCGGCCGGACGACCCGTAAATCATACTTGCCCTCCGCCTTTTTCACAAACAGTCTTATGCGCCCGCTCTTGAATGCTTCCGGAGGAAAGGGCCTGCCTGCGGGGGATTTCCCTTACAATCCGGCCCCGGCCCGTTTTCCCATGGGCGGCTGGATTCGAGGGAAAAACCCGTGTATATTGAAATCCGATGAACGCGAAAGTCTACTACGACGGATTGTGCCACCTGTGCTCGAGAGAAATCGGCCACTACCGCCGCCAGAAAGGCGCGGAATCCATGCAGTTCATAGACATAACCGCCGCGGACTTCGACGCCGCCCGGGAAGGGCTGGACCCCTACCGCGTCCACAGGGAGATGCACGTCAGGACCGGGGACGGCAGGCTGGCAACCGGGGTGGACGGATTCATTGAAATCTGGGAGCGCCTGCCCCGCTACCGCTGGGCGGCCCGAGCGGCCCGGAACAGGCTTCTGAAAGCCTTCCTCGATCTTTCCTACCGGGCGTTTGCCCGCATCCGCCCCATCCTGCCCCGAAAGAAAAATCCCTGCGGCGACAGCCCCTACTGCAATCTCGAGAGCCGGTAGCTTAACCGTGTCCCGGTTCCCCGGGCAGGGAATTTGCAATCCGCCGTCACGCCAGGAGGTGCTCCACCAGGATCCTGCCCCCGATAAGAATCAGCAGGATTCCTCCCAGAACTTCGACCCGTTTGCCCCACCGGAGACCGATGCGCCGGCCCAGGAGCATGCCCGTGACCGTGAACGCGGCCGCTACGACCCCGATAACCAGAACGGGCAACAGGATGGGCGAACCGATGACTCCGAGGGAAAGGCCGACCGCCAGCGCATCAATGCTTGTGGCAACCGAAAGAATGACGAGCGACCATCCGGATGTGGGGTCCTTCGAACGCACCGCGCCTTCATCGCCTCCGGAAACCGCGCCCCGTATCATCCTGGCGCCGACGTAGGCGAGGAGGCCGAAGGCAATCCAGTGGTCGAATGCAACGATGTACCTGTGGATGGAAAAACCCGCCGCCCAGCCGATCGCGGGCATGAGCGCCTGGAACAGGCCGAAATGAAAAGAGAGGCGGAATACATGCCTTTTTGTCAGTTTTTCCAGGGTAAGTCCGGCCACGACAGCCACGGCGAATGCGTCCATCGCCAGGGCCGCCGCCAGCAGCGGAAGGTTCCAGCCGTCCATGGTTCACCCGTCAGAGGCAGCCTGCATGGATTGTGCCCGCGTTATCCCTTTCATCGGTTTTACAATCCCGTGCAGTATCGGAATTCAATCGCGCGGACGGATTATTTTACCGCCAGCGCGGCCGCCTTGCGCAAGCTTCGCTTACGGGCGTGAAGCTCACGCCGCACCTTTTTCAGTCCGGCGTGATCGTGCGCCTCCAGCGCCTCATCCCTTTTGGCCTTAAGAGCCTTCATCTCCGATTTGATCCTGGCCTTGTCCTCTCCGGAGACCTTGCTTTTATGGCGCGTATGCGTATCGATATTGAGGGCTTTGCAAAGCGCCTCCAGCAGATGCTCCTTGTTCAGCTGCGTGTACCCCTTGACGGCCTCATGGTCGATGCCGGAGGCTATCTCCCTCATCTCTGCAACCGTCATTCCCTTCAGCTGATCGAACGTATATTCCATAGACCGGTTTCTCCTTTCCCGTATTTATTAAGAGGCCGTATTATGTTCTCCTATCCGATATTTCATCCGTTCAATTATTAAAGTGCTATTGTATGCCCGTTGATGCAAACTTGAACGGTTTATTAAACCATATTTTTTCCAAAACCGGATAAGCGGAAAGACGCGAATGGAATTGATGATCAGCGTGCTGTCGGCCCGGGAAGCGCACGACGCCCTTGCGGGCGGCGCGGCGATCCTGGATGTCAAGAACCCGGCGGAAGGATCCCTGGGGGCCCAGCCTCCGCGCGTGATCCGGGATATCATAAAAATCGGCGCCGGCAGGGTGTCGGTCAGCGCCGCCATCGGCGACATGCCCAACCTGCCTGCAACCGCGGCCCTGGCCGCCCTTGGGGCCGCCTCCTGCGGCGCGGATTTCATCAAGGTCGGCCTCCGCGGTCCGGCAAACGAATCGGAAGCGCTCGTCATGCTGCGGGAAATCCGGGAGGCCGTGAAGGATTACCCCGTTTCCGTCGTCGCCGCCGGCTATGCCGATCACGCCCGCTCCGGCGCCCTGGACCCGGCCTGCCTTCCCCGGGTTGCCGCCGCGGCCGGAATCCGGGGGTGCCTTCTGGACACGGCCGTCAAGGACGGGCACAACCTGTTTGAGTATCTCGGCCCGCGGCAAATACAAGCCATGGCGGAACAGGCGCACGCCGCCGGCCTGCTGTTCGCCCTTGCCGGCGCCCTTAGAGAAAAGGACCTGCCGCAGGCGAGGAAACTGGGGGCGGATATTGTGGGCCTGCGCACGGCCGTCTGCCGGGACAACCGGCGCGAGGGGCCGCTGGAAGCGGGGCGCGTCCGCCGGCTTCTGCAGAATCCCGCCTTGATTCCCGGGGGGGGTTCCCCGGGCATTTAAAGTGCCGGTTTATAATCAGGATGCGGGATAATCCGGGTGCCGGTTGTTTTCCCGGAATCCAGCAATTCGGAAACGCGTTCCGGGTGCAATCCGTTCACGATCCAGGTTACCAGACTGGTCTCTTGCAGCAAACGGCCCAGGTAGGGGTCCACTCCGCCGCTGTGTCGGGCCAGTTCTCCAACAGTCATCCGGTCCATGATCCGCGCGGCGCTGTCTGCGGGATCCCGGGTTCGGGACAGGCCGTCGACGTCCTTGACCAGGACCAGCCGCGCGCAGCAGAGTGCGCACGCAATCCATGCCGCAATCGAATCGGAAGTCACGTCCCAGGAATGAGGCAGGGGATCGGTTCGGCCGAGCGCCGTGGACGGCAGGAAAACCGCCACCCTGCCGGACTCCGCCGTTTGACGGGCGCGCACCATTTCCGTTTCCAGCCGGCTGCCTTCAATCAGGCGGTTCAGCAGGCAACCGTACTGGTCCATGGCCAGAAGCGCCATATGGTGCGCGGCGGTTTCCCCGAGTTCGTACTCCCGGTAGTATTTCCGCACCAGGTCGGCGAATTCCCCCCCGCCCGGGACGACGAGGACGGGGTGCCGCCTCCCGAGCGGGCCGAGCTCCCTGCAGAGTGCGGCCAATCCCTTGCTTCTGCCAAGGCTGCCGCCGATTTTGAAAACCGTGTTCAGGCGCATCCGTGCCCCGCGTTGCATTGTTCCGCCAGCAGGCAGGCGACGGCGAGGCAGGGGAGGGCGTCCGATCTCTTCTCTCCCAGGTCGCTCCGCAGGTTCCGGATCTCGAGCCCCAGGCCGGCGGCGGCTTCCTCGCCCAGGAAAGCTCCGGTTCCGAAAACAACAGCCGGGTGACGTCTCAGTTCCGGGAGCCTAGCCACAACCTGCTCCATTGCCGAACGGATCTGGAGAACCTGCTGCGCGTGGACGTAACGGGCCAGCTCCTCGATCTCCTGCGCCGCCAGCATTTCCGTGTCCGCGCAGACCAGCCGGGCCAGGCGGCCCCGGGCCGAAGCCGCCGTCGGCGGCCGGTTGTCCGGCGTCGTACAGGTATAATCGTCCGGATCCAGATAGCCCAGGATCAGATTTACGTCGCCGCTGACCGTAAAGTATTCCGAAGCGACCCTGCAGGCGCGCCCCCGGACCGGGACGGACCGGACGATCGCGGCCACGTTGGTGCGCAGGGCCCCGGTGTAGACCAGTTCTCCCAAAACAAGGCGTTCCATATCGGTTTTCCCGCCGACCAGGACCCGGCCGTCCAGGACGGGCAGGATGTCCGTCGTCGTGCTGCCGACATCCACCAGGAGCGAGTTCGGGTGGCGGCCCGCGAGCCACCGGGCCGAAGCCGCCCAGTTGGCCGCGGCGAATTCCATTGGGGAGGCAAGGGCCGTTTCGAGCCGCACCAGTTCACCCGAAAGGCTCAGGACATGGATTTCATGGCCCGGGAAACACGAGCGGACACACTCCAGCACAAACAGGACTCCTTCGCGTTTTATTGCAAAAACATCGGAAAGTTCGGCGCTCATGGTCACGGCCATCGCACGGACCGGACCGCCGCGAGCGATTTCCCCGGCTGCGGCGCGCAGCACTTCCGGCAGCAGCTCCCTGTCGCGCCATATCTCGAAGGGCCTGGAAACGACGCGGGAGCGCCGGATCCGGTTCCCTTCCTCGGCCAGCCATGAAGCTTTGACATTGACGCCTCCGATATCCCAACCCACGAACCCGGCCGTTCCCATCTCCGCAATCCTTTATTTCAACCGATAAACGGCATTATATCCTTAAATCTCCCGCGGCCCGCATTTCCTGCAACGCTTCAAAACGCAAATTCACCGTCGGGCCGCAGGCCGGAAGCGCAGAAATCTGTCGAGATATTCGGACCATGGTGTAAAATCCTTTTTCCCGATGTCGCAGCATCCGGCGTTTCGGGACTTCCGGGAAAACAGAATAGCATCATCATAAGGAAAACGGAGCGTATCGCCCGGCATTTTAAACAAGCGGCCGAGAGGGCTTTAAGGAGAAAAATCAAGAAAGTCATGACAAAAAAAACATCGAAGATCATATGGACTTGGACGGACGAGGCGCCGGCGCTGGCCACACTGTCTTTCCTCCCGATCGTGCGGGCGTTCACAAAAGGAACCGGGATCGCGGTAGAAATGTGGGACATATCCCTGGCGGGCCGCATCCTGGCCAATTTCCCCGAGTATCTCGAGGAATCAGAGCGCATCCCCGACTACCTTACCATGCTCGGCGACCTGACCCAAAAGCCGGAAGCAAACATCATCAAGCTGCCGAATATTTCCGCCTCAGTCCCGCAGCTGCAGGCCGCCGTAACAGAGCTTCAGTCCAAAGGCTACAACCTTCCGGACTACCCCGAGAATCCGCAGAATGAAGAGCAAAGGGCCATCCGGGCGAAATACTCCATCGTTCTCGGAAGCGCGGTCAACCCCGTGATCCGCCAGGGCAACTCTGACCGCCGGTCCCCGCTGTCCGTAAAGGCATACGCGAAGAAGCATCCCAAAAAGCTCGGCCCCTGGAGTCCGGATTCCAAAACCCACGTGGCGCACATGTCCCGGGGGGATTTCTACGAAAGCGAAACGTCCGTCAATATGAAAACCGCCGCCGAGGCGCGCTATGAATACGTCTCCGAAGACGGCGCGATCCTGGTGCTCAAGGATGATATGGCCCTTGCGGAAGGAGACATCCTGGATACGTCCGTGATGCATGTCCTGCAACTGCGCCGGTTTTACGAGGAGCAGATCCGGGAGGCAAAGGAACAGGGCGTGCTTTTTTCCCTGCACGTGAAAACGACCATGATGAAGATATCGGACCCGGTTATCTTCGGTCATGCCGTCAGGGCCTTTTTCAATCCGGTATTTGAAAAACACGCCGGCATCATCGATGAACTGGGCGTAAATCCGGACAACGGCCTGGGCGACCTCCTCTCCAGGATCGAGTCCCTTCCCGAAGAAAAGAGAGCCGAAATTGAAAAGGACATCCGGGACGTATACGCCATGCGCCCGCCTTTGGCGATGGTGGATTCGGACCGCGGCATCACCAACCTCCATGTTCCGAACAACGTCATTATCGACGCTTCAATGCCGGCCATGATCCGGGATTCGGGCAAGATGTGGAATCCCGAGGGGGAGTTGCAGGACACCAAGGCCGTATTACCGGACCGATGCTATGCGACAACCTACAAAACAATCGTCGAGGACTGCAGGCGCAACGGCGCCTTCGATCCCGCAACCATGGGGAGCGTTCCCAACGTGGGCCTGATGGCCCAGTCGGCCGAAGAGTACGGATCGCACGACAAGACCTTCATCGCCCCCGGGCCCGGCAAAATCAGGGTCGTCAACAGGGCGACCGGCGAGACGATTCTCGAACAGACGGTCGAAAAGGGCGACATCTTCCGTTCCTGCCGGACGACGGATGCCGCGATACGCGACTGGGTGAAACTGGCCGTGCGCCGCGCCCGCGCCACCGGGGTGCCGGCCGTGTTCTGGCTCGATCCCGACCGCGGCCACGACGCCCAGGTCATTCAGAAGGTCCGTGTTTATCTTAAGGATCACGATACGGCGGGGCTGGAGCTTCCCGTCATGGATCCGGTGCGGGCCATGAAGTTCTCGCTCAAGCGCATCCGCGAAGGGCTGGACACCATTTCCGTAACAGGCAACGTGCTCCGGGACTACCTGACCGACCTCTTCCCCATCCTGGAAATCGGCACATCCGGGAAAATGCTCTCCATTTCACCGCTGCTCGCGGGCGGCGGGCTTTTTGAAACCGGCGCGGGCGGGTCCGCTCCCAAACATGTCCAGCAATTCCGGAAGGAGTGCTACCTGCGATGGGATTCGCTGGGCGAATTCTCCGGACTTGGAGCTTCCCTGGAACATCTCGCGGCTGGTTTCAACAATGAAAAAGCCGCCATACTGGCCGAAACCATGGATCAGGCAATAGGAAAGTTTCTTGAAAACAACCGGTCGCCCGCCCGGAAACTGGGCGGCATCGACAACCGCGGCAGCCATTTCTACCTGGCCATGTACTGGGCCGAGGCGCTGGCCGCCCAGTCGAAAGACCCGGAACTGAGGGCGCGTTTCTCCACGGTGGCCGGCCGGCTGATCGAAAACGAGGACAAGATCAACGCGGAACTGCTGGGAGCCCAGGGCCAGGCGGTGGACATGGGCGGCTATTACCTTTTCGATATCCCTAGAATAACCGGGAAAATGCGCCCGAGCCCTACCCTGAACGCGATTATCGACGGGATGATTTAATCACTATACCGACGAAGAATGCATCCCGTAACTCCACGTTCGCATATCCGAACGTTTACACCTTCTTACGTTAAGGGCGAACACACCGGTCCGCCGAAGCCCGGCCGAAGCTTTGCTTCGGCTAGGGGCGAAGGCGGAAGGTTCGCCCCTGCATGCTGCGGACTGCTGCAAATACCGCTCACGAACGTGTAAATTTCGCCGATGATTAGTCTTAGGCCAGAGTTATGGGAACCGGAGTGACGGCAGCCGCCGAAGAAAAAATCCGTATCGTTGTGGTGGAAGATTACGAACTCTTCCGGAAGGGGCTATGCTCGCTTCTTTCCGGGCGAAAAGATTTCGAGATCGCCGGGGATTCCGGGGATTGGGAGCAGGCCCTGGCCATGATAAGGAACGAACAGCCGAACATCGTCATAGTCGGACTGGCTTCCGGGGACAGTGAAAAGATGGACTTTCTTCCCCAAATTACGGATGCGGCCGAAGACTCGAAAATCCTCGTACTCTCAAAAGCTGAAGACGGAGATTTTCATCACAAAGCGGTGCGTCTGGGAGCCTCCGGCGTCGTGTCCCACGACAAGTCCGCCGACATGCTGGTGAAAGCCATAGTATGTGTGAACCGGGGAGAGGTATGGCTGGACAGGTTCACGACAGCCAGCCTGCTCCGGGAGCTTTCTCCCAGGAACAGAAATGAGAAGCAGGATCCTGAAGAGAGGAAAATAGCCTCCCTGACCGAGAGGGAGCGCGAAGTGATCCGGCAGATCGGCAAGGGATTGAAGAACAGGCAGATCGCCGAAGCCCTTTTCATCAGCGAAATTACGGTACACCACCACCTGACCTCCATCTACTCCAAGCTGGAAGTTGCCGACCGTTTTGAATTGTTGATTTTCGCCTACAGAAACCGCCTGGCCGAAATACCCCGCTGAACCTCATTCCGATATTGTTTCCCCCATATTGTTAAACTCATTTTGGGCTTCCATAGTCAACAAAATCTCTTGGAATAGTCAGGCTTTGAGAAATGCGGGCAGGGTCGCGCGGCTGGAGGCGGCGGGTTTAGTTGTAATGAATCCTCAGCTCGGAAATTGCGGCAGGCGGTCCTGTCGAATTCCATGGACAAGTGGATATTGCCGGCTGACCGGTATTTTCGTGATTTCCCCGGGTCCCGGCGGATCAGTGCGCGCGCCTTGTCAGGAAAGAGGCGGCAAAAACACAGGTGCCGTCCGGCCGGTTTTCCGTCCGCGATACAACCGCGCGGGCTGAAGCCGCCGGAGCCTGTGCAGGATTGCTGCCGGGCACGGCGAAGCGTATGTGCAGGTTTATTTTTTCTCCCGGAAGCAGGGGTCCGGGCGCGACGGCGCACAGGCCGCCGGCGCCGATGTCCCGCGTGATGGAAGGAAACTGGAACGGTTTCCCGCGCCTGTTGGTGCTGCGCACAATAACCGGCAATGGTTCGTTCAACCTGGGATGTTTCCTGCGTTCATGGTTCATGATCGGTCTCGCAGTCGTCCGCGGCCCGGGACAGCTGAAACCGGCTAGCGGTTCCAGATAATAATCCGGGGATTCAGGCCGGTCCGGGTCTGGTTCAATTTCGGAGCGGCACCCTGACTGGAGCCGGCGGACTCCATCCAGGCGGGCAGCCAGAAACGCATGAAAAGCCCGGTTTGAATATATTCGTCTATAGTAGCAGGCTCGAGACTCTGTACCGTGTATCCGCTTATCTGGGCATTGGCCAGAATGTCCAGTTCGGAGGGCATTCGCCGCTCATCGGCATTGATTCCGCTCATCAGGCAGCCGTAGGAAACCTCCATGACATTGAAGTGCGGTATGTAACCGGAATTATTGAACTCGAGCGGAGCCATGGTTCCTGCAAACGGGAGGCGCTCGGAGAGAAGAATGACGCCGCCCGCGCTCTGAGCGGCGAATGCATGGTTGCCGACGGACATGCCCATGGAGTGTCCGATCTCATGGAGCACCACCGAGAGCAAATCCAGGTATCCGGCCGCGGTCCCTGTCGGCTGCCTGAATATGCGGGCGACATTGATCAGTCCGCCCCCGAAATTTTGTAACTCTTCATCGCTCTGCAGATATTCCTCGTTAGAGTCCGGGGTCGGATCCAGGAAGAAGAGGGTTTTGCCGGAATTATCGAACAGCAGCATGCCGAAAAGCTCCTGATTCCCCTGTTCGTTGAATCCAAGCGCTATGTGGTTTCCCGCATCCGGTATGGATGCCCAGCCATAGTCCAGTGTAACCGTGACGGGATCCGCATAGAAGGATTCCCAAATGCGCGCGGCGGCTTCGACGATGCCGGTCAGGTTTCCGGACCCCGAGGCGTTCGCGGGGGGCGTGCCCCCTATGAAGCGGGTAACTATTGTCAGAGCCTGGGATTCCGAGGCAGAGATGAAAACGAACAGCACAACCAGCGGAAGGAATTTTATGTATTTTTTATGCATGGCCTTTTCTCCATTGCCGCAACCCGTTCATGCCGGATTCGGGGACAGTGTACACGGATCTGACCGGATGCGCATCGTGGATTGTGACCAAAATCACCGGCAGGTTCTGCCTGGTGAAACAACATGGCTATGGCCAGGATTGCCCATGGAGAATTGGCCCGTATCCGTCAAAAACCTGGGGCAGGGCCCCGATAAAACATTGTAAAAAAGGGTTTTTCTATTAAGTTAACGGCATTGGACCCAACCCGATTCCGGATAAGGAAGTGCCTGGAGTGAAAGTGCGGGAAACCGTGGAAAGTCTGAATTAACCGACGTAAATCCGGCCGGGGTCGATCTCCTCCCGGATCAACCTCAGCTGTTCCGGAGACGGCGCTTCCGTAAACGGCACCGTATCCGGGATTTCGGGCTTGAACCCCATGGTTTCAATGACGTCCTCAAGAGTATTTCCGGGGTGAATGGACCGGATCGACATCCGTTTCGATTCCGGGTGAAAACCGAAAATCGCCTTATCCGTGATTACGCAGCTCGGCCCTCCCGCGAGGCCCGCTTCCTCGCGGGCCTTGCCGCCGCCCACATATCCCGGACTGGTGATGAAAGAAACCGATTCCCGGAGCTTGCGCGGCTCGTGCCGCATGATGTAAACCGTTTTTTTCGCGCAGGACGCAATGTCGTTGGCGCCGCCGCTTCCAACCATGTGCCGGAATTCGCCCTTCGGATCCCCGATGAGGGTGGTGTTGAGGTTGCCGTACCGGTCCACTTCAAGACCTCCCAGAAACCCCACATCCACACGCCCGCGGTGCAGAAGCGTCCCCAGAATATCCACGAAGCTGCTCAGAACGGTTGCCCGGTACCACACCCGGGGATCCGCCAGCCCCACGCCGGTGTGAACCGGCTCGGAATCGATGACGCCGATCTCGAAGACGATGGCCATATCGGGGGCGTGCGTCCGCTTCGCCAAAAGCGACGCCACCATCGGAAGCCCGACGCCCACGGCCACGACCTGGCCGTCGCCGAGCTCCCGGGCCCCCGATACCGCCATCAATTCGGACGGGGTATACTCCATCGCATGTCTCCCTAATATCCAAGGACCGGGTCGGCACGAAGGCTTTCGAGCTTATCCCGGCCCCCGATCTTTTCGAGGTATTCCCGGTGGTTCTTCACGCCGAAAACATAGGCGTCCAGGTACGCCCTGAACGCATCCCGGCTTCCGCCCGCCTCGACGTATTCCTCTATCCGGCGGGAGTCGTAATCGTACTCGCGGTACACGGATGTCGGATGCGCTCCGAAGGGCAGCTCCACAACGTGCGAAACCAGAAGGCCCGGAATCACGCTGCGCTCCGGCTCCCGCCGGATCTCGTCCGCCGGAATCACGCGCTCGGCGATGACGATGGCCCGACCGCTCGCTTTCACCAGCTCCCCGTTGTCCCATTTCGGCCCCATGATCCAGCTGTTCCCCTCTGCGTCGCAGGCCTGCACCTGTACCACCGCAACATCCGGGACCAGCGGCTTCAGCACAAGCCACCGGACTTTGGTGAAAGGGTCCTCGACGGTTGCGACGTCCGATCCCGATTTTTCGCGAAGCCGGGCCAGAAGGTCGGAGCCGGACAGAGACCGGATCGGGATGAAAGGCAGGCCCAGCGAACCGGCCAGATAGCGGAATGCAACCGAGAGGCTGCTGTATTCTTCAGCGACGAGCGTACCCGTTTCAATTGCGGCATTGACGTTGGCGAGCAGCCCGAAACGGTCCAGCGAACCGCCTCCGTAAATAAGCCGGTCCACGGCGCCGGCGCCGACGAGCATATCCGCGTCCATCGCGCCCACGCACTGGGAAACGGTCAGATTCCGAATGCCCTGGCGGATTATTTCCCTTGCGAAGGCCATCGCGCACCGGGCGATCGAAAACCCGGAAAGACCGATGTGCGCGCCGTCGGCAATCGACGCCACCGCTTCACCCAGGCCGGTCACTTTCGGCATGCATCCCTCCCGGTACCGTTCACTCCGTCCTCGAACATCGACAACGGGGAAAATGACAGACTACGCCCTCCGCCTTCACCCGCTCAAGTTCAACCGGACCCGGACCGGGAAGCACGACGCGCCCGGCCGGCGCCGGATTGGATTATTCCTGACTTTGGGCCGTCAGAATGCGGCTGCCCTGCAACGCGGCAGCCGGCTGCCGCACACCACGGGTTCTGCCGGGAGTCAGGCCGATGAGGCAGTGGTTTATTGTCGCTCTGAAAAATAGAAGCCGCGCACCTGGAGCGGACGCCTGTCGCGCGGCTTCGATTAAAAATCAGGATTGCCGAAGGGAGAATGCGGCTACTCCTGCTTCTTCCTGTCGGCTGCGGCAAGGATCTGGGAACCCTGGCTTTCAAGCCACTCCCTGTCCGGGTCGTCCTTGAGCCAGTCCGTCACATGGCCGATCATATCAGGCGTTTCGTAAAGGGCCATATAGAGCAGGCACCGGTTCCTCTCCGGATCGATGGCGATCTTGGACAGGTAGCTCGTCGTGTATTTCAATTTATCGTGAATCTGGTCCAGAACCATATTGGCGATCGGGCAGATGTAGGGCCGGACGCCTTCCGCCTTGACGTGGGCTTCCTTGCCGTGGTGCATGCAGCCGTTGACCGTCAGCTTGAGCATGACTCCGTCGCCGCCCGTTTTGTACGCGACATCCTCGACGATTCCCTCATCCTTCATAACCCTGGCGCAGCTTTCGACGATTTCGGGAACCGAGGATCCTTCGATCCTGTGACTCCGGATGAAGTCGACGCCTACAAACTCGCATTTCCAGTAGGCCATGCCGGAGAGTTCCTGATACATGAGTTCCTCGACCCGCGCCAGCACTTCGTTGCAGTATTTTATCTTATCCATTAGGGCCTCTCCTTGTTTCCAAATTTTTCCCAATACACCATCTCCTCGAGCGGCAGTTTCGGCCTCGGGTGCTTGCGCTGTTCCAGAGGCCAGCCGACGGCAAGGTAGGAAAGCACCTTGAAATCGCCGAAACCGGTCGGGATGCCCAGGATCTTCTTGAACCGGATGGCGTCCCGGGTGCTGGCCACGGGGCCGTAAACCCAGCACGATCCCAGGCCCATGGCGTGGGCCTGAAGGATCATATTCTCCATGGCCGCGCAAAGATCGTAGGGAACGTCGACGCTTCCGATCTGCAGATCTCCGATCACGGCGAAAATCACCGGCGCCTGCTTGCAGAACTCGGACACTCTGCCCGAATACATGAACTCCAATACGCCGGCTCTCTTTTCGGGATCTTCGATCCCCTCGAATCTCTGCTGCAGTTCGTTGAGGCAGTACCAGGAGGTCATGCGGGATCCGCTTCCCTGTTTGGAGATGTCGCCGATCTTGTTCCGGGTCTCCTGGTCGCGGATGACGATGAACCTCCACGGCTGGTAGTTTTCCCCCGTAGGCGCCCATCGTGCCGCCTCGAGGATCATGTCAATCATCTCGTCCGGAACCGGGTCCGGTTTGTATCTTCGGATACTCTTTCTCGATTTGAGTATGTCCAGAAATTCCTGGCCGTTCATAGGGATTCACCTCCAATTTGGTAAAAATACGATTAAATTACTTTCGCTTCCTCGAGCTTTTTCATCTCCTCCTCGTCGATCCCCAGAAGCTGCCGGTACACTTCCACGTTGTGCTCGCCGACTTCGGGAACCCGCATGCGGCGGTCGCCCGGGGTCCTGGACATTTTGTAGACCGAACCCGAGAGTTTCACCTTCCCGGATACGGGCTGCTCCACTTCTACGATCATTTCCCTTTCCAGGAGGTGGGGATCGCTGGCAACCTGGTCGAAAGTCGGCAGAGGGGAGCAGGGAACGCCGAATTTCTTGAGAATTGAGAATACTTCCTCGACCGTTTTTCCCCCGCACCAGGCTTCGACCAGGCCGTCGACCTCTTCCATGTTGTGGGTGCGGCTCTCGCGCGTGGCGTAACGCTGCTCGCCGCTCAGATCCTCGCGGCCCATTGCCTGAAGGACTTTCTGCCATTGCGCATCCGTGATGGTGCAGATCACCACGTAACCGTCTCTGGCGTGATAGGCGCCGAACGGGGCGGAACTGCTGAGCTTGTTGCCGAATCTTTTGGGAACTTCGAGCGTATCGAAATAATTGGCGCGGTCCGGAAAAACCATGGCCCAGATGCCGTCCTGCATGGAGATGTCGATGGCCTGACCCTCGCCCGTCACGGTCCGGTAATACAAAGCGGCAAGTATGGCGATGACGCCGTTGTATCCGCCCATGTAGTCTCCGAGGGAGACGCCCACCTTCAGCGGCTCGCCGTCGGGCCGGCCGGTTACGCTCATCAGCCCGCCCATGGCCTGGGCGACCACGTCGTAGCTGACATCGTCGCGCCGGGGGCCCGTCTGTCCGAAGCCCGAGATCGAGGCGTAGATGATGCGGGGATTGATCCCGCTCAACTCTTCATAGCCGAGACCCAGCCTCTGCATGACGCCTGGAGCGAAATTTTCCACGAGGATGTCCGCCTTGGCCGCCAGCTTTTTGGCGATCTCCACCCCCTTCGGATCCTTGAGATTCAGGGTAATGCTCTTTTTGCCCCGGTTGTATGAAAAAAACTGATAGGACTCCCCTTTGGGCGTCTTGGGCATGGCCTGCCTTTCCGGCTCCCCTATGCCCGGCCTTTCTATCTTGATGACCTCGGCTCCCAGCTCGCAGAGCACGCTGGTGCCGTGGGGGCCGGACAGATACTGCGTGAAATCCAAAACTTTGACACCTTCAAGCGCTCCCCTCGCCATGGATCCTCTTCTCCTTGTTTCTAAAACCGGATTGCGCATTGCGCGCGAATCGTCACGTTATTTTATAGCCCGGAGACGCAATCCGCGTCCAATATTAAGAACAGGCGTTGGTGATAACCCGAATGTATCAAAAATCCGGGCCGGTCAGCGCAGCTCGGAAAGGGTTTTTATGAAGCGTCCGAGAAGCGGAGACGCATTGTCGCGGCGCCAGACGGCCGCGAGTTCGGACAAAGGGGGCTCGACCTTGAGCTTTTTATAAGCCACGCCCTTGACGTGAATGGACTGAAACGACTCCGGAACCAGCGAAACCCCCAGGCCGGCCGCCACCAGCAGGAGCCCGGTCTGGAGCAAACGCGTATTGTGAATGCGCTCGGGGCGCACACCGGCCCGCTGGTAGGCGCTGCGAACCTGCTCATAAAAACCGGAGCTCGAATGCGCGGCGGGCATGATCGCGGGCCAGGCGGCCAGATCCTTCATGCCGACGCGCCTCGAGCGCGCCAGTTTGCAGGAGGCCGGGACGGCCACGATCAGGCGGTCGCGGGCGACCACCATCGACTTAAAAATATCCTGGGACAGTTTGGCGTGCACGAAACCGACATCCAGCTGCCCCCGGTAAAGCCCGTCGACCTGCTCCCCCGCGGCGAGCTCGTTCAGTTCCACCTCGGCCCGCGGCGCCTCCTTCTGCAGCTGTTTCATTGCGGCCGGCAGCACGCGGATAGCGGCCGTGCTGACGAAGCCGACCCGGATGCTGCCGGCGTCGCCGCTTTCAACCTTCCTGGCATTCGACACCGCCTGATCCGCCTGCTTGAGAATGCGCTGCGCGTTTTCGTAAAAAGCTTTTCCGGCGGTCGTGAGGCTGACATTGTGGCGGGAGCGCTCGAAGAGGGTCACGCCGATTTCCGCTTCCAGCTGCTTGATCTGCTGCGAGAGCGCCGGCTGGGCCACGTGCATGATCTCGGCGGCGTGGCGGAAATGCAGCTGCTCCGCAACCGCGACGAAATACCGCAGATGCCTCAATTCCAACGTTCACCTCCCGGCAAATGCCCCGGACGGGCGGACAATAATACAGACGGGGTACGGAT